>NZ_JAAHBU010000130.1 GCF_010671725.1 Pseudomonas brassicae | reverse complement strand
ACCGGTGCCGGTCGCGGCATCGGCGCGGCCACCGCACTGGCCGCCGCCCATGCGGGCTATCGTATCTGCATCAACTACCTTGCCGACGACGACGCAGCCCACCGCGTACTGGAGCAGGTGCGCGAGCTCGGCGCCGAGGCCATCACCGTGCGCGCCGACGTCAGCGTCGAGGATGAAGTCATCCAGCTGTTCCAGCGTGTCGACAACGAACTGGGGCGGATCACGGCCCTGGTCAACAATGCCGGCACTATCGGTCACAAGAGCCGGGTTGACGAGATGTCGGAATTTCGCCTGCTCAAACTGATGAAGACCAACGTGGTAGGCCCCATGCTGTGCGCCAAGCATGCGCTGCAACGCATGTCGACTCGCCATGGCGGGCAGGGCGGGGCGATCGTTAACGTATCGTCGGTGGCGGCGCGTCTGGGATCGCCCAACGAATACGTCGACTATGCCGCCTCCAAGGGCGCGCTCGACACCTTCACCATCGGCCTGGCCAAGGAAGTGGCAGGCGAGGGCGTGCGTGTCAATGGCGTACGGCCTGGCTACATCCATACCGACTTCCACGCCTTGAGTGGCGATGCCGACCGCGTCAGCAAGCTCGAGCCGACGATTCCCATGGGCCGTGGCGGGCAGGCGGCCGAAGTGGCCGAGGCAATCGTGTGGCTGCTGTCCGACAAGGCTTCTTACACCACCGGCAGTTTCATCGACCTGGGCGGCGGCCGCTAAGCGCACCCACCATGGCCAAGGATATCGACAACCCCTGTATCTCGGTGTGCAAGCTCAGCGGCGAACTCTGCGTGAGCTGCGGGCGCAGCAAGGATGAGATCAAGCAGTGGAAGCGCATGAAGCGGCCAGAGAAAATGGCCGCCGTGCAACGCGCTGCCCAGCGCCTGAAAAACCTCAAGAAGAAAAAGTCCTAGGCCAGGTAGTTGCGAAATCACGCCGCCGCCATAGCAGAGCCCGGTGATGCCGACCTTGCCGGTGCTGGCGGCCTGCGCCGGAGTGTCAGCTGTGGTTGACCAGGTCTTCTTCCTCCAGCCCGCGCGAGGCGCGGCCGACCAGCATCGGATCGGGCCGGTGAGCGACCTTGTGGTCCTTGTCCGGATAATCCAGCGAGTGCAGGAAGTGACGGATGCAATTGAGCCGCGCGCGCTTCTTGTCATCGGACTTGATCACGGTCCAGGGTGCATCGGCGGTGTCGGTGTGGAAGTACATGGCCTCCTTGGCGGCGGTGTACTCGTCCCACTTGTCCAGCGACTTGATGTCGATGGGTGACAGTTTCCAGTGCTTGAGCGGGTCGTCGCGGCGCGAGATGAAGCGGCGCAACTGCTCTTCGCGGTTGACCGAGAACCAGAACTTGAACAGCAGGATGCCGCTGTTGCACAGCATGCGTTCAAGGTCGGGAGTCTGGCGCATGAACTCCAGGTACTGCATCGGCGTGCAGAAATCCATCACCCGTTCGACCCCGGCGCGGTTGTACCAGGAGCGGTCGAAGAAGACCATTTCACCGGCGGTGGGCAGGTGCTGGATGTAGCGCTGGAAGTACCACTGGCCCTTCTCCTGGTCGGAAGGTTTTTCCAGTGCGACGATACGGGCACCGCGTGGGTTCAGGTGCTCCATGAAGCGTTTGATGGTACCGCCCTTGCCGGCGGCGTCACGGCCTTCGAACAGCACCACGATGCGTTGACCGGTGGCCTTGACCCAGTTCTGCACCTTGAGCAGTTCGATCTGCAGTTCGTGTTTGGCCTTCTCGTACTCGGCACGGCGCATGCGGTGACGGTAGGGGTAATTGGCGGGCAGGGCGGCCGAGACGCTGTCTTCGTTGGAGCCGCGCCGCGCGCTGGCGACCTGAAGGGCGGCCGGCTGCTGGCTGATGGCACTGATTTCGGTATCGCTGGCAAGCACGTGAGCGGGTTTGCGAGGGGCGCGGGGGCGGCGTTGCCGTGGGGTGGCCGCTTTGGCCGTGGCCGGCGTGCCGGCATTGGCGGGCGTGGCGGATGGGAGGGGCAAGGGGTGTACGCTGGATTCTTCGCTCATGGAGGGCCTGTTTTGCGTTTTGATGTCCTCGGTCTAGTGTAGGAGCGTGATTTTGCAGTCTGTTGATCCTGGTCAACAGGATGGAGGCAAGTGGCCATATCTTGCAGTGTTTTTGCAGCGTACGTTCCGGCCTCTTCGCTGGCAAGCCCGCTCCCACAGGGCCAATCATCCCTCCTGTGGGAGCTGGCTTGCCAGCGAAGGGGCCGGACCTGCGTTCAGACCTGCACCAACCGCCCTGCATGCTCCGCTGGCAACCGATCGCCCTGCCCGAACAGCTTGTGGCGCAAGGTACCCTGCGCATAGTCGGTGCGATAGCGGCCACGTCGTTGCAACTCCGGCACCACCTCGTCCACCACCGCCTGCAGGTCGTCCGGTACCACGGCGTAGGTCAAGTTGAAACCGTCGATACCGGTCGCATCCAGCCACGCTTCCAACTGATCGGCGATCTCGCCCGGCGAGCCCAGCAAGACCGGCCCACGTCCACCCAGGCTGATGAACTCGGCGGCTTCACGCACCGTCCAGCGTCGGTCCGGGTCGGACGTGGTGAACGCTGCGAGGGCCGTGCGCCCGGCATCGTTCTCGATGTATTCGATCAGGTCGTCAGGCTGCAGGTGCGAGAAGTCGATGCCGGTCCAGCCCGACAGCAGGGCCAGCGCCGCGTCGATATCGACGTACTGGCGGTACTCATCCAGCCTGGCCTGCGCCGCCTGGCGGGTCTGGCCAACAATCAGCAGCGCCTGGGCGTAGATCAGCACCTTGTCCTGCGCGCGTCCCGCCGCCTGCGTTGCCTGGCGAATACCCTCCACATAGCGGCGCAGCACGGTCTGCGTCGGCCCGCTGATGAACACGCACTCGGCATGGGTGGCGGCAAAACGCTGCCCGCGCGCCGAGGCACCCGCCTGGAACAACACCGGCGTACGCTGTGGCGACGGTTCGCTGAGGTGAATGCCGGGCACCTGAAAGTACTCGCCAGCATGCTGTATCGGGTGCACCCGCGCCGGCTCCACGAACACGCCGCTGGCACGGTCACGTACCACCGCATCGTCGTCCCAGCTCTTCTCCCACAGCTTGTAGAGCACCTGCAGGTACTCCTCGGCCAGCTCGTAGCGCTCATCGTGTGCCAGTTGCCGGGCCAGCCCCAGGTTGCGTGCGGCGCTGTCCAGGTAGCCGGTGACGATGTTCCAGCCCACCCGCCCATCGGTCAGGTGATCGAGGGTCGACATGCGCCGGGCGAACGGATACGGGTGCTCGTAGGTCAGGCTGAAGGTAATGCCGAAGCCCAGGTGCTCGGTGACCCCGGCCATGGCCGGCACGATCAGCAACGGATCGTTCACCGGCACCTGCACACCGCCACGCAGGGCGGCTTCGGGGCTGCCCTGGTACACGTCGTACACGCCCAGCACGTCCGCGATGAACAGCGCATCGAAGCCCCCGCGTTCCAGCAGGCGCGCCAGCGCCGTCCAGTAGCTCAGGCGGTTGAAGTTCACGCTGGTGTTGCGCGGGTGGCGCCACAGCCCGGGTGACTGATGCGTGGCGGCGTTCATGCTGAACGCGTTGAAACGGATCGGCTTGGACATGCTCAGGGTCGCTCGCGGTCAGGGCAGTACAGTCACGGGGTAGACGGCGTCCGCCACTTTCAACGGCTTGGGAATCAGGCCCAGGCCCTGGAAGGTATCGGCCAGTTTCTGCTGTTCGGCGGTGATCGCCGGGGTGATCGCCACCGCGTTGTAGTTGCGCCGCTCAGTGGCCACTTCCAGCACGTCGGCGCCAATCCCCAGTTGCGGTGCAAGCAATGCCGCGACTTCCTTGGGTTGCTGGTTGGCCCAGGTGCTGGCCTTGCCCAGCTCGGTGAAAAAGGTCTTGAGCAGTGCGCGGTTGTCATCGGCGAAGGCGGCCGACGACAGGTAGAAGGTGCGGTTGTTGGTCAGCCCGGTACCGTCACGCAGGCTTTTCACCCCCGGTTGTTTTTCTGCCGCGGCGAGGAACGGGTCCCACAGGGTCACGGCCTGCACGCTGCCCGATTGCAAGGCCGCCACCGCGTCGGCGGCATTGTTGACGTAGGCCGGGGTGATGTCCTTGTAGTTCAGGCCCGCATCCTGCAGGGCCACGGCCAGCAGGTACTGCGCATTCCAGCCGCGGCCGGTGGCGACGCGCTTGCCCTTGAGTGCAGCAATGTCGGCGATCTTGTCCTGATCACGCACCAGAATGCCGATACCGCGTGGGTAGGGCTGCTCGGCCGCCAGGTACACCACCGGCTTGCCCGAAGCCTGCGCGAACACTGACGGTGCATCGGCCGCGTGGCCCAGGTCGATGGCGCCGGTGCTCAGTGCTTCGAGCAGTTGCGGGCCGGCGGCAAACTCGTACCAGCTGACTTTGATGCCTTGTGGCGCCAGGGCTTTTTCCAGCGCGCCGGTGCCTTTGAGAATGTTCACACTGTTGAACTTCTGGTAGCCGATACGCAGGTTCTTGGTCGGCTCGGCATACGCCAGCGGGCCTGGCAGCACCAGGCCGGCGAGGGCGGTGAACACACCGCCAAGCAGCAGGCGGCGAAGGGGAGAAGGAGGAGTGTTGGGCATGGTGTGCTCCGCAGGCGGGTCGCCAAAAGGGTTTCAGGTAGGGCCTGAAAATAAGGGCTGGAGCCTGTGCAGAGCAATTTTTTTATTACTTTTAGTTAGAACAAATAGTTATTTTTATATCCTTTTTGAATTTATGGGTCAGGCTTTTTCGTGCCGCATCTGTGTCACCAGGGTGAACCGATCGTCAGGGTGCATGGTTTCGGACACCACCATCAATGCCGCGTTTTCGTCACGGTAATGGCGGATGATCTTGAGCCCTGGCGAGCCTGCCTCGGCATTCAGCTTCCGGGCGATCTCGGCCGTCAGCAGGACCGCCCGCACCTGTTGGTCGACCACTTCGATGCGACGCCCGAACGGGTGTTCGATCAAGGCGGCGATCAACTCGTCAGGGTGACGCTCGGCATCCTCGATCACCGCCGCGTAGTCCTCCTGGGCATACACGTCGGTCCAGCAGATGGGGGCATGGGCGTTGTCGCGGTCGACGCGGATGCTCGACACACAGAAGTAATGCTCCCCCGGCACCAGCCCCTGGCGCTGTGCCTCGGCGATGTCGGCCACAAAACGCCGCACCTGCTGGATGCTGCGCACCTGGGTTTCGGCCAGGTGCGCGAGGTCGGCGATCGAGGCCAGCGACTGCGAGTAGCCGGCATGCGGCGCGGCGGCCTCGACGCGCGTGCCCATGCGCTTGCGCCGCGACACCAGGCTGGTGACGGCCATCGGCAACAGCGTGGCCACGGTGGTGGTGTCCAAATGGTCGGGCGAGTTCACCGAGCAGACCGCCAAGGCCGAGTACGCCAGGGTGCTCGGGCGTGGGCCTCACGCGGCGCTGTAGCGTTCAGCCACAAAAGAAAGCCCCGGCCAATGGCCGGGGGCTTTTGCGTTGTATCAGTGCATGAACAGGGCGATCAGGATGATGATCGGGATCGGCACACCGAGGAAGAACAGCAGTATCGAGCGCATGGTTAGTCTCCTGTCAGAGGGGGCGGGCAGTAGCGGGAGTGACACGCACCGGGTCGGCTGTCAGGAACACCGCAGTGTCGCGACGACGGCCACCCCAGATGGCGAACAGGCTTGCGAAGAACGCACCGCACAGCAGCGCCACGAAGGTCCATAGTGCAGCAGCGGCCGCTGCTTTGCGGGCGGCATCGGCCAGTTGCTTGGCTTCCTCGATCGCCTGGCGAGCTTCGGCAAACACCGCATCGATGCGTTGCTCGGCTTCGGCCTGACTGATCTGGGTACGCTGGGCGATCACGTTGGCCAGGTAGGTGCGGTCTTCGGCGTTCAACTGCCCGTCGGCAAGGCCACGTACGAAGATGCGTGCGGCGATGCCGTGGGCGGCGTCGTCGGTCACGGCTACCGGACGGTCATCGCGAAACAGCATGTCGATGAAGTAGGCCGATTCGTCATCTGCCTTGCTGCTGTTGGCGACTGCGCCGGCACCGGCGGCGGCCATGCCCGATGCAGCCGTGGCGCCGGCCTGCACGCCGCCGCTGATCACCGAAGTCACCGAGCCGACCACCAGCGTGGCCGTCACCAGCGTGGCGAACGCCCAGGCCAGGAAGCCGTGGGCCGTGTCGCGAAAGTACACTTCATCGGTGTGCAGGTTGGCCCACTTCACCCGTAGCCGCCCAGCAATGTAACCGCCCAGGCCCGAGGCCACGATTTGCGTCACGGTCAGCCACACAATGGTGGAAATACCCAGTTGCTTGGCGGTGGCGCCATCCCCTGACCAGGGTGAAACGGCAGAAAAGCCCAGGCCGAAGCCCAGCACGATCAGAATCAGCGACAACGCGGCGGCGCCGGTGGCACCGGCAAAGATGGCTGCCCAGGACACGCCTGAGTGGCTGGAGGTGTCTCCCGCGCTGACAGCGTACGTATCGGCACTTGTAATCATTATTGGTGCTCCAGTCGTAATAGTGGGCCTTCCCCTGTTACTCAGCAGTCACCGTGCCAAATGCGTCAAAATATTTAATTCAATAAAATCATATGGTTGAAAAAGAAACGCGTCCTAGGCCCATGCAGGCTGCATGAGCGGGCGGTTTGCCTCATGCAAATTGCAACCTTGCGCCCGGCGGGGATTCCCCACACCCCACCCGTTCGCTTACCCTAGCCGCCGGTTGGCGCCAGGTGGCGTCACGCATTCTGCCGTTGGAGTTCAAGCATGTACCAAGACACCGCCACCGTAACCGTCAGCGCCGAATACGCGGGCAAGGAAACCGAGGCCGTGGACAACGCGAATGTCCTGGTGGGCCTGAAGGTCGACGGCGATACCCGCTTCACGGTTGAATTCAACGGCAAGCTGGACGCCCCGCAAGACCCCACCCATGTCTGCGTCACCCTGAGCAATGGCTTGTCCTACCATGGCGAAATCACTGGCGGCCAAGCCGACACCGTCGGCGGTTTCATTACCTTCGACTGCGACGGTATCGACCCTGCGTTGCTTGGTTGATTTATTTTTTGCTGTGACTGCATCCAGAATGCGTTCCCGCGGGTAGTACTCAGCAGTAGCCCTTCGCGCTGCTGAACCGACTACCTTCTGGAGAGACGCGCATGAACGCCAAACGCACCCTCGGCTGCCGCTGCCACCGCCTGCCTGACCCTCGCCCTGCCGTTCGCCCATGCCGCCATGGCTGTGCCCGACAGTATCAAGGTACCCGATGGCCACGCTATCGCCCTTGAGACTGTGGGCGTGGGTGAGATCACCTACGAATGCCGCGACAAGGCTGACATGGCGGGGCAGACCGAATGGGTGTTCGTCGGGCCCAAGGCGGTGCTCAATGATCGCAGCGGCAAGGCGGTGGGCGACTACTTCGGGCCGCCAGCCACCTGGCAGGCCAAGGACGGCTCCAAGGTCACCGGCACGCAACTGGCAGTGGCCCCATCCAGCCCGGGCAACCTGCCGTATCAGTGGTCAAGGCCAACCCGGTCGAAGGCAAGGGCGCGATGACCGGCGTCACCTATATCCAGCGCGTCGCGCTCAAGGGTGGGGTGGCACCGGCCACGGCATGCACGGCGGCCGACAAGGGCAAGCGCGAAGTGGTCAAGTACCAGGCCGACTACATCTTCTGGGCCGCGCAGTAAGCGGCGCTGGTCTACGCTGCCAGCATCCCTTGGCGATGGCTGAAACCTGTGTCCGTACCTGAGCCCGCATTCGACTACGAAGCGCACCTGGCTGCCTGCGCCCGCGCAGACCGCCAGGCCTTGCAACGCCTGTACGAACAGGAGGGCGCGCGCCTGCTGGGCGTGGCCCGGCAACTGGTGCGCGACACGGCATTGGCCGAGGACATCGTGCACGACGCGTTCCTGCGCATCTGGAGCGGTGCTGCGGGTTTTGATCCGGCGCGGGGCAGCGCGCGTGGCTGGATGTTCAGCATCACGCGGCACCTGGCGCTGAACTTCCTGCGGGCTCGTGGTCGTGAGGTTGCGTTGGACGAGGTGGGCGAGGGGCAGGTGCAGACGTTGGACAGCCCTGACAGCCCGTTGCATTCGATGCGCATCAACGGCTGCCTTGAACAACTGGAGCCGTTGCGCCGGGCGTGCCTTCTGCATGCGTACATCGACGGTTATTCTCACGCCCAGATTGCCAGCCGGCTCGACACGCCGCTGGGCACAGTGAAGGCCTGGATCAAGCGCAGCCTGGCGGCGTTGCGGGAGTGCATGGGATGACCACGGGGCAGCAGGACGATCTTGAGGCGCTGGCTGGCGAATACGTGCTGGGCACCTTGCCGTCCGAACAGCGGCTGGAGGTAGAGCAACGGCTTGCACATGACGTGTCACTGCGGGCTGCAGTGGATGCCTGGGAGAGGCGCTTGTACCCGCTGACGGCGTTGGCCCCGGAACATGTGCCGTCGCCGCTGTTGTGGGCGCGCATCGAGCGCAGCCTGGGTACGCGGGTTGTACCGGCAGCGGCTGCTGTGGGTTGGTGGGACCGATTGGCGTTGTGGCGGTGGGCGGCGGCGGGCGGGTTGGCGGCCAGCGTGGTGTTGAGTGCGTTGTTGCTGACGCGGGAGGTGGTGCCGGTTGCGCCCAGCTACCTTGTGGTACTGGTGGCGCCGCAGGACAAGGCGCCGGGCTGGGTGATCCAGGCGCGGGATGCGCGGCAGATCCAGTTGATACCGTTGGGGATGGACAGTGTGCCGCAGGACAAGGCCTTGCAGTTCTGGACCAAGGGCGAGGGTTGGCAGGGGCCGGTATCGTTGGGGTTGGTCAAGCCGGGGCAGGTGTTGGAGGTGCCGCTGGATGCGTTGCCGCCGTTGGAGGCGAACCAACTGTTCGAGTTGACCTTGGAAAACAGTGGTGGATCGCGCACGGGCAAACCGACGGGTCCGATTCAATTCATTGGGCGTGCGGTGAAGGTTATCTGAGGGTTGGTGGCATCACGACGATCTGTCGCCGGGCCACCCAGGCTGCCAACGCCGATCTGACAGGCCATGGCGCGTTGCAACAAATAATGGAATGGTCGGGACTGTCAGATTTTTTGTGTGCGGGCCGGTAATGGCATCCATCAAAATAATTGCAGCCAGGCTGCATTTTTTTGCGTTGGAGACACACCACGCTTTTGTTCAGACTGCGCGCATCCGCAACCCTGCCGGTTTCCATCTCCAGGGACGGAGCCCTTTGCGTATTGCCCCCTCGCGATACAAAGCCTCCTCGTCTTGGGCGGGCTTCTTTTCTTTCAACAGGTACCCGGTTGTCACATGCCTACCCGTAGTCTGAACGCCTGGCTGGACCACTTCATCCCCGCCGCCCTGCATATCCCACCCAAGGAATGGCTGCGCGCCGGCCTCGGTGCCGTACTCGGCCTGCTGCTGGCCGGCG
>NZ_JAAHBU010000013.1 GCF_010671725.1 Pseudomonas brassicae | reverse complement strand
TCAAGGAGTTTTTCGTTCCGACCACGCCGGAAGAGGTGCGAATTATAGAGAGATTAAACGGGGCGTCAAGGGCTAAATTTCAAACTTTCTCAAACAACCCCGAATCCCCGCTTCCCTCTATATAGAAGAAGGCGGCGCAAGCCGCCTTCTTCTTATTCAGCCTTCAAGCTGATACGAGCAAATGCCTTCTTGCCGGCCTGGCAAACATGGGTAGAACCCAGCGCAAACACAAAGCCGCGGTCAACCACTTCACCATCGACCTTCACACTACCCGCCGCCAGCAGGTCACGCGCCGCTGCCGAGTTCTTCACCAACCCCGCCTTGTTCAGCACCGCGGAAATCGGCATGCCCTCAGCCGCCAGCACCTCGATCTCAGGCAGGTCGTCAGGAAGCTCGCCATCCTTCATCCGGTTGCCAGCGCCGCGGTGGGCATTGGCCGCCGCCTCTTCACCGTGGAAACGGGCCACGATCTCCTCGGCGAGCTTGATCTTGACGTCCCGCGGGTTCGCCCCGCCAGCCACGTCAGCACGCAGCGCTTCGATCTCTTCCATCGAGCGGAAGCTGAGCAGCTCGAAGTAACGCCACATCAGCGTATCCGGGATCGATACCAGCTTGCTGTACATCACCCCGGGCGCTTCCTGGATGCCGACATAGTTGCCCAGTGACTTGGACATCTTCTTCACACCATCCAGCCCTTCGAGCAGTGGCATGGTGACGATGTTCTGAGCCTCCTGACCGTAGCCACGCTGCAGCTCACGCCCCATCAGCAGGTTGAACTTCTGATCCGTGCCGCCCAGCTCGACATCCGCCTTCAGTGCGACCGAGTCATAGCCCTGCACCAGCGGGTACAGGAACTCGTGGATCGCGATCGGCTGGTTGCTGGTGTAACGCTTGTCGAAGTCATCGCGCTCAAGCATGCGCGCCACGGTGTACTGCGACGCCAGACGAATGAAGTCAGCAGGCGCAAGGGCGTCCATCCAGGTGGAGTTGAAGGCGACCTCGGTCTTGGCCGGATCGAGAATCTTGAACACCTGCTGCTTGTAGGTCTCGGCGTTCTCCAGCACCTGCTCGCGGGTCAGCGGCGGGCGCGTGGCGCTCTTGCCGCTCGGATCACCAATCATGCCGGTGAAATCACCGATCAGAAAGATCACCTGATGCCCCAGCTCCTGGAACTGGCGCAGCTTGTTAATAAGGACGGTATGCCCCAGGTGCAAGTCCGGCGCGGTCGGGTCGAAGCCCGCCTTGATCCGCAGCGGCTGCCCGCGCTTGAGCTTCTCGACCAGTTCGGCCTCGACCAGTACCTCTTCCGCTCCACGCTTGATCAGCGCTAGCTGCTCTTCAACCGACTTCATAACAGACCCGCAAGGCTCAGATTCAAAGGGCCCCAACCATACAAGATCAGCCATCAAATACAAGTTTTTGCCCCGTATGTGACCACGCACCCGGCTGATGACGTCTGCGCGCTTGCGCCGAAGGGGATTTGGTTATATTTTATACAGTTATTTCATCTTCATCATGTCATTCATCTTTTCCATTCCATCTTTTTCAAAGTCAATCTACCTATGATCAACGAACCGCCTAAAGCGCCCCCGCTTTATCCGAAGAGCCACCTGTTGGCCGCAAGCGGCATTGCCGCCCTCCTCAGCCTGGCCTTGCTGGTGTTCCCCTCCAGCGAAGTCGAAGCCAAGAAGACCACCCTCAACCTCGAGCTGGAAACCCCGGCCGAGCAGTTGAAGCAGCAACAAGACACTTCGGCCGACGCCAGCCAGCAAAGCGCCGCGTCGCCGTTCGCCCAGATCGACAACCCAACCGCAGCCACCGAAGACACCGCCAAGCCGAACCGGCGCCAGCCGCCGAAGCCGCCAAAGACCCAAGCCACCGTGAAGTCACCGTGGCGCGCGGCGACACCCTGTCGACCCTGTTCGCCAAGGTTGGCCTGCCCTCCAACGTGGTGCACGACGTACTGGCCAGCAACAAGCAGGCTAAACAGTTCAGCCAGCTCAAGCACGGCCAGGTACTGGAGATCGAGCTGGACAAGGACGGCCAACTGGCAAGCCTGCACAGCAAGGTCAGCGACCTGGAGACCATCCGCCTGACCAAGGGCGACAAGGGTTATGCGTTCAATCGCGAAATCACCAAACCGGTGGTGCGCTCGGCCTATGTTCACGGCGTGATCAAGAGCTCCCTCTCGGCCTCGGGCCAGCGCGCCGGCATGAGCCACTCGCTGACCATGGACATGGCCCGCATCTTCGGTTACGACATCGACTTCGCCCAGGACATCCGCCAGGGTGACGAGTTCGACGTCATCTACGAGCAGAAAGTGGTAAACGGCAAGGTCGTCGGCAACGGCAACATCTTGTCCGCGCGGTTCACCAACCGCGGCAAGAGTTTCAGCGCCGTGCGCTACACCAACAAGCAAGGCAACACCAGCTACTACACCGCCGACGGCAACAGCATGCGCAAGGCGTTCATCCGCACACCGGTGGACTTCGCGCGCATCAGCTCACGCTTCTCGGCAGGTCGCAAGCACCCGATCCTGAACAAGATCCGCGCACACAAAGGCGTCGACTACGCAGCGCCCCGCGGCACGCCGATCAAGGCCGCCGGTGATGGCAAGGTACTGCTGGCCGGGCGCCGCGGCGGCTACGGCAACACCGTGATCATCAAGCACGGCAACAGCTACCAGACCCTCTACGGCCACATGCAAGGCTTCGCCAAGGGCGTGAAAACCGGCGGTACGGTCAAACAGGGCCAGGTCATCGGCTACATCGGTACCACCGGCCTGTCCACCGGTCCGCACCTGCACTACGAGTTCCAGGTCAATGGCGTACACGTCGACCCGCTCGGGCAGAAGCTGCCCATGGCCGACCCGATCGCCAAGGCCGAGCGCCAGCGCTTCCTTCAGCAGAGCCAGCCACTGATCGCTCGCATGGACCAAGAGAAGGCCACCATGCTGGCCTCGGCAAAGCGCTAGGCCATGGCCCTGTACCTGGGCGTGATGTCCGGCACCAGCCTTGACGGTCTGGACATCGCCTTGATCAAGCAGGAGCAGCGCCTGACGCTGCTTGCCACCCACTACATTCCCATGCCTTCGACACTGCGCGACGATCTGCTCGCGCTGTGCGCCAGCGGCCCAGACGAAATTGCCCGTGCCGCGCTGGCCGAGGACGCCTGGGTGCGGCTCGCCGCCCAAGGCATCAACCAACTGCTGGCCGAGCAGCACCTGCAACCAGCAGATATTCGCGCCATAGGCAGCCACGGCCAGACCATTCGCCACGAACCTGCCCGCGGTTTCACCGTACAGATCGGCAACCCTGCCCTGCTGGCAGAGCTCACGGGCATCACGGTGGTCAGCGACTTCCGTCGCCGCGACGTGGCTGCAGGCGGCCAGGGCGCACCTTTGGTCCCGGCTTTTCACGAGTCTCTGTTCGATACCCAGGGCGAACGCCTGGCAGTGCTCAACGTCGGAGGCTTCAGCAACCTCAGCCTGATCGAGGCAGGCACCCCCGTCAGCGGCTTCGACTGTGGCCCGGGCAACGTGCTGCTGGATGCCTGGATCCATGATCGGCAAGGCTGCAGTTACGACGCAGACGGCGCCTGGGCAGCCAGCGGCAAGGTCGTTCCGGACCTGCTCGCTCGCCTGCTGAGTGACCCCTTCTTTGCCGGCACCGGCCCCAAGAGCACAGGCCGCGAGGTGTTCAACCTTGCATGGCTCAGGCGCCACCTGAACACGTTGCCCGCCAGCCCGGAGGCCGATGTTCAGGCCACCTTGCTGGAACTGACCGCGCATTCCATCGTCAGCTCGCTGCAAGCGGCACAGAACGATACCCAGGCGCTGCTGGTGTGTGGCGGCGGCGCCCACAACGTCACCCTGATGCGCCGCCTGGCCAGCCTGCTGCCCAACGCACGGGTCAGCAGCACGGCTGCCAGCGGTATCGACCCCGACTGGGTGGAGGCCATGGCCTTTGCCTGGCTGGCACACTGCTGCCTGCAAGGCATCGCCGCCAACCGCCCCAGCGTCACGGGCGCCGCAGGCCTGAGGGTGCTCGGCGCAATCTACCCGGCGTGAATCGCACACAGCAAAACGCCGCGCAAGTGCGCGGCGTCAGCAGTACTGCCTGAAACTCAGATCGAGAACGAAGAGCCGCAGCCACAGGTTGTGGTGGCATTCGGGTTCTTGATGATAAAGCGCGAACCTTCCAGACCTTCCTGGTAGTCAACTTCGGCACCTGCCAGGTATTGGAAGCTCATCGGATCAACCACCAGGGCAACCCCTTCGCGTTCGACAATGGTGTCATCCTCGGCCACATCTTCATCGAAGGTAAAACCGTACTGGAAACCCGAGCAACCGCCACCAGTCACGAACACGCGCAACTTGAGGCGATCATTGCCCTCTTCATCGACCAGGGTCTTCACCTTGTGCGCGGCACCCTGCGTGAATTGCAAAACCGTAGGGGTGAAGGATTCGACGCTCATGCTGACTTTCTCCCGGCGCTGTTGCCGCCTTAATGCGTGATGACGCGCATTATCCGCTTCTCCGAGAAAATCGGTCAACAATAGAAGCAACTCGTCGCTGCACGCGACAGGCGGCAGTCAACGCCGTCTGTCGCATGCAGCCCGCGCCTCAGGGCAACAGGCCGGCGTGGGACAGGCCCAGGCGCTCGTCCAGGCCGAACAGGATGTTCAGGTTCTGTACCGCCTGGCCCGACGCGCCCTTGACCAGGTTGTCGATAACCGACAACACCACCACCAGGTCACCGCCCTGTGGCCGATGCACAGCAATGCGGCAGACGTTGGCACCGCGCACACTGCGGGTTTCCGGGTGGCTGCCGGCCGGCATCACGTCCACGAACGGTTCGTCGGCATAGCGTTTCTCGAACAGCGCCTGCAGGTCGACCGACGTATCGGCCACCGTTGCATAGAGCGTGGAGTGAATACCACGGATCATCGGTGTGAGGTGAGGCACGAAGGTCAGGCCCACCTCTGCACCCGCTGCACGACGCAAGCCCTGGCGGATCTCTGGCAGGTGACGGTGGCCCTTGACCGCGTAGGCCTTCATGCTTTCGCCCGCCTCGCAGAACAGTGAACCCACGGCAGCGCCACGGCCGGCACCACTGACACCGGATTTGCAGTCGGCAATCAGGCGCGATGCATCAGCGATGCCCGCCTCCAGCAACGGCAGGAAGCCCAGCTGGGTGGCCGTCGGGTAGCAACCCGGCACGGCGATCAGGCGTGCATTGCGGATCTGCTCGCGGTTGACCTCGGGCAGGCCATACACCGCATCCTTGAGCAGCTCGGGGGCACCGTGCGGCTGACCATACCACTGCGCCCACTCGTCGGCGTCCTGCAGGCGGAAGTCCGCCGACAGATCGATGACCTTGGTCCCGGCCGCCAGCAACTCCCCCGCCAGTGCATGCGCCACCCCGTGTGGCGTGGCAAAGAACACCACGTCGCAGGCGGCCAGGGTCTTGGTGTCCGGCACGCTGAAGGCCAGGTTGTCGTAATGGCCGCGCAGGTTAGGGTACATCTCGGCGACCGGCAGGCCCGCCTCGGAACGCGAGGTGATAACTGCCACTTCAGCCTGTGGATGCTGTGCCAACAGACGCAGCAGCTCGACACCGGTGTACCCCGTGCCGCCGACGATACCGACCTTGACCATAAACCTGCCCCTTTCAACGAACCGACTGGAAAACCACGGATAATATGGACCTACAGCCTTGGTAACAACCGTTCAGATGACGCCCGACGGCCCAAGCCACTACTATCTGACGACCGTGAACCTGAAGGATTAACCAAAACATGCTTTTTCTATGGATCAAAGCCCTGCACATCGTCAGCATCGTCTGCTGGTTTGCCGGGCTGTTCTACCTCCCCCGCCTGTTCGTCTATCACGCCCAGAGCCAGGACAGCATCAGCCAGGAACGCTTCGTGACCATGGAGCGCAAGCTGTACCGCGGCATCATGGGCCCCGCGATGATCGCCACCTTCGTCTTTGGTATCTGGCTGCTCAGCCTTGCACCGGATTTCCTCAAGCAAGGCTGGATGCACGCCAAGCTGACCCTGATCATCCTGCTGACCGGCTACCATCACGTGTGCGGCGCCAACCTCAAGCGCTTCGCACGCGGCGAGAACACCCGTAGCCACGTGTACTTTCGCTGGTTCAACGAAGTACCCGTGGTGATCCTGCTGCTGATCGTGATCCTGGTGGTGGTCAAACCGTTCTGATCGTTGTTACCTGACTACGAGAGCCTGCCATGTCATTGCCCGCCCTGCTCGAACAGCGTCTGCGCCTGCCCGTGGTAGTGGCGCCCATGTTCCTGATCTCCAATCCGCAACTGGTCCTGGCTTGTTGCCGCAATGGCGTGGTGGGCAGTTTTCCCGCGCTCAACCAACGCGACAGCGCGGGCTTCAAGGCCTGGCTGCAAGCCATCGAGGCGGGCCTGGCCGAGCTCGACAACCCGGCGCCCTATGCGGTCAACCTCATCGTGCACGCCAGCAACCCGCGCCTGCAGGCAGACCTGGCGATCTGCATCGAACACCGCGTACCCATCGTGATCACCAGCCTGGGGGCAGCAAAAGAGGTGGTCGATGCGGTCCACAGCTACGGCGGCCTGGTGTTCCACGATGTCACCACCCGCCGTCATGCCGAAAAAGCCGCCGAGGCCGGCGTGGACGGCCTGATCGCGGTCGCGGCGGGTGCGGGCGGGCATGCCGGCACCTGGAGCCCGTTTGCCCTGATTGCCGAAATACGTCAGTTTTTCGACAAGACGCTGCTGCTGGCAGGCTGCATCAACCGTGGCCATGAGCTGCTCGCGGCACAATTGCTGGGCGCCGACCTGGCGTACATGGGCACCCACTTCATCGCCAGCGATGAAAGCCAGGCACCGCAGGCCTACAAACAAATGCTGCTGGATGCCAAGCAGCCGATATCATCCACACCGCCGCCGTGTCCGGGGTACCGGCCAGCTTCATGCGCCAGAGCCTTGAACACGCAGGCTTCGACCTGAAGGCACTGGGTGCGGCCGGCGCAAGCCAGCTCAAGCCGCTGGACGACGAAGCCAAGGCCTGGAAGACCGTGTGGTCGGCCGGGCAGGGCGTCGGCGCCCTGCACCACATCGAGCCGGTCGACCAACTGATCGCCCGGCTCGCGCACGACTATCGTCAGGCCCAGGCCTGGGCAACCCGCCTTGGCCAGCACTGGCCCGGCTGACTCTCTCAATGGCAAAGGAAGCCCGATGCGCGACACCTACATCAACCCTCTTCAACTGAACTCCGAAAAACTCAGGTTCATGAGCGTGCGTGGCCGTATCGGTCGGGTGCGATTGCTGGCCTGGAGCCTGCTGCTGGTAGCAGCAGGGGTGGGGTCGGTGCTTCTGTTTGCGCTCATGTCCTCGCTTGCCAAGGATCTTGCCGGCGCCATCGTGCCCATACTGCTGGCGGCGAAGATCCTCAGCCTGGTGTTTGTCGCCCGCAGGATGAATGACCTGGGATTGAATGGCTGGTACAGCCTCCTTACGCTGATTCCCTATTACATCGGCAACCTGATCTTCCTTGCGCTGTTGCTGCTGCCTGGCAACCGCGCCAGCAACCGCTACGGCCCACCGCCACCGCCCAACAGCAAGGCCGTGATCGTGCTGGCATGGCTTTGGGTGCCGTTACTGGCGCTGGGCTTGTTCCTGGCCGCCTCTCACGGCTAAGGCCGGCAGCCTTTACCCGCTCCAGCCTGTAAACTGGGCAATCAGCTGCATAGCCCCCGACTGGAGAACTGCATGACCCGTTACGCCATGATCACTGGTGCCTCCAGCGGCCTGGGCCTGGCATTGGCCGAGGCCTTGGCGCGCCGGGGGCGCAACCTGATCCTGGTTGCCCGCCAGCGCGATCCGCTGGAAGCCATTGCCATCGAACTGACGCAACGCTTCGGCGTCGAGGTGCTGTTCCGTGCCTGCGACCTGGGGGAGCCATTGCGGCTTTCGGGGTTTCTGCTCGAACTGGAGGAAGGTGAACGCCAGATCGACCTGCTGGTCAACTGCGCCGGCATTCGCTCCCATGGGCACTTCCTGGCTCAGGAATGGGGCGACGAGCAGGACGTTATCGAGGTCAATATCCTTGCCCTCACCCGCCTGTGCCACGCACTGGGCAATGCCATGGCGGTACAGGGGGGCGGGCAGATCCTCAACGTCGCTTCGCTGGCAGGCTTTGCGCCCGGCCCGTGGATGACCACCTATGCGGCCAGCAAGGCCTACGTGCTGCATTTTTCCGAAGCCCTGCGCGAAGAACTCAAGCAAACCGGAATCAAGGTCTCGGTGCTCTGCCCGGGGCCGGTCCGGTCGCCGCTGCGGCGCATTCCCCGGCTGGACAACAGCCGACGCTGCCTGAGCCCCGAAGAGGTCGCACTGTATACCGTGCGCGCGCTGGCCAAGAACCGCGCACTGATCATCCCCGGGCGGCGCAACCGTTGGCTGGCCGCATGCCCACGGCTGCTGTCGCGCTGGCTCACGCGCAAACTCGCCGGTGCGATCAACCGGGCGTATTGCCCGCGCTGACACAAATCGGCACTGGGCGAGCCGCCGGCGCCTGAGTACACTCAGGCCCGACCCCCACCATGGAGCAAGCGTTGTGGAAACTCTGTTCACCAAGATCATCAACCGGGAAATCCCGGCCAAGATCATCTACGAGGACGACCAGGTTCTGGCCTTCCACGATATCGCCCCACAGGCGCCGGTGCACTTTCTGGTCATCCCGAAAAAGCCGATCCGCACCCTCAACGACCTGACCGAAGACGATAAAGGGCTGGCCGGGCACATTCTGTTCACCGCGCAGCGTCTGGCCAGGGAACTGGGCTGCGAGGACGGCTTTCGGGTCGTGATGAACTGCAACGAGCTGGGCGGGCAGACCGTCTACCACATCCACATGCACGTGCTTGGCCAGCGCCAGATGAACTGGCCGCCGGGCTGATCCAACGCAAGCCCTGTCATCCTGATTGGGTTAAACTGTCGGGCACATTCTTGCGGAGGTGCCCGATGGCTACCGAACGTCACTATTCGCCGCTCGACCGCTTGTTGCTGCAGGCCGATACCGCCATGCGCACCTTGCTCCCCTTCAGCGGCCAGCCGTCCCGGCCGTCACCTGCAATCATCCAGCCCGACGCCGAGCTGAGCGAAGATCAGACCCGCCATGTGGCCGGCCTGATGCGCATCAATCACACCGGTGAAGTCTGCGCTCAGGCGCTGTATCAGGGCCAGGCCCTGACGGCCAAGTTGCCGCAGGTACGCAAGGCCATGGAACACGCCGCCGAAGAAGAGATCGACCACCTGGCCTGGTGCGAACAGCGCATCCGCCAGCTGGGTAGCCACCCGAGCGTACTCAACCCGCTGTTCTATGGCATGTCGTTCGGCATTGGCGCGGTCGCCGGCCTGATCAGCGACAAGGTCAGCCTCGGCTTCGTCGCCGCCACCGAGCATCAAGTGTGCAAGCACCTCGACGAACACCTGGAACAGATCCCGGTCGAGGATGAAAAATCCCGGGCGATTCTCGAGCAGATGCGCGTGGACGAAGAACAGCACGCCGAATCGGCACTGGATGCCGGCGGTTTCCGCTTCCCTGCCCCCATCAAGTTCGGTATGAGCCTGATGGCCAAAGTGATGACCAAAAGCACTTACCGAATCTGATGGAACGCTTCGATGCCAGGGACCTGGCCCGCGCCGTTGATGCCGGCGTACTCAACCCCGGCCAGGATCAGGCCCTGCTGGCATTTCTGCGATGCCAGCCCACGCCACAGGCCAGCTTCCAGCTGGCCCATGTCGCCTTCTATTTCGGTGCCCTGCTGATCATGGGCGCAATGGGCTGGTTGCTCAGCAAAGCCTGGATGCGCGTCGGTGACAGCGCGCTGCTGCTGATCGCGCTGGCCTATATCGCGGCGCTTACCCTGGGCGGCCTGGCGCTGCAGCGGCGCGGCCAGACGATTGCCGGCGGCGTACTCGCGGCGGTGGCCGTGGGCATCGTGCCACTGGCAGTGTTCGCCTTGGAGCGCATGACCGGCCTGTGGCCGCTGGGCGACAGCCAGGCGGCCTACCACAACTACTACACCTACGTGCAGGGTGGCTGGCTGCTGATGGAAGCGGCGACCGTGCTCGCCGGGCTGTTGATGCTGCGCCTGATCCCCTTCCCGTTCATCGTGATGCCGATTGCGCTGGCGCTGTGGTTCATGTCCATGGACCTGAGCGAATGGGTGCACGGTAATCAGTTCAACTGGGAGCAGCGCCAGCAGGTGTCACTATGGTTTGGCCTGGGCCTGCTGCTGGTGTTTCTCGGCATCGACGGACGTACCCGCCAGGACATGGCCTTCTGGGGCTACCTGGCCGGGCTCCTGGCGTTCTGGGGTGGGCTGACCTCGATGCAGAGCAGCAGTGAATTCGGCAAGGCACTGTACTGCCTGATCAACCTTGGCCTGATGGCGAGCGCGATACTGCTGCGTCGAGCGATGTTCATGGTGTTCGGCGCGGTGGGCGTTGCCGCGTACCTGGGCTACCTGTCCTACGACGTATTCGCCGACTCGTTGCTGTTCCCGGTGGTGCTGAGCCTGATCGGGCTGGGCGTGATCGGCCTCGGCCTGCTCTACCAGAAACACCGGGACCGCTTGAGCAACCGGTTGCGTGCTGCGCTGCCAGAGGGCCTGCTCACGCTGCTGCCGGGGCTGCGCCGATAATGTTGCGCCGGGTATCGATTCGCACCGCGCAAAGCTTGCTTCTGGTCTTGGTCGGTTATGCCTTCGTCTGGCTGATGACTGCCTACGTGCGCGAACAGACGTTCACCACGCAACTGCCGGACATGGGCGAGTCGGGCAGCAGCACCATCGATCTGGTGCTGTTCTGTGTACCGGGCATGCTGCTGTTCGTACTGCTGGGCAGCTTCGTGCGCAAGCCGCGCAGGCTCGGGGGGCTATTCGCGGTACTCGCGGCGCTCAGCGCATGGCTGCTGTGCAACCTGTTCTCGCGAGCGTTCGGCAACACCTGGACCGAGGGCGAGGTCGTCGTGTTGCTGGTGTCCAACCTGCACTGGTGGCTGCTGGCGCTGGTGCCGGGGCTGGGGTTGCTGTTTGCGCTGGAGCGGCTGCGAACCTGAGCACCGCTTCGCCAGCAAGGTTGGTTCCTACAAGCAGAATGACACATTCCTGCAGGAGCCGGCCTTGCCGGCGAAAGGACCAGCCCGATCAACCCAGCTCGACAATCTCATAGGCGTGGGTGATCTCGACCCCGGCGCGCCCCAGCATGATCGACGCCGAGCAGTACTTCTCCGCCGACAGCTCCACTGCGCGCTTGACCTGCGCCTCTTTCAGCCCGCGGCCCTTGACCACAAAACGCAGGTGAATCTTGGTAAACACCTTCGGGTCTTCGTCAGCGCGCTCGGCTTCAAGAAACGCCTCGCAGCTTTCCACCGCCTGACGTGATTTTTTCAGAATGCTCACCACATCGAAGTTGCTGCAGCCACCCAGCCCCAGCAACAGCATTTCCATCGGCCGTACACCCAGGTTACGCCCGCCACTCTCGGGCGGACCATCCATCACCACGACATGGCCGCTGCCCGATTCACCAAGAAACATGGCTTCGCCTGCCCACTGGATACGCGCCTTCATCAACCGGACTCCCTTGCTCTGAAAAAGGCTGTCAGCTTAGACCCTGCGAGCACGTGCGAAAAGGCTAAGCGTTCCGGTAAATATGCCGATACACCCTCAAGCGTCTGCTAAGCTGGCGCCAAATCGCTGGCACTCGCAGCCAGGCGGTCTACAAGAATGCTCACGCGTCGCGTCACTCCGGGATTCAGCCATGGTTGCAACAAGCCTTCCAGCCAAGATCAAGAACATCGACAAGTTGCTCGCCCACTGCCAGCGCCGGCGTTACGCCGCCAAAAGCAACATCATCTGCGCCGGTGACCGGGCCGATACCCTGTGGTTCATCGTCAAGGGCTCGGTAACCATCCTGATCGAGGACGAAGAAGGGCGCGAGATGATCATCGCCTACCTCAACAGCGGCGACTTCTTCGGTGAACTGGGACTGTTCGAGCCCTCGGGCAGCGAACAGCAACGCAGTGCCTGGGTGCGCGCCAAGACCGAGTGTGAGGTGGCAGAGATCAGCTACGAAAAGTTCCGCGAACTGGCCCGCCACGACCCGGACATTCTCTACGCCCTGGGTGGCCAGATGGCCCAGCGCCTGCGCAACACCACGCAAAAGGTCGGTGACCTGGCGTTCTTCGACGTGACCGGTCGCGTGGCCCGCTGCCTGCTGGAACTGTGCAAGCAACCCGACGCCATGACCCACCCCGACGGCATGCAGATCAAGATCACCCGCCAGGAAATCGGCCGCATCGTCGGCTGCTCGCGCGAGATGGTCGGCCGCGTCCTCAAAGACCTTGAAGAGCGCAGCCTGGTGCACGTCAAAGGCAAGACCATGGTGGTCTTCGGCACCCGTTAATCGCGCGCGATGCCTTCGATCAGCGTGGCGTAAGCCTGGCCCAGGCGCTCCAGCACGGGTGCCTGCGGCACCACTTCATGCAGTGCAATATGGCTGTCGGCCAGGCAGCGTTGCTCCAGCGCGCAGCACTCATTGAAACGATTGACTGCCGCCACCATCGACTCACGCTCGTTATCCAGCAGCAGTGCACCATGCACCAGCACCACCGGGCGCTTGCCGCCCAGGCCCTGGCGCCAGCGTTGGGCGGTCCCCACCAGCTTGCGGCCATTGAGATTGACGTTGTAACGCCCGTCACAGAATGCACCTTCGACCTCCCCCACCGACGCCAGCCCGCCCCACTCGCGCAGCACCTCGCACAATGGCAGGCACAAGCGTTCGTAGGCCGCTTCGATACGCCCATGGTCGCCTTCGCTGCGCGGTGCCACGTACACCAGTGCGATATTGATCGTCGCGCTCGACTGCGGCACCGGCTCACCGCCGGTTTCGCGCAGCAGCACCGGCCAACCGCTGGCGGCAAGTTCATCACAGGCCACGCCAAAACCGTCGAGTCGGCTCATGCGTCGAGGCATCACCAGCGCTCGGTCAGTCGGGCGCCAGAACAGCAAACCGGCGTCTTTTTCGCCCTTGCACACAGCCGCCAGCAGATCCTGCTCGGCCTGCAGGCCCGCCTCCACCGTCACGGCAACAGCTTGTTCGGTCATTACACCCACCTTGTCGATACAAAAAAGCCGGCAACGCCGGCTTCAGTGTGGATCAGTCCAGCCCTTGTGCGGGGTTGTGCACCACGCGCTCGGGGAAGAACAGACGCTGCAGTTCCAGCCCCGGATGCTCGGCACGCATGAACGCCTCGCCAACCAGGAACGAATACACCTCGTTGATTTCCATCAGCTCGACATCCGCACGGTTGAGGATGCCGCTCTCGGTGATCGCCAGGCGCTCACGCGGAATGCGCGGCAACAGGTCGAGGGTGGTTTCAAGGCTTACTTCGAACGTGTGCAGGTTGCGGTTGTTGACGCCCACCAGCGGTGTGTCGAGGGTTTTCAGGGCCCGCTCCAGCTCGTCGCCATCATGTACTTCAACCAGCACATCCAGGCCGACACCCTTCGCGGTAGCTGCCAGCTCCGCCATCTTCACATCGTCCAGCGCCGAAACGATCAACAGCACGCAGTCTGCGCCCAGTGCACGCGCTTCGACGATCTGGTACGGATCGATCATGAAGTCCTTGCGGATCACCGGCAGTTGGCACGCTGCACGTGCCTGCTGCAGGTAGATGTCGGCGCCCTGGAAGTAATCGACGTCAGTGAGCACCGACAGGCAGGTGGCACCACCTTTTTCGTAGCTGACGGCGATGTCGGCCGGGACGAAATCTTCGCGAATCACGCCTTTGCTCGGCGAGGCCTTCTTGATTTCGGCGATAACCGCCGGTTGCTTGCGCCTGGCCTGTTCGATCAGTGCGTTGGCAAAACCACGCGGGGCATCTGCCGCTGCGGCCATGCGCTCAAGTTCGGCAAGGCTGACCCGTGCGCTACGCTCGGCCACTTCCTGAACCTTGCGCGCCAGGATGTTCTCTAGAACGGTCGGAACACTCATCCTTCATTCTCCTGCTTGAAGACTGCGGTGAACGCACCCAGCTCTTCGAGTTTTTCACGGGCAAGGCCAGTGTGCAGCGCGTCGTGGGCCAGCTCCACGCCTTGCTTGAGGCTCATGGCGTGGTCCGCCGCATAGAGCGCCGCGCCAGCGTTGAGCACGATCATTTCCGCAGCCTTCTGGCCGTTCTGGGTCTTGCGCCGGCCCAGTGCATCACGAATCAGCTCCAGCGAAGCCGCCGGGCTGTCCACGGCCAGGCCGTGCAGGCTCTGGCTTTTCATGCCCAGGTCTTCGGGTTCGACCCAATACTCGGTGATCTCGCCCTTTTTCAGCTCGGCAACGAAGGTCGGTGCAGCCAGGCTGAACTCGTCCAGGCCGTCCTTGGAGTGCACCACCAGCACATGCTTGCTGCCCAGGCGCTGCAGCACTTCAGCCAGCGGTCGGCACAGTGCCTTGTTGAACACGCCCACCACCTGATGCTGAACCCCGGCCGGATTCGTAAGCGGGCCGAGCATGTTGAACAGCGTACGCAAGCCCAGGTCACGACGTGGGCCAGCCGCATGTTTCATTGCACTGTGGTGAGTCTGGGCAAACATGAAGCCGATGCCCACCGAGTCGATGCAACGCCCGACCTGAACCGGCGTCAGGTTCAGATAGATACCGGCCGCCTCGAGCAGGTCGGCGCTGCCGCTCTTGCCCGACACCGCACGGTTGCCGTGCTTGGCCACGGTGCAACCTGCGGCCGCGACCACGAACGACGACGCTGTGGACACGTTGAAGATATTGGCACCATCACCGCCGGTACCGACCACATCGACCACACCGTCCAGGGTGTCGAGCTCGACCTTGTCGGCCAGCTCGCGCATCACCGATACCGCACCGACGATCTCGTCGATGCTTTCGCTCTTCATGCGCATGCCCATCATGAAGGCACCGATCTGCGCCTCGGTGCATTGACCGGTCATGATCTGGCGCATCACATCGCGCATTTCCTCGGTGCTCAGGTCCAGGTGATCGACCACCCGGCTCAGCGCGCTCTTGATATCCATGTGCAATCCTTAGCGGCGGCCGCCGGTCTGTTTGAGGAAGTTGGCGAACAGCTCGTGACCCTGCTCGGTCAGAATCGATTCGGGGTGGAACTGCACCCCCTCGATGTTCAGCGTGGTATGGCGCAGGCCCATGATCTCGTCGACCGAGCCATCTTCCAGAGTGGTCCAGGCGGTCAGCTCCAGGCATTCGGGCAGGGTTTCGCGCTTGACCACCAGCGAATGGTAGCGGGTCACGGTCAGCGGATTGTTCAAGCCTTCGAATACGCCCTGGTCTTTATGGAACACCGGGCTGGTCTTGCCGTGCATCACCTGGCGCGCGCGCACCACCTCGCCCCCAAAGGCCTGGCCGATGGACTGGTGGCCCAGGCACACGCCCAGGATAGGCAGCTTGCCGGCAAAGTGGCGGATGGCCTCCAGCGACACGCCCGCTTCGGTCGGGGTGCATGGGCCGGGGGACACGACGATACGCTCGGGCTGCAGGGCTTCGATCTGGGCGATGGTCAGTTCGTCATTGCGAATGACCTTGACCTCTGCACCCAGCTCGCCGAAGTACTGCACGACGTTGTAGGTAAAGGAGTCATAGTTGTCGATCATCAGTAACATCTGGGTCAACCTCTTGAGTCTGCCGACTCTGAATTCTGTGTTGCGCCGCAGCGGCGCCCTTCTCAGCTGAGCGACGTCTGTTCAGCCAAGGCTACCGCGCGGAACATCGCCCGACGCTTGTTGATGGTCTCTTCCCACTCCAGCGCCGGCACCGAGTCGGCGACGATACCGCCACCTGCCTGCACATGCAGCTCACCATCCTTGATCACTGCGGTGCGGATCGCGATGGCGGTGTCCATGTTGCCGTTCCACGCCAGGTAGCCCACCGCCCCCCCGTACACGCCGCGCTTGACCGGCTCCAGCTCGTCGATGATTTCCATCGCGCGGATCTTCGGTGCGCC
>NZ_JAAHBU010000129.1 GCF_010671725.1 Pseudomonas brassicae | reverse complement strand
TGCAACGTACCATGGCCTGTTGTTTCGGCGTTGTCAGCCTTGTTTGTTCGGCTTGAGATTTGGGTGGGGCCGGCAAGGTATCCCAAAAAAAAAGCGGGCCAAGCCCGCTCCCACAAGGATCACTATCAATCCTGTAGGAGCGGGCTTGACCCGCGATTGGCAACGCCTCGGTGTCAGCCGATGGTCATCAGGCTGGCATTGCCCCCCGCCGCCGCGGTGTTCACGCTCAACGCACGCTCGATCACCAGGCGCTCCAGCGCAATCGCGGTTTCACCCGACGACAGCCCCTGCACCCCTACGATCGCACCCGCACGCTTGGCCACCTGCTCGCACACGGCGCGCAACTGGTCCGAATGGCCGTGGTGCAGCACCGCGTCGAACACCACCTCGTCCTTCGCCCAGTCGCTCACCAGCTTGATGCGTGCCTGCAGCTCCTTGGGCAAGCGAGCCCGCAAGGCCTTGCCCGGCTCGCCGTCAACGAATACCGCCGAACTGCCCACCGCCAATACCGCCGCCAGTTGGATCAGCAGATCAGTCTCCGACTCGGCCAGGCACAGCACGTGCTCGCGCGGCAGGATGCTGTAGCTGTTGCGCTCGCCCGTCGGGCCGTTGAGCAGGCGGGTCACGCCGCTTTGCGACTGCTGCGCGAACTGCTCGCACACCTGCACCAGCTCAGCCTGCTGGTTGCTGGCCGCCCAGGCCTTGAACGACTGCAGTGGCTTGAGCAACTGCTCGCGCAGGCGCACATCCGGCGCCGCGCCGCCGTCGGTACGCTGGAACGACTGCTCGATGGCATCGGCCGGGCGCGTCGACAGCAAGCGGTACAGGTACAGCGGGCCACCGGCTTTCGGGCCAGTGCCCGACAGGCCTTCGCCACCAAACGGCTGCACGCCAACCACCGCACCCACGATGTTGCGGTTGACGTAGACGTTGCCAGCATTGACGTTGTCGATCACCTTGGCGATGGTCTCGTCGATGCGGGTGTGCACGCCCAGGGTCAGGCCGTAACCCGAGGCATTGATCTGTTCGATCAACTGGTCGAGGTTCTTGCGGTTGTAACGCACCACGTGCAGCACCGGGCCGAAGATCTCGCGTTGCAGCTCGTCGAAGCTCTCCAGTTCGATCAGCGTCGGCATCACGAAGGTGCCACGCTTGATCTCTTCACCGTCGGCAATGGCCACCTGGTACACGGTGCGACCTTTGTCACGCATGCCCTGGATGTGTTTCTCGATACCGGCCTTGGCTTCGGCGTCGATCACCGGGCCAATGTCCACGCTCAGGCGCTCGGGGTTGCCCAGGCGGCTTTCGGCCATGGCACCCTTGAGCATTTCGATCACGCGGTCGGCCGAGTCTTCCTGCAGGCACAGCACGCGCAGTGCCGAGCAACGCTGGCCGGCGCTGTCGAAGGCGGAGGAGACCACGTCGATGACCACTTGCTCGGTCAGCGCCGAAGAATCGACGATCATGGCGTTCTGGCCGCCGGTCTCGGCGATCAGCGGGATCGGACGGCCCTGGCTGTCCAGGCGACCGGCAATGTTGCGCTGCAGCAGGCGCGCCACTTCGGTGGAGCCGGTGAACATCACGCCCTTGACGCGATCATCACCCACCAGGCGTGCACCCACGGTTTCACCGCGGCCCGGCAGCAGTTGCACCACGCCTTGCGGGATGCCGGCTTCGAGCAGCAGGCGCACGGCCTGGGCCGCTACCAGCGGGGTCTGTTCGGCCGGCTTGGCCAGTACCGGGTTGCCGGCAGCGAGTGCCGCCGCCACCTGGCCACTGAAGATCGCCAGCGGGAAGTTCCACGGGCTGATGCACACCACCGGGCCCAATGGGCGGTGGGCGTCGTTGCTGAAGTCGTTGCGTGCCTGCACCGCGTAGTAACGCAGGAAGTCGACCGCTTCACGCACCTCGGCAATGGCGTTGGCGTAGGTCTTGCCGGCTTCGCGGGCCAGCAGGCCCATCAGTGGCTGGATCTCGCCTTCCATCAGGTCGGCGGCACGCTCCAGGATCGCCGCGCGTTCGGCCGGCGGGGTGGCCTGCCAGATCGGGGCCGCATTGAGCGCGCACTGGATGGCATTGTCGGCGTCTTCGACGGTGGCTTCCTGCACGTGGCCGACCACGTCACGGTGGTCGACGGGTTGAGCACCGCTGCCGCGGCTTCGTTGCTGGAGGCGCAACCGAGCATCGGCACGGCTTTCCAGTCGTTGTGCGCGGTGGCCAGCAAGGCGCAGGACAAGGAGGCCAGGCGGTGTTCGTTGGCCATGTCGATGCCGCTGGAGTTGGCACGCTCGGCACCGTACAGGTCACGCGGCAACGCAATGCGCGGGTGCGGCAGGCCGAAGCCGCCTTCCTGGGTGGCCATGCGCTCGATGGTCGCGACCGGGTCGGCCACCAGTTCCTGGATCGAGATCGACTGGTCGGCGATGCGGTTGACGAACGAGGTGTTGGCGCCGTTTTCCAGCAGGCGGCGCACCAGGTAGGCCAGCAGCGTTTCATGGGTGCCGACCGGGGCGTAGACGCGGCACGGACGGTTCAGCTTGCCGTCGGCAACCTTGCCCACCACTTGCTCGTACAGCGGTTCGCCCATGCCGTGCAGGCATTGGAACTCGTACTGGCCCGGGTAGTAGTTCTGCCCGGCGATATGGTAGATGGCCGACAGGGTGTGGGCGTTGTGCGTGGCGAACTGCGGGTAGATGACTTCTGGCACCGACAGCAGCTTGCGGGCGCAGGCTATGTAGGACACGTCGTGTACACCTTGCGGGTGTACACCGGGTAGCCTTCCAGGCCTTCGACCTGGGCGCGCTTGATCTCGCTGTCCCAGTACGCGCCTTTTACCAGGCGGATCATCAGGCGGTGACGGCTGCGGCGGGCCAGGTCGATGACGTAGTCGATCACGTACGGGCAACGCTTCTGGTAGGCCTGGATGACGAAGCCGATACCGTTCCAGCCGGTCAGCTGCGGCTCGAAGCACAGGCGCTCGAGCAGGTCCAGCGACAGCTCCAGGCGGTCGGCTTCTTCGGCGTCGATGTTCAGGCCGATGTCGTACTGCTTGGCCAGCAGGGTCAGCGACAGCAGGCGCGGGTACAGCTCGTCCATCACGCGCTCGTACTGGGCGCGGCTGTAGCGCGGGTGCAGGGCCGAGAGCTTGATCGAGATGCCCGGGCCTTCATAGATGCCACGGCCGTGCGAGGCTTTGCCGATCGAATGGATCGCCTGCTCGTAGGAGGCCAGGTATTTCTGCGCATCGTGCTCGGTGAGGGCGGCTTCACCGAGCATGTCGTAGGAGTAGCGGAAGCCCTTGGCTTCGAACTTGCTGGCGTTGGCCAGCGCTTCGGCAATGGTTTCGCCGGTGACGAACTGCTCGCCCATCAGGCGCATGGCCATGTCGACGCCCTTGCGGATCATCGGCTCGCCGCTCTTGCCGATGATGCGGCTGAGCGAGGAGGTCAGGCCGGATTCGTTGTGCGTGGACACCAGCTTGCCGGTCAGCAGCAGGCCCCAGGTAGCGGCGTTGACGAACAGCGATGGGCTGTTGCCCAGGTGCGGCTGCCAGTTGCCAGTGCTGATCTTGTCGCGGATCAGCGCGTCGCGGGTGCCTTGTCGGGAATGCGCAGCAGCGCTTCGGCCAGGCACATCAGCGCCACGCCTTCCTGGGACGACAGCGAGAACTCCTGCAGCAGGCCCTGGACGATACCGGCACGGCCGCCGGCGCTCTTCTGGTTGCGCAGTTTTTCGGCAATGCCGGCAGCCAGCTTGTTGGTGGCTTCGGCCATGGCGGCCGGCAGGCGTGCCTGCTCCAGCAGCATGGGCACCACTTCGGGCTCGGGGCGGCGGTAGGCGGCGGTGATCGAAGCGCGCAGTACCGATTGCGGCAGGATGCTCTCGGCAAACTCCAGGAAGCACTGGTGCGCATGATCGGCCTGCACATCGCCGGCATCGTCGGCATGATTGCCAGGCTGACCGCTGAGTTCGGTCAGGTGGCGC
>NZ_JAAHBU010000128.1 GCF_010671725.1 Pseudomonas brassicae | reverse complement strand
GTGCGGGTCACTGCGCCGCTCGACCCCAGCCAGCGCGTCGACTACCTGTCGATCCTCGAGAACCTGGAGATCGACCCGGGCCAGGCGGTGGCCAAGGTCATCATCAACTCGCGTACCGGCACCATCGTGATCGGCCAGAACGTCAAGGTGTCGCCCGCGGCGGTCACCCACGGCAGCCTGACGGTGACCATCACCGAAGACCCGATAGTCAGCCAGCCCGGCCCGTTCTCCAATGGCGAGACGGCCGTGGTGCCGCGTTCGCGGGTCAACGCCGAGCAGGAAGCCAAGCCGATGTTCAAGTTTGGCCCCGGCACCACGCTTGACGAGATCGTGCGTGCGGTCAACCAGGTGGGCGCGGCCCCCGGTGACCTGATGGCGATCCTCGAAGCCCTGAAACAGGCCGGCGCCCTGCAAGCCGACCTGATCGTGATCTGAGGGGCTGGCCATGGATATGCCTAAAAGCGGCATCAGCGCCGCCGACAGTGGCGCTTACACCGACCTCAATCGCCTCAATTCGCTCAAGGTCGGCGATCGCGACAGTGACGCCAACCTGCGCAAGGTGGCGCAGGAGTTCGAGTCGTTGTTCCTCAACGAGATGCTCAAGTCGATGCGTTCGGCCAGCGATGTGCTGGCCAAGGACAACCCGCTCAACACCGAAACCACCAAGCAGTATCAACAGATGTATGACCAGCAACTGGCGGTGAGCATGTCCCGCGAGGGCGGCGGCATCGGTCTGCAGGACGTGTTGATGCGCCAGCTGTCCAAGCAGAAGGCCAGCAACGCCACGGCCAGCGCCAGCAGCCCGTTCCCGCGGGTCGATATTCAGCAGCGCAGCCTGTGGGCGGCCAAGGTCGCCGACCCGGCCCGTGACGCCACCGCGACCACGCAACGCAACGACATGGCGGCCCTCAATTCGCGGCGCCTGGCCCTGCCGGGCAAGCTTACCGACCGCCTGCTGGCGGGTATCGTACCGGCCGCTGGGGGCAATGCAGCCACCACCAACACGGCAGCCTTGCCCCAGCGCACCACGGCCGCGACCGATGCGCTGGTCAAGGGTGACTGGGCGCGGCGCAAACCTTCGCTGCGCCGGGCGCCATGCGTATCTATGGGCGTGCCGTGGCGCAGCCACCGCTGGCGCCGGCCAAACGTGCCTTCGACTCCAGTGACGAGTTTGTCAGCACCATGCTGCCGATGGCCGAGCAGGCCGCCAAGCGCATCGGTATCGACCCACGCTACCTGGTGGCCCAGGCCGCCCTGGAGACCGGCTGGGGCAAGTCGGTCATGCGTCAGGCCGATGGCAGCAGCAGCCATAACCTGTTCGGCATCAAGGCCACTGGCAACTGGCAGGGTGACCAGGCGCGCGCGATCACCAGCGAATTTCGCGACGGTCGTTTCGTCAAGGAAACGGCAGCGTTCCGTTCCTACGATTCGTACCAGGACAGCTTCCACGACCTGGTCAGCCTGCTGCAAAACAATGCGCGCTATAAAGATGCGGTAAATGCGGCCGATAAGCCTGAACAGTTTGTGCGAGAACTGCAGAAGGCCGGGTACGCAACTGACCCGGACTACGCCAGCAAGATCTCGCAGATCGCAAAACAGATGAAGTCGTACGAGAGCTACGCGGCTGTCGCTACTACAACGAAACTATAAGGTTTGAATTATGGCGAGTTTGATCAATATCGGCTTATCCGGTGCCAGCGCTGCCCAATCGGGCATGCACACCACGGGTAACAACATCGCTAACGTCGATACCGCTGGTTACTCGCGCCAGCAGAATATTCAGAACTCCAAGGCCTCGATCCGGGAAGGCCACGTGTTCATCGGCACTGGCACCACGCTGGCCGACGTACGCCGTGTGTACAACAATTTTCTGGAAAACCAGCTGCGTACCACCAACTCGCTGAACAGCGAGGCCAACGCCTACCTCGACCAGATCACCCCCACCGACAAACTGCTGTCGGACAAGGACACCGGCATCACCGGCGCCCTGCAGAGCTTCTTTACCGCGATGCAAACTTCGGCGGCCAAGCCGTCCGAAGACGCCTCTCGACAGTTGCTGCTGACCAGCGCCCAGGCACTGAGCAAGCGTTTCAACACGATTGCCGCGCAGTTGAACCAGCAGAACTCCAATATCAACGGCAACTTGTCGTCGATGGCCACCCAGGTCAATAACCTGACGGCCACCATCGCCAGTTTCAATGACCAGATTTCCCGCGTGTCGGCGGTGCAGGGCAGCCCTAACGAGCTGCTCGACAAGCGCAACGAAGCGGTGCGTCAGCTGAGCGAACTGGTGGGCGTGGATGTGGTCGAGCGTGAGGGCAACCTTGACGTCTACCTCAAAAATGGCCAGTCACTGGTGCTTGGCAAAACCACCAATACCCTGGACACCGTCGTCAGCCCTACCGATCCGACCCGTTCCAATCTGGTGCTCAACCGCGGTACCACAAAAATCGATATCACCAACAGCATCAGCGGTGGTGAGATCGGTGGCCTGTTGAGCTACCGTACCGAGACGCTTGATCCTGCACTGAACGAGCTCGGTCGTATCGCCCTGGTCGTTGCAGACCAGATCAACAGCCAGATGGCCCAGGGTATCGACAAGAACGGTAACTTTGGTGCGTCCATCTTCAACGACATCAACAGTGCCGCGCTGATCAGTCAGCGCAGCATCGCCAAGGCGGGTAACAACCCACTCACCGGCAATCTGGATGTGACCATCGCAGACAGCGGCAAGCTGAGCACCAGCGATTACCAGATCACGTTCAGCGACAACAACAACTACACGATCAAGAAGCTGCCTGAAGGCACCGATATGGGCGCCTTCAAGCTGGACCAGACACCACCTCCGGTGATCGATGGTTTCACGCTGAACATGAACGGTGGCCTGCCCAGCACAGGTGATTCGTTCAAGATCACGCCCACGCGCGTGCCGCTGCGAGTATTGATACGGTCCTGACCGATCCCAAGCGTATTGCACTCGCGGCACCGCTTTCTGCCACCAGTGGTTCGGGCAACCAGGGCACCGGCATCATCGGGCAGCCAACGTTGACCACGCAGCTCGATATCTACGATGCGACGCAGCGGCTCGAACTCGAGACCGGCCTCAAGTATTCGACCCCGGTCAAGCTGGTGTTTGGCGATGCGAGCGTCACCCCGCAGACTTATACGGTGCACAACGCGAAGGGCGATCCGATTGGCGGCGGCACCATCATTCCCGGGCAGGAAAACAAGCTGCAGATCAATGTGCCGATGGTCGACTCGCTTGGCGCGCCGATTGGTTCGCCGCAGAAGACGTTCAGCTTCGAGATGAGTGTCACCGGTGCCCCCAAGGAAGGTGACAACTACACCATAAGCCTGACCGGTGCCGGCTCGGCCGATAACCGCAACGCGCAGTCGGTGATCGACCTGCAAACCAAGCAGACAGTGGGCATGGATGCGAACGGCAAAGGCGTGAGCATCAACGATGCCTACGGCAAGCTGGTCGAAAACGTGGGTGGCAAGACCGCCCAGGCCAAGCTCGACAGCGATGCCACCGGTGCGCTGCAGAAGTCGGCGATTGCCGCCAGTTCCGCGGTGTCGGGGGTTGACCTCGACGAAGAGACCGGCAACCTGATCAAGTTCCAGCAGTACTACACGGCCTCGTCGCAGATCATCAAGATCGCCCAGGAAATTTTCAGCACGCTGATCAACAGCCTTTAAGGAGACGTAGACCGTGCGCATTTCTACCGCCCAGTTCTACCAGACCAGTACCTCGAACTATCAGCGCAACTTCGCCAAGGCCGTCGAGTCGCAGCAGCAGTCCAGCGACATGCTGCGCGTGCGCACGGCCGCCGACGATCCGGTGGGGGCGGCGCGCCTGCTGCAATTGGAGCAGCAGAAGGGGCTGATCGATCAGTACAGCGGCAATATCACCAACGTGCGCAACAGCCTCAGTACCTCCGAAGCTACGCTCAACAGTGTCACCAACGTGCTGGCACGCGTAAAGGAACTGGCGATCGGGTCCGGCAACCCCGGCATGACCGACAACGACCGCAAGGCAAATGCCCAGGAGCTGGCTCAGCTCGAAGAGCAGCTGTTCAGCCTGATGAACAGCCGTGACGAGAACGGCAAGTACATTTTCGCCGGCTCGCGTGGCGATACCCAGCCGTTCGAGCGCAATGCCGATGGCACCTACAGCTACAAGGGTGATCAGGGCACGACCAACCTGCAGGTGGGTGATGCACTCATCGTGGCAGCCAATGAAAGTGGCTACAGCGTGTTCGAGCAGGCGCTCAACACCAGTCGCAGCCAGACCTCCACGCCGGTTCCGGATGATGGCCGCATCAACCTGTCGAACGGTCAGGTGGGCGCCAACTCGGCCTACAACGATCGATTCCGCAGCGGCGAGCCGTATGTGATCGAGTTCACCAGCAGCACCCAGTTCAAGATCCTCTCGAACAACGGGACAGGCCCTGACGTAACGCTGGAAGCCACCAACGGTGGCAAGTTCGACCCTAAAAGCCTCAATGGCATGGTGTCGTTCCGTGGTGTCGACTTGCGCCTGGGTATCACCTTCCAGCCGGGCGATGAGGCCGATTACGATGCTGCGATCGCCGGCCACAAGATCACGCTGAGCTCCAAGCCTGACAGCATTGACGGTACGCGCAGCGCCGGCAATCCGTCCGATGCGCAGATCAGCAATGTGCAGATCGGCGACAAGGCTGCCTATGACGCCGCCTTCCCCGGTGGTGGTGCGATCATCAAGTTCAAGACCGGCACCACGTACGACGTCTATGCACAGCCGATGACGGCAGACAGCCGTCCAGTGGGCAGTGGCGATACCACCGTCAGCCCGTCGCGGGTGATGGGCGTCGACTTCACGTTCGCTGGTGTGCCACAGGCGGGCGACCAGTTCTCGGTGCAAGTCAACAACCACCAGAACCAGAACGTGCTCGATACCATCCAGGCGTTTCGCAAGGCGTTGCTGACACCGGTGGACAGCGATCCGGCGGCCAGGAAAGCGTTCCAGGCATCGCTCGATTCGGCCATCGCCAACCTTGCCAGTGGCTCGGACAAGGTCTCGGAAGCCATCAGCTCGATCGGTGGACGCGGTGCCGCACTGGACGTCCAGGCGGAAACCAACGAGGCACTGCAGGCGGCCAACACGGTGACGCAGAGCTCGATCCGTGATGCCGATGCGGCAGAAGTACTGATTCGTCTGAACCTGCAGCAGAACATGTTGCAAGCCTCGCAACTGGCGTTCAGCAAGCTTGCCGGACTGGGCTTGTTCAACCGCCTCTGAGTGCGCTCCGCGCACGTTTAGTCCCATGATTTCAGGGCGCCGCGCCAGCTAATGGCCGGCGCCCTTTGTTCAAGAGCCTTGCACCGTGACCACAGTTCCGCTCGTCAGTATTGTCATTCCAGCCTTCAGCCCCCGTTTTTTTGCCAGTGCCCTGCAGAGCGCTCTGGGGCAGTCCCATGCGCAGCTGGAGGTGGTGGTTTGCGATGACAGCACCGATGGCGAGATTAAGGCCATCGTTGATTCATTTGATGGCCAGGAACGTGCACGCGTGCGGTATCAACGCAACCCTCACCAGTTGGGGTTCCAGCGCAACCTGGTGCAGGGGTTGGCACTGGCCAGTGGCGAGTACGTCAAAGTCCTGTGCGACGATGATCGTCTCTTCAGCGACTGTATCGCGCAGCAGGCGCAGGTGCTTTGCGAGCAAGCCGATGTGAGCCTGGTGCTGGCGCATCGGCTGTTGAGTGACGCCGATAACTTCATCTTGCCGATGCGCCTGCAGAACCTGCGCATTGCCATGTTCGACAGTCTGTACCAGGGCGATGACATGCTGTCGATCCTGGATGGTCGGCCCATCAGCTTTCTGGGCAACTTTGCGGCGGCATTGATGCGTACCGCGGATGCTCGGCAATGGCTGGATGCGCTGACCCAGGAAGGCGAGGGCTTTACTGCGCTGCTCGATCAGGCGCTGTTCATCTGCCTGCTGCGTCGCGGCAATATGGTCATGCTCAACAGCAGCCTGGCGGTGGAACGCCTGCATCCCGACCGCCTGAGCAAGCAGCCTGCGGTGCGTGAGCTGGCCAAGACCGAGTGGCGGTGGCTGATGCAGATGCTTTCATCGCGTACCGGCGAACATGCCCCGGCCCATGGTTGGGTGCGTTATGTGGCGTTGACCCAGGCGCACGAGTTGCCTCGCCAATGGCAGGAGGTGTGCCTGGTGCGGGTGCTCGGTAATTGGCAAACGCGCTTGCAGGGGCGTGTGGGCAGCGACTGCGAAAGCTATGCCCAGTTCTATCGGCAGTGGCTCGACTGTCGGCGGTTCAGCGATAGTCAGTTGCGCCTGATGCCCCAGACCATCGCCGCGTGGCCCCGGCAGCCGCGTGTCTTGCCGGTGATTCTGGATGAGCATAACGATCCGGCGGGGGTGCAACTGACACTGGACAGTCTTGCGCAGCAGCAGTATGCGGCGGCCCCGATCACATTGTTGTCAGATGGCCCCGCGCTACCTGGCGCCAGCATTATCCCGTTGGCCTTGCAGTCGTCATGGGTCGATTCGCTCAATGGGCTGATCGCGCAGGCCGCTGAGGGCGACTGGGTCTATCTTTTGCGGGCGGGTGACGTGCTCGGTGCCTCGGCGCTGCTGGTGCTGGCCGAGCGCATCGCGGTGCTGCCAGGGGTGGCATGTATCTACAGTGATGAAGGTGCACTGCTGGAAGGCGAGTCGACCGAGCCGGTGTTCAAGCCGGCGTTCAACCTGGACCTGATGCGTGCTTACCCGTATGTCGGGCGTGCGCTGGCCTTCGACTGTCAGGTCGCGTCCGACCTGGGCGGGTTCGATGTGGCGTTCGACGAACTGGCCCCCCATGACCTGCTGTGGCGTGTGGTGGAATCGGCAGGGCTACAGGCGGTCGAGCACATCGCGGAAGTTCAGTTGGAGTCGACGCTAAGCTTTGCGCAGTGGCTGTCGCTGCCGCAGGTCGTCGAGCACAACGCAACGGTGGTGGCTGCGCACCTTCGACGGCTTGGTGTGGAGCATCGCATTCGCCACGATGAGCTGGCCTTGCTCAACCGTATCGATTACCCGTTGGCGTGCGCACCGCTGGTGTCCGTCATCATTCTGGCAGGTGCTGATCTTCTGGCACTTCAAACCTGCATTCAGGGATTGCTGGAGCGTACCGTCTACGCACCTTACGAGGTACTGATCGTCGCAAGCGACACTGGCACTGGCGATATGCGCACCTGGCTTGACGCCATGGGGCAGGTGGCCGGCGGGTTGTTGCGTGTCCTGTACCCCAGCGGCGCCACGTGCGCAGCGCAATTGCTCAATGTTGCCGGCGATCAAGCCCGTGGCGAATACCTGCTGTTGCTTTCGCCAGCCTCGCAAATCGTCGCTGGCGACTGGTTGGCGGAGCTGGTCAATCATGCGGCCCGGCCCGAGGTGGGGCTTGTGGGTGCCAAGGTGCTCGATCCCCAGGGCAAGATCGTGCATGCCGGTCGGGTACTGGGTGTCGGTAACGGGGTCGGTGATGTGATGCCCGGCGAGCCCGGGTATGGCCGAGGCTACATGCAACGGTTGCAGGTGGCGCAGAACTGGAGTGCCCTGAGCGCTGACTGCCTGATGGTGCGCAAGTCGCTCTACGACAATCTGGGCGGGATGGACGAGGCGATGTTCGACGGCAATCTGGCCCAAGCGGACCTTTGCCTGCGTGCATCGACGCAAGGCTACCTGCTCGTGTGGACGCCATACTCGACGGTGGTGCGAGCGCCGGTGGCCGTGCGCATGGCATCTGAAACCCAGCAGCGCAAGCAGCAGGAAGACTTCTATCTGCGCTGGTTGCCCAAGGTCGTCAATGATCCGGCATACAACCCCAATCTGAGCCTGGCCAGTGCCTCCTTTGCCCTGGAACCAAGTGTTCGGGGCAGTTGGAATCCATTGTGTTCGCGCTCGCTGCCTGCTGTGCTCGGTTTGCCCGTCAATTCCTCGGCCGTCGGGCACTATCGAGTGATCCAGCCATTTCTGGAGCTTGAAGCGGCAGGGCGGGTGGTGGGGCGTGTCAGCCACGAGTCGCCGTCAGTGGTCGAGCTGGCGCGCATGGACCCGGATGTACTGATTCTGCAGCTGCGCCATACCGAAGACTCGGTCAATGACATTGTGCGGCTCAAGACCTTCAGCAATGCCCGGCGTATCTTCGAGATGGATGACTATGTACTCCAGGCCCCCGTCAAGAACACCCATGCACGCAACAAACCCAAGGATACCGAGGCGCAGTTGCGTCGCGGCATCGCCAATTGCGACCGGGTGGTGGTGACTACCCAGGCGCTGGCCAACATGCTGAGCGGCATGCATCAGGACATTCGGGTGGTACCCAACATGCTCGCGGCGCACCTGTGGGACGGGCTGCGCGGCCAGCGCGCGACCTCCGCCAAGCCGCGCGTAGGCTGGGGCGGCGGTACCAGCCACACGGGTGATCTGGAAATCATTGCCGAGGTGGTGCGCGAACTGGCTGACGAAGTCGAGTGGGTGTTCTTCGGTATGTGTCCGGACAAGCTGCGACCTTACATCCACGAATTTCATCCGGTGATCGGCCTGGATCAGTATCCGGCCAAGCTGGCCAGCCTCAATCTCGACCTGGCGCTTGCACCGCTCGAGTTTCATGTCTTCAACGACTGCAAGAGCAACTTGCGGCTGCTGGAGTACGGTGCCTGTGGTTACCCGGTCGTGTGCACCGACACCGAAGCCTACCGCAGTGACCTGCCGTGTACGCGGGTTTACAGCAACAGTACGCAAGAATGGTTGACGGCAATCCGCATGCACCTGGCCGACCCCGATGCCAGTTACCGTATGGGCGATGCACTGCGTGAGGCGGTGCTGCGCGATTACGTGTTGCGTGCCGACAACCTGCAGCATTGGGTCTGGGGGTGGCTGGCGGACTGATGCTCCGCGCGGTGGTGCCATTGCGCCACCGCTGCCTTTGCGCCTGCCGTTGGCGCAGTTCCTGCACACAGTGCGCTTATTGCCAAAAAAACGCCCCAGGCGGCACATTTTTCCATCGGCACGTGGTGCCGTACAGGTGAACTCACACATGCAAGACCGTCAGCCCCAAGTCCCCGTTTCACTGGCTAATCACTTGACCCTGGTGGTGCTCACACACAATCGCCCCGACTACCTGCGACGCACGTTGCGCTACTACAGTGACCTGGCCTGTTCGCTGATTGTCGTCGACACCTCGGCGCAACCTGCCAGCGAGGTCCGGGCACAGTTTCCAGCCGTGGCTTATCACCACGCACCGCCGTTGGCGGGGCAATGTGACGGGGAAAAACTGCGTCAGGCAGTGGAGCAGGTTACAACGCCCTACATGGTGCTTGTGCCCGACAGCGACTTCCTGCTGTTCGATGGCCTGGCCCAGAGCCTGGCGTTCCTGGAGCAGAATGCCGAGTACGGGTTGTGCCATGGCTACACCTTGATGCAATCGCCAGTCGGCGCGCAGACCAAGTATTACGTACGCGACCGCAAGGGGCCTGAGGATTGCTCGCAGGCCACTGCCGCAGAGCGCCTTGGTGCGTTTGCCGAACATTTCATCCCGACGCTGCATGCCGTATGCCGTACCGAACTGGTGCGCAGCTGGTCTGCGGCTGCGGCGACGCTGGGAGGCGACGGGCTCGAACTGGCGCATGGGTTGTTCATGCTGGGCAAGGCCAGGGCGCGGCTGTTGCCGGTAGCCTTCCGAGTTGCCGAGCTCGATCGCAGCCAGACTCAGCCTTATGGTGCATTGGGCGAGCGCCTGGCAGGGCAGGACGGCGCCGCTGAGCCTGTACGCGAACTGTGTGTGGCCGCGCTTGCCGATTTGCCAGAGGCATTCGAGGAGGACGCGCGATCAAGTCGCGTCGAGCTGCTCGAACGTACGCTGGATGGCATTGCACAATGTTTGCGTGAGCAGCGTTCGATGGCCTTCAGGGAAATCCTGCGGTGTAACTGGTCCGCTTCGCATTTGCGCCCTGAATGGCATTTTCAGCCCACCCAGTTTGTTGCATTGCCCTTCTACACGACGGCATTCTTCGATGCCCTGGAAGCCATCGAGTGGCGGGTTCAGTTCCAGCCATGCTCGCCACTGCAGCGCAAACAGCTGGAGTCGACGCTGCTTGCACAGGCCGAACTGCTCGCGCGCCTGCCATTCATTCCCGCCGATCAGCTTCAGGCGCAATTGTTCGATAGCCTGGACGCCTACCCTTTCAATGCACAACTGGTGGCTGCGCTTGAGCAATGCCTTGTCAGCGCGGGGCTCAGTGAGCAGGCACAGCGCTATGCGCAGTGGCGTCAGCGATTGCAAGGGGCTGACGACGTATTCGGCAACAGTCAGTCGGGTCGTTTGCATGCAGTGCTCCACGAGCAGGGCGCAGCAGCCCTGAGCAGCAGTTGCAGGCGTTGCAGGATGCAGGTGGTGGTCCGCTGCTGAGAATTGTGCTGCTGGACCTGGACGGTGATATCGAGCGCCTGCAAGTCTCGCTCGACAGTCTGTTCGAAGGGCACTACAAGCGCTTCCGTCTGGTGGTGTTGACCACTGTGCAGCCACCGGTTGCCACATCGCTGCACGATCGTGTGCATTTTCTGCAGGTGCAGGAAAGCAGCTGGCATCAGCCGCTGATGCAACTGCTTGAGGCAACCGAGTGGAACTGGGTCATGCTGGCACGCAGTGGCGTGCAATTTGCGCCAAACGGCTTGCTGCAGGTTGCACATGATCTGCAACAGGTTTCCGGTTGCCGTGCCGTGTATGGCGATGAGTTGCAGAAGCTCGCCGATGGCACGCTCGACTCGTGGCTGCGCCCATCATTCAATCTCGACCTGTTGCTGTCGCAGCCTCGCATGATGGCTGGGCACTGGCTGATCGAGCGTGACGCGTTCTTCCAGGTCGGTGGCTATAGCGGCCAGTTCCCGCAGGCGGTGGAATTCGACCTGATCATGCGCCTGATCGAGCAGGGCGGCATGCAGGGTATTGGTCATATCGACACGCCGTTGCTCACTGCCCAGCCGGACGAAGTTGAGTTCAATCGCGATGAAATTGGGGTATTGCGTCGCCATCTGGTCAACCGCGGGTTCAATAACGCCGTGGTGCTGCAGTCGCGGCCACGCGTCTATCACCTGCGTTATGGTCATGCCGAGCGACCACTGGTGTCGATCCTGATCCCTACCAAGGATCAGTTGCCGATGGTTCAACGCTGTGTCGAAACCCTGCTTGAGCGTACGCGCTACAGCAACTATGAAATCCTGCTGGTCGACAACCAGAGCGAAACGCCCGAAGCCTTGCAGTGGCTGCAGGGCCTGGAGTCGATGGCGAACCCGAAACTGCGGGTGTTGCGCTATCCGCACCCGTTCAACTATTCGGCCATCAACAACCTGGCCGCAGAGCAGGCGCGTGGCGAATACCTGGTGCTGCTGAACAACGACACCGCAATCACCGAGGGTGACTGGCTGGACGAACTGCTCAATCACGCGCAACGTCCGGAAGTCGGGATCGTCGGCGCGATTGCTGCACGCTGATGGCACATTGCAGCATGCGGGCGTGGTACTCGGGTTGCGTGGGCCTGCCGAGCATCCGTTCATCGGCTCTCAGCCCACGGCCAGCAGCTACATGAATCGTACCCACTGCGACCAGAACTACAGTGCGGTAACAGCCGCCTGCCTGATGATCCGTACTTCACTCTACAAGGCGGTGGGCGGGCTTGATGAGGTGGCGTTCAAAGTCTCCTACAACGATGTCGACCTGTGTCTGAAGGTGGGCGCACTCGGCTACCTTGTGGTGTGGACGCCGCATGCGACGTTGTTGCACGAAGGCAGTGTCAGCCAGCGTCAAGTCGACCCGGCGACCCAGGCACAGAAACAACAGCGTTTCCTGGCCGAGCAGCGTGCCATGTGTGACAAGTGGCAGGCGCTTATCGATGCTGACCCGGCCTACAGTCGACATTTGTCGCGGCACGGGCGAGGGTTCACGGTTGCAGGTGCCGCTGCGGTACGCTGATCGCCCCCTCTGAAGGCACTTGACCTCTCTGCAACAGCGGCTCGCGCCTGGCGCTATCGCCACTGTTGCAGATGACGGAGCGCTGCAAAATATGCGATTGTGAGCGCTTGGCGTGACCTGCAAGTCATAAAGTGCATCTGTAAGTGTACTGCAGGCAAACGCTGCCGGCATTGCGCCCGCCGTGTGTGGTGACGTCTGTGCAATCGATGCCCACGTTCATGCGAGCGGTGAATAGAGCAGCTAATTTTTGGGAAGCCAGAATGATTGGCATTAAAAGCATTGCGAGCTACGTGCCCGCACAGGGCCTGGACAACTATGCCCAAGGCGCCAAGTTTGCCAAGGATGAAGAATTCATCCTAGGAAAGATCGGATCGGCGTTTCTCCCGCGCAAGGCTGACGAGCAGGAAACTTCCGACCTGTGTGTCGAGGCAGCCAATGTGCTGTTCGCCAGCAACCCGCAACTGTCCCGCGATGCCATCGACGCGCTGATTGTCGTCACCCAGAACGGTGATGAAGAAGGCCTGCCGCACACTGCCGCGATCGTGCAGCACAAGCTCGGGCTGCCCACTCACGTGGCGGCGTTCGACATCTCCCTGGGATGCTCTGGCTATGTGTACGGCATCTACGCTCTCAAAGGCTTCATGGAGGCGGCGGGGCTGAAAAACGGTCTGCTTATTACGGCTGACCCGTACTCGAAGATCGTCGACCCTGAAGACCGCAACACCACCATGCTGTTCGGTGATGCCGCCACGGCCACCTGGATGGGCGAGGATGCTGCCTGGACCCTGGGCAAGGCCAAGTTCGGTACCGATGGTGCTGGCGCACCGCATTTGAAGGTCAGTGATGGCGTGTTCTTCATGAACGGTCGTCAGGTCTTCAACTTCGCGTTACTCAAGGTGCCTGCTCATCTGCATGAGTTGCTGGGTGAATCGAGCCTGCAGCCTGGCGATATCGATGCCTTCTGCATTCACCAAGGCAGTGCCGCAATTGTCGATGCAGTGGCGCGCCGTTTTGAGGATGACCCGAGCAAGTTCATCAAGGACATGCTGGAAACCGGCAATACCGTGTCCAGCAGTATTCCGCTGCTGCTGGAAAAGCACGTTCTGGGCTCGGACTTCAAGCGTGTGGCCTTGAGTGGTTTCGGCGTGGGGCTGTCTTGGGGCTCTGCGATCATCCAGCGCGCCGGACAGTAGGCGCGCGGGGCAAGCAAACGCCGCAGCACAGTCTGCGGCGTTTTTTTTGTGCGGGCGTATCTACCGCTCTACGAAGCCGGCCTCCAGGCCATGCACTTCAACGCCTGTGGCGACTGCCTGACCCACGGTCACTGGCACCTCGCGTGCCGGCTGTTGCAGTGTCGGGCGAAAGCGCACCACCGTCTGGCCCGCAGCGTCACGGCGTAGCGCACTGGGCGGTACCGCGATTGCTTGCGCGTTTCGATAGGTGATGACTGCCAGTCGGGCGCTCATGCCCAGGCGAATGCGTTGACGTTGCTGTGGATCAGGCACGTCGATGGCTACCAGCACATCGTAGGTCGCCCCGGCCCCTGGTGTATCAGCGGCATGTCCCTGTACACCGATGGCTTCGATGCGCCCCGACAGGGTAAGCCCTGCAAATCCATCTCCGCTCACGCTGACCTGCTGGCCCAGGCCAAGCTGATGCAGGTCGACCTCATCGACCTGTGCACTGGCCTGCAACTGCTCGTGATTGACCAGTTCGTACAGCGGTGTGCCCTGCGTTACCCGGGCGCCTACCTGGACCTTTACGGTGGCGGCTTCGTTGCTGCGCGTGGCGGGGCGAATGGCTACGCCGGCAAACGGTGCGACAATTTCCCGCATCGAGTGCATGTGCGACAGCGACTGATGGCGAGCCTGGGCATTGGCAAGTTCCATATCGGCAATTTCGCGGTACTCGCCGCGGCCTTTTGCCTCGGTCTCGGCCAGCTCCGATCTGGCTGCCTGCAGGTCTAGACGCTGCATTTTCAATTGCTGTTGCAGTGCATCCACCTCCATCCGGGCGACGATGCCGCGGGCCAGCAGGGCACGGGTATCGGCCAGCTTGGACTCGGTATCGCTGAGGCTGAGCTGGGCAGTGCTCAGCGTGCGCCGGCCTCTTGCTACCTCCGGGCCGTGCGCCCAGTTCTGCAGTTCCTGAACGGTGCGTCGGGCCTTGAGCAGGTCGGCAAGGGCCTGGCGCAGTTCTATATCCAGTTGTGTGGTATCCAGCGTGAGCAAGCGCTGAGCGCGTTCCACCTGTTGTCCCGGCGTGACATTCAGTTCTTTGATAACGCCATCGAAGGGGGCAGCAAGGGTCATATGGCTGCTTGCTTCGATACGTCCGACCAGGCCCAGCTGGTTTTCCAGCAGTTGTGGCACAACCGCAACCCAGTTGCCGTCGGCAGTCGATAGCTGCTCGGCGTCAGCGTGCATCATGCGTACCAGCGTCAGGATGCCTAATAGCAGCGCAAGGGCCAGTGCGCCCCAGAGCGTGTAGGTATACCGTTGCGGCGGCTTTGGCGTGGCCTCAGTCATTCAAGGTGATATCCCAGCTGGTCAGTGTCGTACCCAGGGTGTCGTCCAGTTGCGCCTGGGCATTGAGGTAGGCGATCAGTGCATTGAGGCGTGCGCTTTCGGCATCGCGCAGGTCGGCTTCGAAGCTGAGCACCTGAAAGTTGCTGGAACGCCCGACGGTCAGTTTTTCGCGCTCGATCTCCAGTTTGCGCCTGGACAGGTCGCGGGCGCGCTGGGCTATTTCGTACTGACGCCAGCGCGTACCGATGTTGCGTACCGCGTTGCCGACATCCCGCTCGAGCAGTTGGCGAGCCTCGGCCAGGCGCACATCCTGGTTCTTTACCTCGACCTGTGCGCGCACTTCGGCCTGGCGGGTGGACAGGTCACCAATGGGGATCTCGACCTGCAGTCCTACATAGCTTTCCCAGGTGCGCGAGCGGTTCTGCACGCCGCTGTTCCAGGTGCGATCACGAACCTGGTTGGCACCACTGGTCAATGACACATCCCACAGGCGATCGTTGTGAGCGACCAGCAGGTTGATGCGCGCTTGCTCGACGGCGATCAACTGGTTCAGATAACTCGGCTGCAAGGCTTGCGCCTGTAGCAGCGCGTCGTTGGTATCCACCTCGATGCGCTGGGCCTGAAGCTGGTCGGTGGCCTGCACCCGCGCCCGCAGGTCCAAGGCCAGCAGGCGCAGCAGTTCCAGCCGGCTGCTGTCGAGTTGATTGGCAGCTTCCTCGGTTGCCAGTTCCTGAGTCGCCACATCGGCCTCGGTCTGGACGATCTCGAATGCCGCCATGCGCCCGGCTGAAATCATCGCGCGGTTGACCTCCAGCAGTCGCTGCGTGCGTGCCAATGCGTCGTGTGCGATCTGCAACTGTTCCTGGGCGCGCAGCAACTCGTGGTACGCACTGATGATTTGCGTGATGCTTTGGGAGACGCTGCTTTTGAGTGCGAGGCGGTTGGACTGCTCGCTCAGGCGCGCCAGGCTCACCGGCGCGGTGGTGACGTCACGGCCGGCACCGCGTAACAGCGGTTGAATCACGCTGATGCTCGCGCCGTCGTTGCGGTTGCGCCCGGCGGTGTTGGCGATGGTCGCGCGATTGTTCCAGTCCAGGCTGACACGGGTGCCATAAGGTGTCAGCAGGGTGGTTCTGGGGCTGATTTCACCTTGACGGTAGTGATCGTCCTGATTGCGTGCCGCCAGGTAGCGGCTGCTCAGCAGCAGTTTGGGGGTGAAGCGGTCTTCGGCCACGCGCAGGTCGAACTTTTGCGCGATTCGATCCAGGTAGGCGCTACGAATCGTGCGGTTACTACGCAGGCCCAGATAAATGGCATCGCTCAGGCTCAAGTCGATAACCTGCTGATTGAGCGTGATCGCTGCGGTGCCGGGGCGTGTCGCCTGAGACGGTTTGAGCGCAACATCCGCTGCGCTGGCAGTCGTGGCCAGTACCAGCGAGGCGCCGGCCAGCAAGCGCCGCAGAGCCTGTTCAATCATCGCGCAGGGCCTCCACGGGCTGGAGCCGGGCGGCGGCAAGCGCAGGGTGCAGGCCGAAGAACATGCCGATCAGCAGCGAGCTGACAATTCCCAGTGGCAGTGACGGTGCACTCAGTGAGAACGTCCAGCCCGAGACCCATACGAAGGCGTACCCGGCCAGCAGTCCGGCAGCCGCGCCCGCCAGCGCCCCGGTTATGCTCAATACTGCAGCTTCCAGCAGGAACAGCCAGGCAATGTCTTGCGGGCGTGCCCCAAGCGCCATGCGCACGCCGATTTCCCGACGTCGTTCGCTTACGTTCATCAACATCACGTTCATTACGCCCACTCCGCCGACCAGCAGAGAGATGCCGCCAAGGCCAGCCAGCAGATATGAAAAGGTCCTGGCCTGGCTGGCCAGGCCATCCAGCAACTGTTGCGGGATCTGCACCTCCACGTCTCGGCCAGGCGCCAGTGGTGCGAGGTGGCTGCTCAGTGCTCGGGCTGTCTGTGTCAGCCGCTGGGGGTCTTTCGCCCGGGCATGATGCTGCTGGTCTGTGGCATAGGGTCGAGTCGGCGCATGCCATCGATCGCAAGCACGATGGCATCGTCCACGGTCACCGGGAGCAGCGGATTGGCGCCGGCAGGCGCCAGCACACCGACCACCTCGAAAAAATAGTTGCCCAGTTGAATCAGGTTGCCCAGCGTGACGGGGCGGCCCTCGCGACCCAGGACGCGCGCAGTGTTGGCGCCGAGCACCGCATAGGTCGTATGCCCGTCGTAAGGCGACAGGAAACGCCCCTGGTGCAACGACAGGCCGAGGGCCGGTGCGAGGTCGCTGGTGCTGCCCACAACCGTGACGCTCTCGGCGTGCCCGGCAAATCGCGCCGTCGTCGAGTAGAGCGAAAGAGGGGCTGCGTGCAGCAGGTCGGGGATCGACGCCATCAGTGCGGTGCTGTCCAGCGGGGGCGCGGCCCTCCCCGAATGGGGCTGCGATGCCGGCGTGAAGCGCACGACCAGTATGTCGCTACCCAGGCCGCGAAACATGCTGACGGCCTCGTTGGCTGCGTTATGCCCGATGTTCAGCAGGGCGACCACCGCAGCGCAGCCTACGGCGATTCCCAGCAGCGCCAGCCAGGCGCGTCGCCCCAGGCGCCGCAGGCTGTCCAGCGGCTCGAGGAAGGTCTGGCCAACACTTAACCCGTAGCGCCCGCTTGCAGCGGTGTCATGCGTCATGCGCAGACAATTCTGTAAGGGTCCCATCTTGTACGCGAATACAGCGCTGCAGGGTGGCGGCCAGTGACGGGTCGTGGGTGACGATGACGAGCGTGACCTGCTGTTCACGGTTGAGCTTGAGCAGCAACTGGAGGATATCCCTGGCCGTGGCACCGTCGAGGTTCCCGGTCGGTTCGTCGGCAAGAATCAGGGAGGGTTTGCCGATCAGCGCGCGGGCAATGGCCACGCGCTGGCGCTGGCCACCAGACAGGTCTGCCGGGCGATATTCGAGCCGGTCGGCCAGGCCTACCTCGGTCAAGCCCTGCACGGCCGCGCGTCGTGCCGCCTGGCGTGAGCTGCCTCGGTACATCAAGGGCAGGGCGACGTTGTCCAGTGCGCTCAGGCGCGGCAACAGGTTGAAACTCTGGAAAACGAAGCCGATGCTGCGGTTTCGCACCTGGGCGCGTTCGGCTGCGCTGGCGCTTGCCATGTCGCGGCCGTCTATCCAGAGCCGGCCGGCGCTTGGGCGGTCAAGCAACCCCAGCAGGTTGAGCAAGGTGCTCTTGCCTGAACCCGAGGTGCCAAGAATCGCGCAGCTCTCTGCGCGCCGAATCGCCAGCGATACATTGCTCAACACCGGTTGCAGGCGATTGCCCATGGGGTATGAACGTGCGATACCGTCCAGTTCGATCAAGAACTCGTTGTCCCTCACTACCAGCCTCTTTTTCTCATGAGGTGCCCTTACAGTGGGCAATATCAGCCTGTCGGCGATGCGCGATAATGCCGATGGGGCAAGGTGTGGGCAAGGCGTCGTGCAAGCAGATAACCAAAATGCCCCGAATCAGTGGATGCGGGGCATTCGTCACGACGTGACACCGAAGGTGAAGGGGTCACGCGCCGGTATCAACGGCCTTGTAGCGGTGTGGCGTGGTATCAGGTCCCCGGGATGGTGAACAGGGTGATACGACCCTCCATGCGCCAGTTGCGCAGTTCGGTGGTGCCGGTGTTGACGATGCGGTAGCGGTACTCACCTTTCTCGCTAGGGTAGAACGAGCGGTTCACGCTCGAAGCACCGTTGCTCACGGTCGAAGAGACGATTTTCCATGACCCTCTGACGTTCTGCTCGATGTAGTGAGTCAGTACGGTGGTGGGCTTGTTGCCAGACAGGTCCTGGAAGGTGAATGTCTGTGGGCCCAGGCAAGAGACATTGAAAGGGCCGTAGACGTTGGTCTGTTGCCCGCTCGTCAGCATGCCGCCGCTGCTGGAAACGTTCAAGTTTGCGCAGGCCGCCAGGGCGTTCTGCCCAAAGGCCATCGTGGCTGCAAGCGCCAGAAATGCGCAGGGTTTTTTCAGCATATCCATGCTTCCTGATCAATGAAGGGTGTTGTGCCCGTTCGGCCAGTAGGTCCGAACTGGCATAAACATGTTCATACAAGAAAACCGATGATGTCAAATTGATATCGTTTTGATTCTTATTGTACTCAGGGGGCCGTGCGCTGAGAAATGTGGGGCTGACGACGTTTGAAGCGTTGCGTGCAACGCCAGGTGAGGGCGCGGCAGTGCGTTTTTTCTGACGTCAAGGCCCCGTGTTTGTTGGGGTGGCAGGGTGCCATTAAAAAATTTCCCAAAAACCGCTAAAGCAACTTGCATCACCGACGATAACCATTACGAAGGTTCTCTAGGCCACACCCGGCGGTTGCCAGGGCCGGAAGCCGCAATACCCACAAACGAGGAATTCGTCATGGCATTAACCGTAAACACCAACGTCGCTTCGCTGAACGTTCAGAAAAACCTGGGCCGAGCTTCCGACGCTCTGAGCACCTCGATGACTCGTCTGTCTTCCGGCCTGAAAATCAACAGCGCAAAAGACGACGCCGCTGGCCTGCAGATCGCTACCCGCATGACCTCGCAAATCCGTGGTCAGACCATGGCTATCAAAAACGCCAACGACGGTATCTCGATCGCCCAGACCGCTGAAGGCGCGATGGATGAGCAGACCAACCTGCTGCAGCGTATGCGTGAACTGGCTGTTCAGGCTCGAAACGGTAACAATACCGAGGAGAACCGGACTGCACTGAACAACGAATTCGCCAAGATGTCGGACGAAATCGACCGTATCGCCAAATCCACCCAGTTGAACGGCAAGAACCTGCTGGACGGCTCGGCTGGCGAACTGACCTTCCAGGTCGGCTCCAACACTGGCGCCAACAACCAGATCACCATCGACCTGACCACTGCTGTCGACGCTGCTACCCTGAGCGTTGGTTCGGGTACCATCGCCATCACTGGTGCTGACACCGACATCGAAGCCAACTTCACTGCCGCTGTCGATGCAATCGATGCTGCAATCGCTGCAATCACCAGCAACCGTGCAGAGCTGGGTGCCGCTCAGAACCGTCTGACCAGCACCATCTCCAACCTGCAGAACATCAACGAGAACGCCAGCGCCGCTCTGGGTCGTGTACAAGACACCGACTTCGCTGCCGAGACTGCTCAGCTGACCAAGCAGCAAACTCTGCAACAAGCGTCGACTTCGGTTCTGGCCCAGGCCAACCAACTGCCATCCGCCGTACTGAAACTGCTTCAGTAATCGGTTGATGGTAACTGGCGGGGGAGTGCACCAGTGGTGCTCCCCCGCCTTTTGCATTGAGAGGTGGTTGGCATGGATATGAGCGTAAAGCTGAGCCTGTCTTACCCGGCCGCGAAACCGGTCGAACAGCCCACCGAACGCCCGACGGTCAAGCCCGTTGAGGTCGTCGAGGCGACCGCACCGTCCAAGGCGTCACGCGATGACGGAATGTCCGAAGTCGAGAAGGTGAAAAGCGCTGTCCAGGAGATCGAGAAATTCCTGGCCTCGTCGCGACGTAACCTTGAGTTTTCCACGGACGAAGAGTCCGGCAGAATTGTAGTAAGAGTCATCGCCAGCGAGAGTGGTGAGTTGATCCGCCAGCTTCCATCGGAAGAGGCGTTGAAGATCGCTCACAGCCTGAGTGATGTGAACAGCCTGCTGTTCGATGCCAAGGTCTGAGATTGGGGTGTAGGCAGCACGTTCGCTAGTCTTGTCGGGCTAGGGGGCAGGGCGCAATCAGGAGGGAATGCAGATGGCAAGTCCGATTTTACCCAGTACCGGTCTAGGTTCCGGGGTCAACATCAACAAGATTGTCGAGACGTTGGTTGAGGCCGATACCGGTGCCAAGGCTAACCAGATCAAGCGCCAGACGGCCAACAACACGGCCATGCTGTCTGGTGTTTCATCGCTCAAGGGCGCCCTGTCCGCTTATCAGGCGGCCATGAAGAAGCTCAACAATCCGGATGCGCCAGCGTTCAATGCTTACACTGCAACCTCCAACAACGACACCTCCATCAAGGCCACGTCCAACAACACGGCGGTGCCGGGATCTTATCGTGTCGTGGTCGACAGCCTGGCGACCTCGTCCAAAGTCGCCAGCCAGAAATTTGTCGGCGGTGCGACTAGCACTATTCCACCAGGCGATCTGACCATCGAGCAAGGTGGTGAGGTGTATACCGTCACCATCGGCGATGACGCGACCCTGCAGTCGGTTCGTGACAGCATCAACGAGAAGTTGAGCGACAAGGGTATCAGCGCCAACATCATCAACGGTGAGGGTGGTGCACGTCTGGTATTCAGTTCGACCGCCACCGGTGAAAACACGGATATTTCTGTTGACGGCATTGACGAGCTGAAAATCGACGGCAAGTCAGCAATGGTCGGTGATGGCGCAGGCTTCATCGAGGCGAAGGCAGCAAACGCCTCGCTGACGATTGACGGCGTAAAAGTTTCCAGCAAGACCAATACGGTCGAAAACGCCATCAGTGGCATAACCCTGGACTTGTTGAAGCTCGATGGTGCCAGTGCTAGCGCAACCATTACGGTGGGGGCGAACAAGGACGGGCTTAAAGCCTCGATTCAGGCGTATGTCGATGCCTACAACACTCTCGTCAAGACGGTCAACAATCTGACCGCGGTCACCAAGGACGAGAACGACAACAACGTTCTGGGCCCTCTCTCTGGCGATGCCACGACCCGCTCCATGTTGGCGGACCTGCGTACCCAGTTGTCTACTGTAGGGTCCGGGGATCGGCTGACTACCTTGAGCCAGCTGGGGATCAACACCGTTCGCGAAAATGGCACGCTGGAGTTCAATTCCACCAAGTTCGATGCGGCAATGAAGGACAAGAATCTCGGTCCTGAGGTTCAGGAGCTGTTCACGGGGACCAATGGTGTCTTCGAGCGGATGAACAAGGCCGTCGAACCCTACATCAGCTCGGGTGGTATTCTCGATCAGCGCAACGCCAGCCTGGGCAAGTTGCAGAAGCAACTGAGTGATCAGCAATTGGCGCTTGATCGTCGAATCACCACATTGACCGCATCGCTGAGCAAGCGCTATGTGGCGATGGACACGCTGGTAGGCAAGCTTGAGGCCCAGCGCAAAAACATCACCTCGATGTTCTCGGCGCTTGAGGCTCAGCAGAAAAACTCCTGATACAGCCTTTGCCAGAAGCCCGGCAGTACCCTTATAGGGGCTCCGGGCTTTTCGCTTTGCAGCGCTAAAGTTTTTTGACGCGCAGGCGATACAGGCGGTATATGAACCATTTAGTTGTTACGAGGTAGAACATGAATCCTATGTTGGCCCTTCGGCAATACCAGAAAGTCAACGGTGTGGCCCAGACCTCCGAGGCCAGCCCGCACCGCCTGGTACAGATGCTGATGCAAGGTGCCTGGACCGTATTGCCCAGGCCAAGGGCGCTATCGCACGCAACGATGTTGCGCAGAAGGGTATCCTGATCAGCAAGGCCATCGGCATCATCGGTGGCCTGCGCGAGGGTCTGGATCTGGAGAATCAGCCTACCGCCGTGGCTGACATCGATGCGCTTTACGCCTACATGAGCAAGCGCCTGGTCGAGGCCAACGTGCAGAACGACCCAGAGATCCTCAATGAGGTCGCACGCCTGCTGATTACCGTGAAGGAAGGTTGGGATGCGATCGGTGATCAGGCTGTCGACGCCTAGGAGAACACCATGAGTGCCGTGCTCGAGCGTATCGAACAAACCCGTGAGGCCTTGCTTGGGGCGCTGGCCAGTCGCGACTGGGAGACCATCACCGAGCTCGACCTGAGCTGCCGCGTTTGCGTCGAGGACGTATTGGCCGAGGCGACGGCCAACGAGCAGGGCGTGCGCAGTAGCCTGGAAGAATTGCTCGACGTTTACCGCCAACTAATTGATGTTGCAAGCGGTGAGCGTCAAACAATAGTCGACGAGATGACACAGATCCGCCAAGCGAAAAACGCCGCAAAGGTATACCATCTGTTCAGCTGACGCTGGACGGTTCGAAAAAGCAGTGCGCCATAAATTTGACTGTGTACGGTTTTTTGACTTAACTAGTGGCTGTATTCTAATTTCAGACGTCCGAACACTGACCGTTCAGTCGGAATGATGTCGAGCATGCCCTTGATGGGTGTCGAGTTGACTAGGGAAGTTGCTATTGCATGTGGCGTGAAACCAAAATTCTCCTGATCGATGACGATAACGCTCGCCGCCGAGACCTGGCGGTGGTGTTGAATTTTCTCGGCGAAGAAAATCTGCCCTGCTCGAGCCTGGATTGGCAGCAGGTTGTGCAATCGTTGTCATCCAGTCGTGAAGTGCTCTGTGTCCTGATCGGGACCGTGAATGCTCCGGCAAGTCTGTTGGGCTTGCTTAAGACCGTGGCTGCCTGGGATGAGTTCCTTCCGGTGCTGCTTTTGGGTGAAATTTCTTCCCTTGAGCTGCCGGATGACCTGCGTCGCCGGGTGCTGTCCAACCTGGAGATGCCGCCCAGCTACAGCAAGCTGCTCGACTCGCTGCACCGTGCGCAGGTGTACCGCGAGATGTACGACCAGGCGCGCGAGCGTGGCCGTCAGCGCGAACCCAACCTGTTCCGCAGCCTGGTCGGTACCAGCCGTGCCATCCAGCATGTGCGCCAGATGATGCAGCAGGTGGCCGATACCGACGCCAGTGTGCTGATTCTCGGTGAGTCGGGTACCGGCAAAGAGGTGGTTGCGCGCAACCTGCATTACCATTCCAAGCGCCGCGAAGCGCCGTTCGTGCCGGTCAACTGCGGGGCGATCCCGGCCGAGTTGCTCGAAAGTGAACTGTTCGGGCACGAGAAGGGCGCGTTCACCGGTGCAATCACCAGCCGTGCCGGGCGCTTCGAGCTGGCCAACGGCGGTACGCTGTTCCTCGACGAAATCGGCGACATGCCGCTGCCGATGCAGGTCAAGTTGCTGCGCGTATTGCAGGAGCGTACCTTCGAGCGCGTGGGCAGCAACAAGACCCAGAGCGTCGATGTACGCATCATCGCCGCCACCCACAAGAACCTCGAAAGCATGATCGAGGTGGGTACCTTCCGCGAAGACCTGTATTACCGCCTTAACGTATTCCCCATCGAGATGGCTCCCCTGCGCGAGCGCGTCGAGGACATCCCGCTGCTGATGAACGAGCTGATCTCGCGCATGGAACACGAAAAGCGCGGTTCGATCCGCTTCAATTCGGCGGCAATCATGTCGCTGTGCCGGCATGGCTGGCCGGGTAACGTGCGTGAACTGGCCAACCTGGTGGAGCGTATGGCGATCATGCACCCCTACGGTGTGATCGGCGTGTCCGAGTTGCCGAAGAAATTCCGCTATGTGGATGACGAAGACGAGCAGTTGGTCGACAGTCTGCGCTCCGACCTTGAAGAGCGCGTCGCCATCAATGGCCACACCCCGAGTTTCAATAACCATGCCATGCTCCCGCCCGAGGGGCTTGACCTCAAGGACTACCTGGGCAGCCTGGAGCAGGGCCTTATCCAGCAGGCGCTGGATGATGCCAACGGTATCGTGGCGCGCGCCGCAGAGCGCCTGCGCATTCGCCGCACCACCCTGGTGGAAAAGATGCGCAAGTACGGCATGAGCCGTCGCGACGGAGATGAACAGGCGGAGGATTGACGCCTGCTGGCGCTCGGCAGGTTTCAGTGCAGGCCTGCCGGGCGCTATATCCTTGTTTTTTGCAGGGCTGTAACGCCTGCCCCAGCTGGCTTTTGCCTTGCCCTCGAGGTTTGCCTGGATCGCGCTCGAAAGTATCCGGCACGTCTATTGCTATAACGCTGGCAACATACCGTTTTATGACGGTGAGCCACGCGAGAGAGCACCATGCCCCACGCCGCCCACACCCCCGTCGCCGAGCCTCGGCACTCCGATGCCGTCGAGCTGCAAGGCCGGCAAGGCCTGGAACAGGCATTTGCCCTGTTCGACCAGGTGTCGACGCAGCTCAGTCAGTCCTACAATCTGCTTGAGGCCCGGGTTACCGAGCTCAAGGGCGAATTGGCGGTGGTCAGCGCACAGCGCATGGCAGAGCTGGCCGAGAAGGAGCGGCTGGCCAATCGGTTGCAGAACCTGCTGGCACTGCTGCCGGGCGGGGTCATCGTGATCGATGGCCAGGGCAAGGTGCGCGAGGCCAACCCGGCCGCCTGCGAGCTGCTCGGTACCCCGCTGCTGGGTGAGCTGTGGCGCCATGTGATCGCCCGCAGCTTCGCGCCGCGTGAAGATGACGGCCATGAAGTGTCGTTGCGTGATGGTCGTCGACTGTCGATCGCCACGCGCTCGCTGGATGCCGAGCCGGGGCAGTTGGTGCTGTTGACCGACCTTACCGAAACCCGCCACCTGCAGAGTCAGTTGGCGCGTCATGAGCGCCTGTCGACCCTTGGGCGCATGGTTGCTTCGCTTGCCCACCAAATTCGTACGCCGCTGTCGGCGGCCTTGCTGTACGCCAGTCACCTGGCCGAACAGCGCTTGCCGCTGGAAACCCAGCAACGCTTTGCTGGCAGCCTCAAGGAGCGTCTGCATGAACTGGAGCACCAGGTGCGTGACATGCTGGTATTTGCGCGTGGCGAGTTGCCGCTGACCGATCGCGTCACGCCCAAGGCCTTGTTTCAGGCCTTGCAGCAAGCCGCGCAGGTTCATGTGCAAGGCCATGCGATACGCTGGCAGTGCGACAGCCACCTGGGCGAGTTGCTGTGCAATCGCGATACGCTGGTGGGGGCGCTGCTCAATCTGATCGAGAATGCCCTGCAGGCTGCGCCAGAGTGTGCACGCCTCAAGGTGCACCTGTACCGGCGTGAGCAAAGCCTGCGCCTGTGCATCAGTGATGCCGGGCCGGGTATCGAACCCGCCTTGCTGGCGCGCCTGGGTGAGCCCTTCCTGACCACCAAGGCCACCGGTACCGGGTTGGGCCTGGCTGTGGTCATGGCGGTTGCACGTGCGCACCAGGGGCGCGTGCAGTTGCGCTCGCGTGTCGGGCGCGGCACCTGTGTGCTGGTGACCTTGCCGCTGATCGATGCGCTCGCGCAGGCCGGCGCATGAGTGCGATCAAGGTTCTGCTGGTCGAGGACGACCGTGCGCTGCGTCAGGCGCTGGCCGACACCCTTGAACTGGGCGGCTTCGCCTACCAGGCGGTGGGCTCGGCCGAAGAGGCGCTTGACGCCGCCGGGCGTCAGGGTTTCAGCCTGGTGGTCAGTGATGTGAACATGCCGGGCATGGACGGTCACCAGTTGCTCGCCGCGCTGCGCGCGCGCCAGCCGCAGTTGCCGGTGCTGCTGATGACTGCGCATGCGGCGGTGGAACGGGCCGTGGAGGCGATGCGCCAGGGCGCGGCGGACTACCTGGTCAAGCCTTTCGAGCCGCGGGCGCTGCTGGACCTGGTGGCGCGGCATGCGCTGGGGGTGGCCAGTGGTGCCGATGCCGACGGTCCGGTGGCGCGCGAGCCTGCCAGTGCGCAATTGCTTGAGTTGGCCGCACGGGTGGCGCGCAGCGATTCCACGGTGCTGATTTCTGGCGAGTCGGGCACGGGCAAGGAGGTGCTGGCGCGTTACATCCACCAGCAGTCCCTGCGCGCCAGCCAGCCGTTTGTGGCGATCAACTGCGCGGCGATTCCCGACAACATGCTCGAGGCGACCCTGTTCGGGCACGAAAAAGGTTCTTTCACCGGCGCAATTGCTGCACAGGCGGGCAAGTTCGAGCAGGCCGACGGCGGCACGCTGTTGCTCGACGAGATTTCCGAGATGCCGCTCGGGCTGCAGGCCAAGCTGCTGCGCGTGCTACAGGAGCGGGAGGTGGAGCGTGTGGGTGGGCGCAAGCCGATCGCGCTGGACATTCGCGTAGTCGCCACCACCAACCGCGACCTTGCCGGTGAAGTGGCCGCGGGGCGTTTTCGCGAAGACCTGTACTATCGGTTGTCGGTGTTCCCGCTGGCCTGGCGACCGTTGCGCGAGCGCAGCGCCGATATTCTGCCGCTGGCCGAACGCTTGCTGGCGCGCCACGTCAATAAAATGAAGCATGCGCCGGTACGGCTGTCGGCGCAGGCGCAGGCGTGCCTGACCGGCTACCCCTGGCCGGGCAACGTGCGGGAGCTGGACAACGCCATCCAGCGGGCGCTGATCCTGCAGCAGGGGGGGGTCATCGAAGCGGCGGATTTCTGCCTGGCCGGTGTGCTGCCCCTGCAGGTCCCGCGTGTCGTCGAGCCGGCGCTGCCCGCTGGCGAAGCCGCAGAGCCTGCCGGTCTGGGCGATGATTTGCGCCGGCATGAGTTCCAGATGATCATCGACACCTTGCGTGCCGAGCGTGGCCGGCGCAAGGAGGCTGCCGAGCGTCTTGGCATCAGTCCGCGTACCTTGCGCTACAAGCTGGCGCAGATGCGCGATGCCGGGCTGGACGTCGAGGCGAGTCTTTACGCCAGCGGTCTCTGAGCCGCCGTTGTTCGGTTTTTTGTTGGGCAACAGGGTAGAGCTGGCACTCTTGTTGCTAAGTTCTGCCTGTCCGCTGCGTAGTGTCAAAAAAATGCGGGTCGCCGGAGAAGAGAGTCCATGAGCCAAGGTGTTGAATTTAATCGATTGATGTTGGACATGCGGGCCATGCAGATGGACGCCATGTCGATGTCGAAGGCTGCCCCTGCGCCAGAGCTTGGCCAGAGTGGTTTTGCCGACATGCTTGGCCAGGCCATCAACAAGGTCAGCGATACCCAGCAGGCCTCGAGTCAGCTGGCCAACGCCTTCGAGATCGGCAAGAGCGGCGTCGACCTCACCGACGTGATGATCGCCTCGCAGAAGGCCAGTGTGTCGTTCCAGGCCTTGACCCAGGTGCGCAACAAACTGGTTCAGGCGTATCAAGACATCATGCAGATGCCGGTATAAGGGCGAGATTGAGTCATGGCCGAAGCAGTCGTCGATAACGTGCCCGCCAAAGGTAGCCTGGCCCCCAAGCCGCCGCTGTTCGGCATGTCCTTTCTGGAAAACATTGCGCAGATGCCGATGCTGCGTCAGGTCGGCCTGCTGGTCGGGTTGGCGGCAAGCGTGGCGATCGGTTTTGCCGTGGTGCTCTGGTCGCAGCAGCCCGATTACCGTCCGCTGTACGCAAGCCTCGCGGGCATGGACACCAAGCAGGTCATGGATACCCTGGCCGCTGCCGATATCCCCTACAACGTCGAGCCCAACTCCGGTGCCTTGCTGGTCAAGTCCGAAGACCTTTCCCGTGCACGCCTGAAACTCGCCGCCGCGGGTGTGGCGCCGGGTGACGGCAATGTCGGCTTCGAGATTCTCGACAAGGAGCAGGGCCTGGGTACCAGCCAGTTCATGGAAGCCACGCGTTATCGTCGCGGCCTGGAAGGCGAACTGGCACGTACCATCTCCAGCCTCAACAATGTCAAGGGTGCCCGCGTGCACCTGGCCATTCCGAAAAGCTCGGTGTTCGTGCGTGACGAACGCAAGCCAAGCGCCTCGGTACTGGTCGAACTGTATTCCGGCCGTTCGCTCGAGCCAGGTCAGGTGATGGCGATCGTCAATCTGGTGGCGGCCAGCGTCCCGGAGCTGAACAAGGGCCAGGTCACCGTCGTCGACCAGAAGGGCAACCTGCTCTCCGACCAGGGCGAGAACTCCGAGCTGAGCATGGCCGGCAAGCAGTTCGACTACAGCCGCCGCATGGAAGGCATGCTCACCCAGCGTGTGCACAATATCCTGCTGCCGGTGCTCGGCAACGATCGCTACAAGGCTGAAGTATCGGCCGACGTCGACTTCAGTGCGGTCGAATCCACCTCCGAGCAATTCAACCCTGACCAGCCTGCCTTGCGCAGCGAGCAGTCGGTCAACGAACAGCGCTCCAGCAGCATGGGCCCGCAAGGCGTGCCTGGTGCTCTGAGTAACCAGCCGCCCGGCCCGGCTACTGCGCCACAGCAAACCGGCCAGGCCCAGGCGGCGGCCGGCATGATTCAGCCAGGCCAGCCCCTGCTGGATGCCAATGGCCAGCAGATCATGGACCCGGCGACTGGCCAGCCCATGCTGGCGCCGTACCCGGCCGACAAGCGCGAGCAATCGACCAAGAACTTCGAACTGGACCGTTCGATCAGCCATACCCGTCAGCAACAGGGCCGCCTGAGCCGTCTGTCGGTGGCGGTAGTGGTAGATGACCAGGTCAAGCTGGATGCTGCAACGGGTGAGTCTACGCGTGCGCCGTGGGGTGCCGAAGACCTGGCCCGCTTCACCCGTCTGGTGCAGGACGCGGTAGGCTTCGATGCCAGTCGCGGAGACAGCGTCAGTGTGATCAACGTGCCGTTTGCTGCCGACCGTGGCGAAGTGTTCACCGAGATCCCGTTCTATCAGCAGCCGTGGTTCTGGGACATCATCAAGCAAGTGCTGGGTGTGGTGTTCATCCTGGTGCTGGTATTCGGCGTGTTGCGCCCGGTACTCAACAACATCACTGGCAACGGCAGGCAGGGCGCCGGTGCCGATGGCGACATGGAACTGGGCGGCATGCTCGGTCTGGATGGCGATCTGGCCAACGACCGCGTGAGCCTGGGTGGTCCGCAGAGCATTCTGTTGCCCAGCCCTAGTGAGGGCTACGACGCTCAACTGAACGCAATCAAGAGCCTGGTGGCCGAAGACCCGGGTCGTGTGGCTCAGGTCGTGAAAGAGTGGATCAACGCCGATGAGTGACAATCGAGCCCTTACCGCCAAACTGACCCGTGTCGACAAGGCAGCCATCCTGCTATTGTCGCTGGGTGAAACCGACGCGGCGCAAGTGTTGCGCCACATGGGCCCCAAGGAAGTGCAGCGGGTCGGCGTAGCCATGGCGCAGATGGGCAACGTCCATCGCGAACAGGTCGAGCAGGTGATGAGCGAGTTCGTCGAGATCGTCGGCGACCAGACCAGCCTGGGCGTCGGTTCCGACGGCTACATTCGCAAGATGCTGACTGCCGCCCTGGGCGAAGACAAGGCCAACGGCCTGATCGACCGCATCCTGCTGGGTGGCAACACCAGCGGCCTCGACAGCCTCAAGTGGATGGAACCGCGTGCGGTGGCGGACGTGATCCGTTACGAGCACCCGCAGATCCAGGCGATCGTGGTGGCCTACCTCGACCCCGATCAGGCAGGCGAGGTGCTGGGCAATTTCGACCATAAGGTGCGCCTGGACATCATCCTGCGCGTCTCCTCGCTCAATACCGTGCAACCGGCCGCGCTCAAGGAACTGAACCAGATCCTCGAGAAGCAGTTCTCGGGCAACTCCAACGCGGCACGTACCACCCTGGGTGGCATCAAGCGCGCAGCCGACATCATGAACTTCCTCGACAGTTCGGTCGAAGGCCAGTTGATGGACGCGATTCGCGACGTCGACGGCGAGCTGTCCGAGCAGATCGAAGACCTCATGTTCGTGTTCAACAACCTGGCCGACGTCGACGACCGCGGTATCCAGGCACTGTTGCGCGAAGTCTCTTCGGACGTGCTGGTGGTATCGCTCAAGGGCGCCGACGAGAAGGTCAAGGACAAGGTCTTCAAGAACATGTCCAAGCGCGCGTCCGAGCTGCTGCGCGACGACCTGGAGGCCAAAGGGCCGGTGCGCGTCAGCGACGTGGAAACGGCGCAGAAGGAAATCCTCACCATTGCCCGCCGTATGGCCGAGGCCGGCGAGATCGTGCTCGGCGGCAAGGGTGCCGAAGAAATGATCTAGTGCCTGTGCGCCGGCAACCCGGGCTCCCCTGCAGGAGCCCGGGTTGCCGACGCATGCCGCACAGGCTATTTGCCGGTACCTACCTAATTGAACGCGTGGAATCATGTCGACTACCGAGCACTTGAGTGAACTGATCCCCGCCTGCGACGTCGAGGGCTTCGATCGCTGGGCGTTGCCCAGCTTCGACCCGGAGCCCGAGCCGGTCCCGGAGCCTGAGCCCGAAATCATCGAGGAGGTCGAGGAGGTGCCGCTGGAGGAAGTCCAGCCGCTGACCCTCGAAGAGCTCGAAAGTATCCGCCAGGAAGCCTACAACGAAGGCTTTGCCACCGGCGAGCGCGAAGGTTTTCACAGCACCCAGCTCAAGGTCCGCCAGGAAGCCGAAGAGGCGCTTAGTGTCAAGCTGGCAAGCCTTGAGCAACTGATGGGTAACCTGCTCGAACCAATTGCCGAGCAGGACAACCAGATCGAGAAGGCACTGGTACACCTGGTCAGCCGCATCACGCGGGAAGTGATCGGGCGTGAACTGAAAACCGATTCCAGCCAGATCACCCACGTGCTGCGCGAAGCGCTCAAGCTGCTGCCGATGGGCGCTGAAAATATTCGTATCCATGTCAATCCGCAAGACTTCACGCTGGCCAAGGCCTTGCGCGAGCGCCACGAGGAAAACTGGCGCTTGCTCGAAGACGAGGCGCTGCAGCCAGGGGGGTGCCGTATCGAAACCCTGCACAGCCGTATCGATGCCACCGTTGAGACCCGCATCGAGAAGGCCATGGCGCAACTGTTCGACCAGTTGCACGACCAGGGCCTGCATCCTGCCGCGCCTGACCTGCATGTCGAGCTGGATGGCCCCGATGCGCCTTGATCGCACCAGTTTCGGCAAGCGCTGAGTGGCTACGCCGATGCCGTGAGCCTGCCAGCACAGCCGGTGGTGGAAGGGCGCCTGCTACGCATGGTCGGCCTTACCCTCGAGGCCGAGGGCCTGCGCGCTGCCGTGGGCAGCCGCTGCCTGGTGATCAATGACGACAGCTATCACCCGGTGCAGGTCGAAGCCGAGGTCATGGGGTTTTCCGGTGACCGCGTGTTTCTCATGCCGGTGGGCAGCGTGGCCGGCATCGCCCCCGGCGCGCGCGTAGTGCCACTGGCCGAAAGTGGTCGTTTGCCCATGGGCATGAGCATGCTCGGTCGCGTGCTTGACGGCGCTGGGCGCGCACTGGACGGCAAGGGCGGGATGAAGGCCGAGGACTGGGTGCCTATGGATGGCCCGACCATCAACCCGCTCAACCGTGACCCCATCAGCCAGCCGCTGGATGTCGGCATTCGCAGCATCAATGGCTTGTTGACGGTCGGGCGCGGTCAGCGCCTGGGCCTGTTTGCCGGTACCGGGGTGGGCAAGAGTGTGCTGCTGGGCATGATGACCCGCTTCACTGAAGCCGACATCATCGTGGTGGGCCTGATCGGTGAACGGGGGCGTGAGGTGAAGGAGTTCATCGAGCACATTCTCGGGGCCGAAGGCATCAAGCGTTCAGTGGTGGTTGCATCGCCTGCCGATGATGCACCGCTGATGCGTCTGCGCGCCGCCATGTATTGCACGCGCATCGCCGAGTACTTTCGCGACAAGGGTAAGAACGTCCTGCTGCTGATGGATTCGCTGACCCGTTTCGCCCAGGCCCAGCGTGAAATCGCCCTGGCCATTGGCGAGCCGCCGGCCACCAAGGGCTACCCGCCGTCGGTGTTTGCCAAGCTGCCCAAGCTGGTGGAGCGTGCGGGTAACGGCGAAGCCGGAGGGGGGTCGATCACCGCGTTCTATACCGTCCTGTCCGAAGGCGATGACCAGCAGGATCCGATCGCCGACTCGGCGCGGGGCGTGCTGGACGGTCACATCGTGCTGTCGCGGCGCCTGGCCGAAGAAGGCCATTACCCGGCCATCGACATCGAAGCGTCCATCAGCCGGGTCATGCCGCAGGTGGTCAGCCCTGAACAGATGACCCAGGCCCAGCAGTTCAAGCAATTGTGGTCGCGACTGTCGCAAAGCCGTGACCTGATCAGCGTGGGCGCCTACGTCGCCGGTGGCGATCGCGAAACCGACCTTGCGATTGCCTTGCAGCCCAAGCTCGTGCAGTTCCTGCGGCAGGGGTTGAATGAAAATGTCAGCCACGAGCAGAGTCGCGAACAGTTGGCCGGCGTGTTCGCGCCTGCGCCGGCAGGCTGATAGGCCATGGCTCAACCGAGTCGCGCGGCACGCCTGGTGCCGGTGGTGGAAATGGCCGAAGAGGCCGAGCGCAAGGCCGTGCAGCGCCTTGGGCAGTTCCAGCAGCAGGTGAGCATGGCCGAGACCAAATTGCGCGAACTCGACCAGTTTCGCAGCGAGTACCAGAACCAGTGGATGGAAAAGGGCGGGCAAGGCGTCTCCGGTAGCTGGCTCATGGGTTATCAGCGCTTTCTCAGCCAACTGGACACGGCCGTCGCCCAACAGCAGCAGAGCCTGGTGTGGCACCAGACCAACCTCAACAATGCGCGGGCCAACTGGCAGCAGGCCTACGCACGTGTCGAGGGTTTGCGCAAGCTGGTACAGCGCTACATCGATGAGGCCCGGGTGCTTGAAGACAAGCGCGAGCAGAAGCTGCTCGACGAGTTGTCCCAGCGCTTGCCACGGCACGACCGCTTTTAGCGCAAGCGTTGGTCGGCACGGGTTGCCGAGGGGCGGGCGGGCTGCTAAACCTGTTGAGTCTGCAATCGCCATTATCGAAGGAATCGCACACATGGCAGTGAATTCCGAGCTCTCCCAGGATGGGAAGCGGCTGACAATTTGGGTCAAGGGTCGATTCGACTTCGGCAAGCATCAGGAATTTCGCAATTCCTACGAGAGCAGGCCTCATCCCCCACAGTCGGTAGTGGTGGACCTCAAGGAGGCGACGTACCTGGACAGCTCGGCCCTGGGCATGCTGCTGTTGCTGCGTGACCACGTCGGCGGTGATGACTCGCAGATCGAGGTGGTCAACACCAGCTCGGACGTTCGCAAGATCCTCGCCATCTCCAATTTCGACAAGCTGTTCGATATCCGTTGAGCGCGCTCGCGGATGGCCTGCAGCCATTGAGTGTGCTGATTGCCGAGGACGGCGCCGCCGACCGTCTGTTGCTGGCCGGTATCGTGCGCAGGCAGGGGCACTCGGTGATCACCGCCGAGAACGGGGCGCAGGCCGTGGCCCTGTTCGCCGAGCAGCGTCCGCAACTGGTGCTGCTGGATGCCCTGATGCCGGTGATGGACGGTTTCGAAGCGGCGCGCCAGATCAAGGCGATGGCTGGCGAGTCCCTCGTACCGATCATCTTCCTGACTTCCCTGAGTGAAGACGAAGCCCTGGTGCGTTGCCTTGAGGCGGGGGGTGACGACTTTCTGGCCAAGCCTTACCAGCCGATTATCCTGGCCGCCAAAATCAAGGCGATGGACCGCCTGAGGCGCCTGCAGGCTACCGTGCTGGAGCAGCGCGACGAAATTGCGCGTCACCATGGTCACCTACTCAACGAGCAGCGTGTGGCCAAGGCAGTGTTCGACCAGGTGGCGCACGCGGGCTGCCTGAGTGCGCCAAATATCCGCTACCTGCAATCCCCTTATGCGCTGTTCAATGGCGACCTGCTGCTGGCCGCGTTCACGCCAACGGGCGAGATGCACGTGCTGCTCGGTGACTTTACCGGCCACGGGCTGCCGGCGGCGGTCGGCGCCATGCCGTTGGCGGAGGTGTTCTACGGCATGACCGCCAAGGGCTACGGCCTGGCCGAAACCCTTCGCGAGATGAATGCCAAGCTCAAGCGCATCCTGCCGGTCGACATGTTTTGCTGCGCCATGATGCTCAACCTGAGTTTCGAGCGCCGCCTGGTCGAGGTGTGGAACGGTGGCATGCCCGATGGCTACCTGCTGCCCGCGGCGGGCGGCGAGCCGCTGCCGCTGGTGTCCCGACACTTGCCGCTGGGGGTGTTGGCGCCCGAGCGCTTCGATGAGCACACCGAGGTACTGCCGCTGGCGTTGGGCGACCGCCTGTTCCTGTTGTCCGATGGCGTGGTGGATACCTGCAATGAAGACGAGCAGTTGTTCGGTGTGGAGCGCCTCAAGCTGGTGTTTGCGCGTAACCGGCTGCCTGAGCGCCTGTTCGAGGATGTTCTACAGGCGCTGGAGGATTTTCGCGGCCAATCCCGCGACGATGTCAGCATGCTGGATATTCTTGTCGTCGCCCCGCAGGTGCTGGCCCCGGCGCCGATGATCTATTCCGACAGTGGGCAGTCGAGCCCGCTGGACTGGTCCATGTCGTTCGAGTTTCGAGCGCAGACACTCAAACGCTTCAACCCCTTGCCTTACCTGGTGCAAGTGCTGCAGGAGGTGCATGGCTTGCGGGCGCAAAGCGGCGCGTTGCATACAGTGCTCAATGAGCTGTATTCCAACGCGCTGGAGCACGGCGTGCTGGGCCTGGACTCAGGCCTCAAGCGCGACGCGCAGGGATTTGCCGCCTATTATCAGGAGCGCAACCAGCGCTTGCAGGCGTTGCAGGCAGGTTACATTCGCTTGCATCTGCACGTGGAACCCTTGCCCGAAGGTGGGCGTCTGGTTATTGAGATCGAAGACAGTGGCAGGGGGTTCGACCTGGGCAAGGTGCTGGCACGGCCGTTGCTGGAGCAACGCTTGTGCGGGCGCGGGCTGAGCCTGATCCGCCGTTTGAGCAGGCATGCCGAATGGGCCGACGAGGGGCGCCGCGCCCGCGTGGAGTTTGCCTGGGAGGCTCTGGCATAATTCAACTTGATCAAGGAGTGAACAAGTGTCCGATCAACAGATTGACGACAAGGTGCTGGGCGAGTTGCGTGAGGTCATGGGTGACCAGTACGTCGCGCTGCTCGACACTTTCCTTGACGATTGCGAGAAGCGCATGGCGCAGCTCAAAAGCGCCAATGATGCCAAGGATGCCGAGGGGCTGTGCTATGCGGCCCACAGCTTCAAGGGCAGTTGCAGCAACATGGGTGCCGCGACCCTGGCGGAGTTGTGTCGGCAGTTGGAGGAGCGCATCAAGGTGCGGCCTCTGTTGGGTGTCGAAGATCTGATCGGTCAGATAGCCCGCGAGTACCACCACATGCGCCTGGCCTATGAACGGGAGCGCCAGCGCGTGGCGCTTGAAAACGCCGGTCATCACGTCTAGGGGTAAAACTGGCGCGACTTTTGCTGTGTCTTCGCTATTCGAGTTCGTTTGCATCTGTAGCGGAGACCCTTTCCATGCCCGTCGCTTCAAACCCACTGCTGCAGCCAGCCGCCGTCGCCAAGCCCTCGCGAGCGCCTGGCACTGCGCCGGACAAAGTGCCGCAGGCCGCCAACGACAAGGCTTCGGGCTTTTCCAAGGTGTATGCCGAACAATCCCGTGACAAGCCGTCGGCCAAGGTCGAGGTGCCGGCTGGTGACAAGGCGGCTGACCCGGCAACTGCCGGCAAACCGGCGACGCAGGATGAGCGCAAGGTTGCCGACAGCGGCAATGATTTGCCTGATGACCGTGTCGATGGCGAGCAGGTCGAGGCAGCCACCGATGAGCCGCAACTGCTCGACTCCAGCCTTGTTGCGGGTCAGGTTACTGACGCGCAAGGTGGTGCCCAACTGATCCAGGCGCAGGCCGAGGCCGTGGCGCCGGTTGTGCAGGCGGCCGCAGCGCAGTTGCAGGTCCAGGCACAGGCGCCTGCGGTGGTGGCACAGCCCGAGCCGCAGGCGCCGGCCTTCGATCCCGAGGGCGATGTGCTGCAAGACCTGCCGGTGTTGCGTCTGGCCCTGGAGCAGAGTGCCCAGGCGCAAGGTACGACTTCGGCACACGCCAGCAAGGCTGCCTCAGCGCAGCCCGAAGCGGCGCAGGCACAGCCGGCCGTCAATACCCTGGCGGCCATGCTCGACCCGCGCCAGGCCGATCCGGGGGCGGGTGAGCCGGGCGAAAAAGCCTTCGGCGGGCTGCTCGAGGATGGCCTCAAGGACCTCAAGGGGGCTTCCAGTGATACCCGCGTCGATGATTTCGCCGATCGCCTCAGTGCGTTGACCCAGGCGGCAACCCCCAAGACCGCCAATGCGGTACCGGTGGTCACACCCTTGAACCAGCCTTTGGCAATGCAGCAGAACGGCTGGACCGAGGGGTTGGTCAATCGCGTGATGTACCTGTCCAGCCAGAACCTCAAGTCAGCCGAGATCAAGCTTGAGCCGGCCGAGCTGGGGCGTCTGGATATCCGTGTGCACATGGCGCCGGAGCAGCAGGCGCAGATCACCTTCACCAGTGGCAACGTGGTGGTGCGCGAAGCGCTCGAAAACCAGGCCAGCCGGCTCAAGGAAATGTTCGCCCAGCAGGGCCTCGGGCAGCCCGACGTGAACGTCGCGGACCAGTCGCGCGGCCAGCAGCAGGGTTCACAGGAACAGGCGTCCGGGCTCAGTGGCGTGGCGGCGCGGCGCAATGCGGCCGGTGGTGCCGAGGCTGACCCCGAGGCCGGCGCTACGCCTGTCGAACAGCAGGTGGTGGTCGGCTCCAGTGCCGTCGATTTCTACGCCTGACCCTCCCTGTGATACCTCACCCTTCGCCGGCCTTGCGGCGAAGGGGCGGGCGTTGTGCAAATCTGGCATAACACTTGCTCCACCCCTCGCCATGTGGAACAAACCTCTTGTGAGTGACGGATTATTGGCATGGCGAAGAGCGACGCAGTGAAAGACCCCGCCGTAAAAGGCAAACTCAAGCTGATCCTGCTGCTGGTGGCGGCATTGCTGCTGGCCATTGGCTTGTCTGTGGGCGCCACCTGGTTCTTCCTGCACAAGGCCGACAGCAAGCCGGAAGTCGACCCGGCCACCGTCAGCAACGTGAAACCGGTGGCGATCTACGAGCCGCTGGCCCCCGCGTTCGTGGTCAACTTCAACCAGAATGGCCGTCAGCGCTACATGCAGGTGAGTATCACCATGCAGGGCCGTGACCAGGCTGCGCTGGATGCGCTGAAGGTGCATATGCCGGTGATCCGCAACAACCTGGTCATGCTGTTCTCCGGGCAGCCGTTCGACGCGCTGTCGACGCCGGTCGGCCAGGAAATGCTGCGCCAGAAGGCCACCGCCAGTGTTCAGGAAGTAGCCCAGAAGGAAGTCGGCAAGCTGGTCATCGACCAGTTGCTCTTCACCAATTTCGTATTGCAGTAGGGAGCCCAAGATGGCCATGCAGGACCTGCTGTCCCAGGATGAAATCGATGCCCTGCTGCACGGCGTCGATGATGGTCTGGTGCAAACCGATAGCGGCGCCGAACCCGGCAGCATCAAAAGCTATGACCTGACCAGTCAGGATCGGATCGTGCGCGGGCGCATGCCGACCCTCGAAATGATCAACGAGCGTTTTGCCCGCTACACCCGCGTGAGCATGTTCAACCTGCTGCGTCGCTCCGCCGACGTGGCGGTGGGCGGGGTACAGGTGATGAAGTTCGGTGAGTACGTGCACTCGCTGTACGTGCCCACCAGCCTCAACCTGGTGAAGATCAAGCCGCTGCGTGGCACGTCGCTGTTCATCCTCGACGCCAAGCTGGTGTTCAAGCTGGTGGACAACTTCTTCGGCGGTGACGGTCGTCACGCCAAGATCGAGGGTCGCGAGTTCACGCCCACCGAACTGCGCGTGGTGCGCATGGTGCTGGACCAGTGCTTCGTCGATCTCAAGGAGGCCTGGCAGGCGATCATGCCGGTCAACTTCGAGTACATCAATTCCGAGGTCAACCCGGCCATGGCCAACATTGTCGGGCCGAGTGAGGCGGTGGTGGTGTCGACCTTCCATATCGAACTCGATGGCGGTGGCGGCGACCTGCACGTGACCATGCCGTACTCGATGATCGAGCCGGTACGTGAAATGCTCGACGCGGGCTTCCAGTCCGACCTCGACGACCAGGATGAACGCTGGATCAAGGCGCTGCGCGAAGACGTGCTGGATGTCAGTGTGCCGATCAGCGCCACGGTTGCGCGTCGTGAACTGCGCCTGCGCGACATCCTGCACATGCAGCCTGGCGACGTGATTCCGGTGGAGCTGCCTGAAGAACTGGTGCTGCGCGCCAACGGCGTGCCGTCATTCAAGGCCAAGTTGGGCTCGCACAAGGGCACGCTGGCATTGCAAGTAACCGAGCCGATCGAGCGCCGCTGATCGGCGCCCTGGCTTTAACTCCGAATTGATTGCCCCGTCGAGGACAAGATGGCTGACGAAAACGATATCACTTCCCTGGAAGAACAGGCCCTGGCCGACGAGTGGGCCGCTGCCCTGACCGAAACCGGCGACGCCGGCCAGTCTGACATCGATGCGCTGATGGCTGGCGATGCGGGTGCGGGCGGTGCCAATCGACTGCCGATGGAAGAGTTCGGCAGTTCGCCGCGCAACAATGAGCAGGTGACCCTGGACGGCCCCAACCTGGACGTGATCCTGGACATTCCGGTGAGCATTTCCATGGAAGTGGGCAGCACCGAGATCAACATCCGCAACCTGCTGCAGCTCAACCAGGGGTCGGTCATCGAGCTTGATCGCCTGGCCGGCGAACCGCTGGATGTACTGGTCAACGGCACCCTGATTGCGCATGGCGAAGTGGTTGTGGTCAACGAGAAGTTCGGCATTCGCCTGACCGACGTGATCAGCCCGAGCGAACGCATCAAGAAGCTGCGCTGAGTGAAGCGTTTTCTGCGCACGGGGCTGGCCGGGGTCAGCCTGTTGTGGCTCGACCTGGCGCTGGCGGTGCAGCCCGCCGCACCAGCCGCGGCTGGTGGCCCCAGCGTCAGCGGGCAACTGACCCAGTTGGTGCTGGGACTGTTGCTGGTGCTGGGGCTGATCTTTTTCCTCGCCTGGTTGCTGCGTCGGGTGCAGAGTGCCGCGCCGCGCGGCCAGCAGGTCATCGAGATCGTCGGCAGCCGGGTGGTTGGGCCGCGGGATCGGCTGCTGCTGGTGCAGGTCGGCAACGAACAGATACTGATCGGGCATACGCCGGGCACGCTGACCGCGTTGCACGTGCTGAGCGAGCCGGTAAAGGTGCCGGTTGCGAACCGCGCACCCGCGCCCGAATTCGCCCAGCGCCTGATGGAGCTGTTGGGCAAGGATCATAAGGACAAGTCGTGATGGGCGCACTGCGCATGATGTTGACGCTGCTGCTGATGTTTGCAGCGCCACTGGCCCTGGCCGCCGATCCGTTGTCGATCCCGGCGATTACCTTGTCCAGCGGGGCAGACGGGCAGCAGGAGTACTCGGTCAGTCTGCAGATTCTGCTGATCATGACCGCGCTGAGCTTCATCCCGGCGTTCGTCATCCTGATGACCAGCTTCACGCGGATCATCATCGTGTTCTCGATCCTGCGTCAGGCCCTGGGCTTGCAGCAGACTCCTTCGAACCAGATCCTGACCGGCATGGCGCTGTTTCTGACCATGTTCATCATGGCGCCGGTGTTCGATCGGGTGAACAAGGATGCGTTGCAGCCGTACCTGGCCGAAACCCTCACGGCACAGCAGGCGATCGCCAAGGCTGAAGTGCCGATCAAGGACTTCATGCTGGCGCAGACCCGTGAGAGTGACCTGGACCTGTTCATGCGCCTGTCCAAGCGCACCGACATCGCCAGCCCGGATGAGGCACCGCTGACCATCGTGGTGCCGGCATTCGTCACTTCCGAGCTCAAGACCGCCTTCCAGATCGGTTTCATGATCTTCATTCCGTTCCTGATCATCGACCTGGTGGTGGCCAGCGTGCTGATGGCGATGGGTATGATGATGCTGTCGCCGTTGATCATCTCCCTGCCGTTCAAGATCATGCTGTTCGTACTGGTAGATGGCTGGGCCCTGATCATGGGCACCCTGGCTGGCAGTTTCGGTGGCGTCTAGCGCGCCGAGGAGAACAACATGACCCCAGAAGTTGCTGTCGACCTGTTTCGTGATGCGTTGTGGCTGACCACCCTGATCGTGGCCGTGCTGGTGGTGCCCAGCCTGCTGGTGGGCCTGATGGTGGCGATGTTCCAGGCCGCCACGCAGATCAACGAGCAGACCCTGAGCTTCCTGCCGCGGCTGCTGGTGATGCTGATCACGCTGATCGTCGCCGGGCCGTGGCTGGTACAGAAGTTCATGGAATACATTCTGTCGTTGTATGGCAGCATTCCGCAGTTGATTGGCTGAGCTGGCGATGCTCGAGCTGACCGATGCGCAGATCGCCACCTGGGTGGCGAGTTTCATCCTGCCGTTGTTTCGCATTGCCGCCGTGCTGATGACCATGCCCATCTTCGGGACCAAGATGGTGCCTGCGCGTATCCGCCTGTATTTCGCCGTGGCTATCACCGTGGTGGTGGTGCCGGGCCTGCCGCCGATACCGGAAGTCAACCCGCTGTCGCTCAGTGGCCTGCTGCTGATTGCCGAGCAGATCATCATCGGCGCACTCTTCGGTTTGTCCCTGCAGTTGTTCTTCCAGGTGTTCGTGATCGCCGGGCAGGTCATTGCGATCCAGATGGGCATGGCGTTCGCCTCCATGGTCGACCCGGTCAACGGGGTCAACGTGGCGGTGGTCAGCCAGTTCCTGAGCATGCTGGTGACACTGCTGTTCCTGTCGATGAACGGTCACCTGGTGGTGTTCGAGGTGGTGACCGAAAGCTTCACTGCCTTGCCGGTGGGGGGCGGGCTGCTGGTCAATCATTTCTGGGACCTCGCCGGGCGCCTGAGCTGGGTGCTGGGTGCCGCGTTGCTGCTGGTGCTGCCGGCGATCACCGCGTTGCTGGTGGTCAACATCGCGTTTGGCGTGATGACCCGGGCGGCGCCGCAGTTGAACATCTTCTCCATCGGTTTCCCGCTGACCCTGGTGTTCGGGCTCGGGATTTTCTGGGTCGGCCTGGCCGACATTCTTTCCCATTACCAGGCGCTGGCCTCCGAGGCCCTGCAGTGGCTGCGTGAGCTGGCGCGGGCGAGCTGAGCATGGCAGAGAGCGAAAGCGGTCAGGACAAGACAGAAGACCCCACGGACAAAAAGAAAAAGGACGCCCGCGAGAAGGGTGAGATCGCACGTTCCAAAGAGCTCAACACGGTGGTCGTGACCTTGGCCGGGGCGGGCGCACTGCTGGTGTTCGGGGGTGGGTTGGCCGAGGTGCTGATGGACCTCATGCGCATCAACTTCACCCTGTCGCGCGAGGTTCTGGTCGACGAGCGCTCGATGGGGGCGTTTCTGCTGGCATCGGGCAAGATGGCGCTGATGGCGGTGCAGCCGGTGTTGCTGGTGGCGTTGATCGTGGCGTTCATCGGGCCGATCTCACTGGGCGGCTGGCTGTTCGCTGGTGGCACCCTGGCACCCAAGTTCAGTCGGATGAACCCAATGGCCGGGATCAAGCGCATGTTTTCCCTGCATGCGCTGACCGAGCTGCTCAAGGCCTTGGCGAAGTTCTTCGTGATTTTGATCGTGGCGCTGGTGGTGTTGTCGTCTGATCGTGACGATTTGCTGGCGATTGCCAACGAGCCGCTGGAGCAGGCGATCATTCACAGTGTGCAGGTGGTGGGCTGGAGTGCGCTGTGGATGGCGGCGGGGTTGCTGCTGATCGCGCTGGTGGACGTACCGCTGCAGTTGTACCAGTCGCACAAGAAACTGTTGATGACCAAGCAGGAAGTGCGTGACGAGTACAAGAACAGCGAAGGCAAGCCGGAGGTCAAGCAGCGCATCCGCCAATTGCAGCGCGAGATGTCGCAGCGGCGCATGATGGCGGCGATTCCGGATGCCGACGTGATCATCACCAACCCGACCCACTATGCGGTGGCGCTCAAGTACGACCCCGAAAAAGGCAATGCGCCGATGTTGCTGGCCAAGGGGACCGACTTCCTGGCCTTGAAGATTCGCGAAATCGCCAATGCCCACAACATCCAGGTGCTGGAATCGCCGGAGCTGGCGCGTTCGATCTTCTACTCTACCGAGCTCGAAGAAGAGATCCCGGCCGGCCTGTACCTGGCGGTCGCGCAGGTACTCGCCTACGTCTACCAGATTCGTCAGCACCGCGCGGGCAAGGGCAAGGCGCCGGAGCCGCTCAAGGACCTGCCGATCCCGCCGGACCTGCGTCGCGATTCCTGATCGCCCGGCCGCCTTCGCCGCTGGCCCCTCGTTGCAGTGGCCGGCCTTGTCGGCGAACACTTCCCTGCGTATCCAAAGTTGGAAAGCTTCTTGCAATAGCAGCGCCAAGCGCCCGCATGGCGTCAAAAGTTTGCTTGAAGAGGAATACCGGTGGATCGCTCTCAGTTAATCAACAGCGCCCGTAGCAACCTGTCCGGGCTCGGCCGGGGCAACCTGGGGGTGCCGCTGCTGCTGCTGATTATGTTGGCAATGATGATGTTGCCGATCCCGCCGTTCCTGCTCGACGTGTTCTTCACTTTCAACATCGCCCTGTCGATCGTGGTCCTGCTGGTGTGCGTGTACGCCTTGCGGCCGCTGGACTTCGCTGTGTTCCCGACCATCCTGCTGGTGGCCACGCTGCTGCGCCTGGCGTTGAACGTGGCCTCCACACGTGTGGTGATGCTCCACGGTCATGATGGCCACGAGGCTGCGGGCAAGGTGATCCAGGCCTTTGGCGAGGTGGTGATCGGCGGCAACTACGTGGTGGGTATCGTGGTCTTCGCGATCCTCATGATCATCAACTTCGTGGTGGTCACCAAGGGTGCCGGGCGTATCTCCGAAGTGAGTGCCCGCTTCACCCTCGACGCCATGCCCGGCAAGCAGATGGCCATCGACGCCGACCTCAATGCCGGCCTGATCGACCAGGCCCAGGCCAAGGCGCGCCGTAGCGAAGTGGCCCAGGAAGCCGAGTTCTACGGCTCCATGGACGGTGCCAGCAAGTTCGTGCGCGGTGACGCCATTGCCGGCCTGCTGATCCTGTTCATCAACCTGATCGGCGGCATGGCCGTAGGTATCTTCCAGCACGGCATGACCTTTGGTGATGCCGGCCGGGTCTACGCGCTGCTGACCATCGGTGACGGTTTGGTGGCGCAATTGCCATCACTGCTGCTGTCCACGGCGGCCGCGATCATGGTGACGCGTGCCTCGGGCTCCGAGGAGATGGGCAAGCAGATCAACCGGCAGATGTTCGATTCGCCCAAGGCGCTGGCGGTGTCTGGCGGCATCATGATCGTGATGGGCCTGGTGCCCGGCATGCCGCACGTGGCGTTTCTCAGCCTGGGCCTGCTGGCCGCAGGTGGCGCCTATCTGGTGTGGCGCAAGCAGCATCAGGTCAAGGTCAAGGCGCAGCAGGAAGTGCAGCGCCAGCAGGACCTGCTGCCGTCGCCGCAGCGTGCCCAGGAAACCAAGGAGCTGGGCTGGGACGACGTCACCCCGATCGACATGATCGGCCTCGAAGTGGGCTATCGGCTGATCCCGCTGGTCGATCGCAACCAGGGTGGGCAGTTGCTGGCGCGGATCAAGGGGGTGCGCAAGAAGCTCTCCCAGGACCTGGGCTTTCTGATGCCCACCGTGCACATTCGCGACAACCTGGACCTGGCGCCCAGTGCGTACCGCCTGACCCTGATGGGCGTGATCCTGGCTGAAGCCGAGATCTATCCTGATCGGGAGCTTGCAATCAACCCGGGCCAGGTGTTCGGCAACCTCAACGGCATTGCCGCCAAAGACCCGGCCTTCGGCCTGGAGGCGGTGTGGATCGATGTTGCCCAGCGCAGCCAGGCGCAATCGCTCGGCTACACCGTGGTAGACGCCAGCACGGTGGTTGCGACCCACCTCAACCAGATTCTCTACAAGCACTGCCACGAATTGATCGGCCACGAAGAGGTCCAGCAGCTGCTGCAGGTGCTGGCCAAGGGCTCGCCCAAGCTTGCCGAAGAGCTGGTGCCAGGCGTGCTGCCGCTGTCGGGGCTGCTCAAGGTACTGCAGGCGCTGCTCGCCGAGCAGGTGCCCGTGCGCGACATTCGCACCATTGCCGAAGCCATCGCCAACAATGCCGCCAAGAGTCAAGATACCGCCGCGTTGGTGGCGTCCGTGCGTGTCGGATTATGCCGCGCAATCGTGCAAAGCATTGTAGGAACTGAGTCCGAGCTGCCTGTGATCACCCTTGAGCCAAGGTTGGAACAGATTTTGCTCAATAGTTTGCAAAGGGCCGGGCAGGGTCAGGAAGATGGTGTTCTTCTTGAGCCGAGCATGGCTGAAAAGCTTCAGCGTTCGTTGATCGAGGCTGCCCAGCGTCAGGAGATGCAAGGGCAACCTGCAATCCTGCTGGTTGCAGGACCGGTTCGGCAGATGCTGTCGCGTTTTGGTCGCCTGGCTGTACCGAATTTGCATGTTTTGGCGTATCAGGAAATACCTGACAACAAGCAAGTTACCATCGTTGCCACAGTAGGCCCCAACGGCTGAGGTAGTGGGATATGCAAGTTAAGCGTTTTTTCGCAGCCGATATGCGTCAGGCCATGAAGCTGGTTCGTGATGAGCTGGGGGCCGAAGCCGCCATCATCGGCAACCGACGGATTGCTGGCGGTGTCGAGCTGACGGCTGCGCTGGACTACAAGCTGTCCGCGCTGGCGCCACGGGTGCCCAACGTCGAGCTGGAAGACGAGCTGCGCAAGACCCAGTCGCGTATCGTCACCGCGCAGGCCGAGCTGAGCAGCCGCGTCGAAGGCGAGGAGGGCAACCGTCAGTTGTTCGCCGGGCTGCCATTGACCGCTTCCGAGCCGTTGGTCGAGCCGCCACTCGAGGTGCCGTTGCGCCCTCAGGCCGCCGCCCCGGCGCCGGTCGACCAGCGTCTGTTCGACTCCATGCGCTCTGAACTGTCGGGCCTGCGCGAGCTGCTCGAAGTACAGCTCGGTTCGCTGGCCTGGACTCAGCTGCAAGGCAGCAAGCCGCATCAGGCCAATCTCTGGCGGCGTCTGCAGCGCATCGGCGTGGCAGGCCCGCTGGCGCGCGAAGTGCTCGACCTCACCGCCGACATCGAAGAGCCCCGTCAGGCCTGGCGCATGTTGCTGGCACACCTGGCGCGGATGATCCAGGTGCCGGAGATCGAGCCGATCGAAGAAGGCGGCGTGATCGCCATGGTCGGCCCGGCCGGCATGGGCAAGACCACCACCCTGGCCAAGCTTGCGGCGCGTTATGTGCTCAAGTACGGCGCGCAGAACATCGCGCTGGTGAGCATGGACAGTTTCCGCATCGGTGCCCAGGAGCAACTCAAGACCCTGGGGCGCATCCTCAATGTGTCGGTGACCCATGTCGACCCTGGGCAGTCGCTGGCCCAGGCGCTCGACCCGTTGTTGCGCAAGCGCGTGGTGCTGATCGATACCGCCGGCCTGCAGGCCAGCGACCCGGCGTTGCGCATGCAGCTCGAAACCCTGGCCGGGCGCGGTATCCAGGCCAAGAATTACCTGGTGCTGGCCACGACCAGCCAGAAGCAGGTGCTCACCGCTGCCTACCACAGCTACAAGCGCTGCGGCCTGGCCGGTTGCATCCTGACCAAACTCGATGAAACCGCCAGCCTTGGTGAAGTACTGAGCCTGGCCATCAGTCACGAATTGCCGGTGGCGTATCTCACCGATGGGCCACGCATTCCTGACGATCTGCACCTGCCGCGCCGACACCAACTGGTGAGTCGCGCAGTGAGTGTGCAAATGCAGGACGATCCGAGCGAAGAGGCCATGGCCGACATGTTCGCCGATCTGTACCACAGTGACGGCAAGCGTGTCGGCTGAGGTAAATATGTATCCGTTGCAAAGTACCTACATCAATGGTCTGCCAGGCATTTTTCAGGTGTTGAAAGCGCAGCCAGTCATGTGGCCTCGGTCTAAGTAAGACAAGGTAAAGAACAAACATGGGCAGCATGCATCCCGTACAGGTGATCGCCGTGACCGGCGGCAAAGGTGGCGTCGGCAAGACCAACGTGTCAGTGAACTTGTCATTGGCGCTGGCTGAGCTTGGCCGTCGAGTCATGCTGCTGGACGCCGATCTGGGCCTGGCCAATGTCGACGTTCTGCTCGGCCTGACCCCCAAACGCACCCTGGCCGATGTCATCGAGGGGCGTTGCGAGTTGCGCGACGTGCTGCTGCCCGGGCCGGGCGGGGTACGTATCGTGCCTGCCGCGTCTGGCACGCAGAGCATGGTGCACCTGGCCCCCGCGCAGCATGCCGGGTTGATCCAGGCGTTCAGCGAGATCGGCGACAACCTCGATGTGCTGGTGATCGACACGGCTGCGGGTATCGGTGACTCGGTCGTCAGCTTCGTTCGCGCGGCCCAGGAAGTGTTGCTGGTGGTGTGCGACGAGCCTACCTCGATCACCGATGCCTATGCGCTGATCAAGTTGCTCAACCGTGACTACGGCATGAACCGCTTCCGTGTGCTGGCGAACATGGCACAAAGCCCCCAGGAAGGCCGCAATCTGTTCGCGAAGTTGACCAAGGTCACGGATCGCTTCCTTGATGTCGCCCTACAATACGTCGGTGCTGTGCCCTACGACGAATGTGTCCGCAAGGCCGTGCAGAAGCAGCGAGCTGTCTACGAAGCCTTTCCGCGTTCCAAGTGCGCGCTGGCGTTCAAGGCCATTGCTCAGAAGGTCGATAGCTGGCCGCTGCCTGCCAACCCACGCGGGCACCTGGAGTTCTTCGTCGAGCGGTTGGTGCAACCGACCAGTGCGGGACCAGTGCTATGAGTGCGAGCGGGTATCGGATGTACAGCAAGGCTTCGCGTGACGCGCAATATGAACTGATCGAGCGTTACGCGCCGTTGGTCAAGCGCATCGCCTACCACCTGTTGGCACGTCTGCCGGCCAGTGTGCAGGTGGAAGACCTGATTCAGGCCGGCATGATTGGCCTGCTCGAAGTGTCCAACAAGTACGACGCGAGCAAGGGTGCCAGTTTCGAGACCTACGCTGGCATTCGCATCCGCGGCGCGATGCTTGACGAGGTGCGCAAGGGTGACTGGGCACCGCGTTCGGTCCACCGCAATACCCGCATGGTCAGTGACGCGATTCGTGCAATTGAAGCAAAAACCGGTCGTGACGCTAAAGATCACGAGGTTGCTGCCGAACTTCAATTGAGTCTCGATGATTATTACGGGATTTTGAACGATACCTTGGGCAGCCGCCTGTTCAGTTTCGACGACCTTTTGCAGGACGGCGAACATGAAGGGCTGCACGAGGACGGTGCCAGTGCCCAGCTCGAGCCTTCGCGCGATCTGGAAGACGAGCGTTTTCAGGCAGCCCTGGCGGATGCAATCGCCAACCTGCCCGAGCGCGAGCGTCTGGTGTTGGCGCTGTACTACGACGAAGAGCTGAACCTCAAGGAAATCGGCGAGGTGCTGGGGGTCAGCGAGTCGCGTGTCAGCCAGTTGCACAGCCAATGCGCGGCACGTTTGCGTGGTCGCCTGGTGGAATGGCGGGCGCGTTGAGCAGCCGTTCGATGCAGTCGTGAAAATGTAGTGCCCGAATTGATTGAATGCGCGTTCAGCGCTGAACGCGTTAAAGACTGCTTGGAGGTCTAATTGAACAAAGACATGAAAATCCTCATCGTCGACGATTTTTCGACGATGCGGCGGATCATCAAGAACTTGCTGCGTGATCTGGGCTTCACCAATACATCGGAAGCCGACGATGGCACCACGGCGTGCCGATGCTCGAAAGTGGCCACTTCGATTTCCTGGTGACCGACTGGAACATGCCCGGCATGTCCGGTATCGATTTGCTGCGCAAAGTGCGCGCCGATGAACGCCTCAAGCACCTGCCGGTGCTGATGGTGACTGCCGAAGCCAAACGCGAACAGATCATCGAAGCGGCCCAGGCCGGCGTCAACGGCTATGTGGTCAAGCCGTTCACCGCCCAGGTGCTGAAAGAAAAGATCGAAAAGATCTTCGAGCGCGTCAATAGCTGAGGTACGCCACGGGGGCGCTATGGAGCAAAAAAAATCATCTTTGGACGACTTCGAGTCGACACTGAAGAAACATGCCCAGGAGCTGGTCAGCAGCCTTGAAAAAGGCCGGTTCGGCGACGCGGTGCAACTGATCCATCAGCTGAACCAGACCCGTGATCTTGGCCTGTATCAGGAAGTGGGCAAGCTGACCCGCGAGCTGCACAGTGCGATCGTCAGCTTCCAGATCGACCCGCACATGCCGCAGGCCGAGGAAGTCTCGCAGATTACCGACGCCACCGAGCGCCTGTCATACGTGGTCAGGCTCACCGAGGGCGCTGCCAACCGCACCATGGACCTGGTCGAGGAAAGCACGCCGGTACTTAACGAGCTGAGCGCCGAAGCCGCCAGCCTGAGCAGTGACTGGCAGCGTTTCATGCGACGTGAAGTGGCGGCACCGGAGTTTCGCGAGCTGGCCAAGCGCGTCGACAGTTTTCTGACGCACAGCGCCGAAGGCAACCGCAAGGTCGCCGGGCACCTCAACGATATTCTTCTGGCTCAGGACTACCAAGACCTGACCGGCCAGGTGATCAAGCGCGTCACGGCACTGGTCACCGAAGTAGAAAGCAATCTTCTCAAGCTCGTGCTGATGGCGAGTCAGGTCGACCGGTTTGCCGGTATCGAACATGACCATGACCAGATGCGAGCTGAAAAAGATCAAGAAAAACATCCGACTCGGGGTGAAGGTCCACAGATTCATGCCGATAAACGTGAAGACGTTGTGTCCGGTCAGGACGATGTCGACGATCTGTTGTCCAGCCTGGGTTTTTAGGGAGCACGTTTAATGAGCTTCGGCGCCGATGAAGAAATCCTTCAGGATTTCCTGGTAGAAGCCGGCGAAATTCTTGAGCAACTGTCCGAGCAACTGGTCGAGCTGGAAAGCCGTCCGGATGATGCCGACCTGCTCAATGCAATTTTTCGCGGTTTTCACACTGTAAAAGGGGGCGCCGGCTTCCTCCAGCTCAATGAGCTGGTGGAGTGCTGCCACATCGCCGAGAACGTCTTCGATATCCTGCGCAAAGGCGAGCGGCGTGTAGATGCCGAGCTGATGGATGTGGTCCTCGAAGCGTTGGACACCGTCAACAGCATGTTCGGCCAGGTGCGTGAACGTACCGACATCACGGCTGCCACTCCGGAACTGCTGGCAGCCCTGGCGCGCCTGGCAGAGCCTGCCGGCGCCGATGAAGTGGCACCTGTCGCGGTGGCGGCAGAGCCTGAGCCGGTGGCCGAAGCCGATTCGGGTGACATCACCGACAGCGAGTTCGAGCAACTGCTCGATTCGCTCAACGCGGCCAAGGCTGAAGCCGAAGCCCCCGCGCCGGTGGCCGCAGAAGCGGCCAGCAGCGACGAAATCACCGACGCCGAGTTCGAGTCGCTGCTGGACCAGTTGCACGGTAAGGGCCAGTTCGCCCCGGACAGCGTTGGCGCCGTGGCATCTGCCCCGGCTGCGGTGGCTGCAAGCGGCGCGGCGCCTGCCAGTGGCGACATCACCGACGACGAATTCGAAGCCTTGCTGGACCAGTTGCATGGCAAGGGCACCTTCGCGGCCGACGCGCTGCCAGCGGCGGCTGCACCTGTCGCAGCCGCTGCAAGCGGTGATCACATCTCTGAACACGAGTTCGAAGCGCTGCTCGACGAGTTGCACGGCAAGGGCAAGTTCGCGCCGGAGGTTGGCAGCGATGCCAGCGCTGCGCCTGCGGCTGCCGCGCGGCCAAGCCGGTCGCCAA
>NZ_JAAHBU010000127.1 GCF_010671725.1 Pseudomonas brassicae | reverse complement strand
GCTGTCCCTGTGGGAGCTGGCTTGCCAGCGAAGCTCTTAGTCGCGCTTGACCAGGCCAGGCAACTGCGCCAGCAGCTTCTGGTTATTGAACGGCGCCCGAATGAACCCGCGCTGGGTACCGTCCGGTCCGAGCAGCGCCAGGTTGCCACTGTGATCGACCGTGTAGTTCGGCTTGCTGGTATCGGCCGCAATGAACGGGATGCTCACCGCATTCGCCAGCTTCTGCGTGGCCTCCAGCGACCCCGTCACCCCACGAAAATCCTTGTCGAAGTATCCCAGGTAGGTCTTCAACTGCGCCGGTGTATCGCGGTTCGGGTCGACACTCACCAGCACCACCTGCAAGCGCTCCACGGCCTCCTTGGGCAACTCGCTCTTGACCTGACGCAACTGCGCCAGCGTGGTCGGGCAGATGTCCGGACAGAAGGTGTAGCCGAAGAACAGCAGCGACCACTTGCCCTTCAACTGATCCAGCACCACCGGCTGGCCGTTCTCGTCGGTCATTTCCAGCGCCGGCACGTTACGGCTTTGCGGCAACAGGATGATCCCGGCATCGATCAGCGCAGTCGGGTTGCCCTGGCTACGGTTGCTCAGCACCTTGTTGAGGGTAAGCCCGAGAATCAATGCGACCAGGGCAACGAGGATAAAGACGGTTTTCTGGGTTCGAGTCATAGGTTCAACAGTAGGTAGTGGTCAACGAGCAGCGCGATGAACAGCAGGAACAAGTACGCGATAGAGTACTTGAAGGTGCTGATGGCCGCGTGCGGCCGACTGCCACGGTACAACACCCAGGCCCACTGCAGGAAGCGCGCGCCCAGCAGCAGTGCACACCCCAGGTACAGCGGCCCGCTCATGTGAATGGCGTACGGCAGCAGGCTGACCGCCAGCAGCACGCAGGTGTACAGCAGGATATGCACCTTGGTGTAGTGCTCGCCATGGGTCACCGGCAGCATTGGGATATCGGCCTTGGCGTACTCCTGCTTGCGGTGGATCGCCAACGCCCAGAAGTGCGGCGGGGTCCAGGCGAAGATGATCAGCACCAGCAGCAGCGGTTCGGCGCTGACATGCCCGGTGATCGCCACCCAGCCCAGCAACGGTGGCGCCGCCCCGGCCAGCCCGCCGATCACGATGTTCTGCGGCGTGGCCCGCTTGAGAAAGCCGGTGTAGAGCACCGCATAGCCCAGCAGCGAGGCCAGCGTGAGCCAGGCGGTGAGGGCATTGGTAAAGGTCAGCAACAGTACCAGCCCGAGCATCGCCAGCAGCAACGCGAAGGCCAGTGCCGCCAGCGGCCCGACACGGCCCTCGGCCAGCGGCCGCTTGTGGGTGCGTGCCATCAGCGCATCGATGCGCCGGTCGACCACATGGTTGACCGCCGCTGCCGCGCCGGCACACAGGCCGATGCCCAGGTTGCCGAACACCAGCACCGTCCACGGCACGCCAGCGCGGGTGGCGAGGAACATGCCGACCAGCGAGGTGATCAACATCAACACCACCACCTTGGGCTTGGTCAGTTCCAGGTAGTCGCGCCACAGCGCCGGGTGCCGGGCCGGGTTCAGAAGCGTTGCCATGGATTCTCTCCGAGATAGTGCACCACACCCACCGGGCGCAACGGCGTCAGGCGCCAGCCCTGGCTGACCCGACGGGCCTTGGGTTGGGTGGCCAGGCGGGTTCGGTAGTTGACCAGCACCAGGGTCAACAGCAAGGCCGCGCCGCCGGCGTTATGTGCCACCGCGACTGCCAGCGGCAGGCCGAGGGCCACATTGCTGATGCCCAACCGACCTGCACCGCCAGCGCCAGCAGCACCAGCCTGGCCAGGCGCCGCAACCCGATGCCATACAACTGCCAGGCCAGCACCAGCAACACCCCGGTCACCAGCAATGCGCCCAGCCGGTGGGTGATATGGATCGCGGTGCGCGCCTCGCTGTCCAGCTGCCCGCCCAGGTAGTTGGGGCCGATGTGCTGGGTGAGGTGAAACCCGTTGGCGAAATCGGCCTGCGGCCACCACTGGCCATGGCAGGTCGGCAGGTCGACACAGGCCACCGCGGCGTAGTTGGCGCTGACCCAGCCGCCCAGCGCCACCTGCCCGATCACCAGCAGCAAGGCCAGCGCTGCCAGCCGGCGCAGCCGTTGCGGCAGGCCCGGCAGCGGCATGAACGCACGCGACAGGCGCAGGCTCAACAGGAACAACAGGCTCAACGTGGCGAAGCCGCCCAGCAGGTGCGCCGTGACCACCTGCGGCCACAGCTTGAGGGTGACCGTCCACATGCCAAACGCGCCTGGAACAGCACCACCGCCAGCAGCACCAGCGGCAGGCGATAGGGCTGGCCGCTATGGCCATGCCGGCGCAGCGCCTGCACCGCCAGCATGGCGATCACCAACGCCAGGGCGCCAGCAAAATAACGGTGCACCATCTCGTTGCGGCCCTTGTGCGCCTCCACCGGCGCGTCGGGGTAATGCCGCTCGGCATGCGCCAGTTGCGCGTCGGTCTTGGGCACGCTGATAAAGCCATAACAACCCGGCCAGTCGGGGCAGCCCAGGCCGGCATGGGTCAGGCGGGTATAAGCACCGAGCAGCACCACCATCATGGCAAGCAAGGTGGCGAACACGGCAAGGCGGTATCCGGGTCTGGCCATGGCAGGTGCCTCCTAGCCGATGTTGGACAGTTTGAGCAGGTGGCGCAGGTCATTGAGCAGGTCCTTGCCCTTGACCCGTGCGTCGTAGCGCAGCACCAGGTTGCCGTGCGGGTCGACGATCCACAGTTGCGCATCCTTGAGGTTGGGGCTGGCCTTGGCATAGGCCGACAGGTCCAGCGGGTAGCGCTGCAGTTGCGGATACTCACGCTCGAGCGTGGCCTGGAACGCCTCGTTGACCGGCTGCGCACCCGCCAGCGCATGGCTGGCGCGGCTGGCGTCGCGACCCAGGCCGATCTGTACCTGGCGCGCCAGGTACACCAGTTGCTGGCAGTCGACGCCACACTCGCCGGGGGCGCTCACCAGCAGTTGCCAGCGCGCCTCGTCCGTCACCACCCCGAGCTGCGCGCGGCTCTGCCCGTTGCCGATCAGCTCGCCGTGGTAGCTGCGGCTGTCGGGCACCCAGAACTGGAACTTGTACATGCCGGTGGCGAGCATCATCGGCCCGATCACCACCAGCAGGATCAGGATCAACTGCAAGCGCCCGCGCACGCGGTTGCGCGGCGCCTCAGACGTGCTGGGTGGATGCATGACGGCTCCCATGGGGTTGCTCCTTGTTGTTATGCCAACCGAAATAGAGGTAGAGCGCGAACAGCGCCGCCGCCAGCGCAAACCACTGCACGGCATAGCCCAGGTGCTTTTCCGGGCCCATGGCAACCACCGGCCAGTCCAGCCGATAGCTGCCCGGGCCGGGCTCCAGGCGCAGTTCATGGGCAAACCCGTCGCGCCCGAGCGAGGCCCACAACGGCACCGCATTCACTGCGGTCAACAGGCGCGGCCAGGCGCCGCCCTGCGGGTCGGCGTGCAGCTGGAAGGTGCTGCCGGGCGCGACGTATACCCAGGCTTGCAGGCTGAGGACGGTTTCAGGGGTGCTGAACTGCACCGGGACGCGCCGGTCCGGCCAGGCCAACCAGCCACGGTTGACCAGCAGCCACAGGCCGCTGGCCTGATCGTGAAAGGGTTGCAGCAACTCGACCCCGGCCTGGCCATCGCGCAGGCGGTTGTCCAGCAGCAGGCTGTGGGTGCGGTCGAAGCGCCCGTGCAACTGCACCCGCCGAAAGGCGCTGTCGGGCGTCTGCAGCAATTGCTCGGGGGCCAACGGCTGGGCCAGGCGCCGCTCGGCATAGGCACTGAGCAAGGCACGCTTTTCCGCGCCGCGGCCCAGTTGCCAGCAGCCCAGCGCAATCAGCCCCGGCAGCAGCAAAAACACCACCAGGGTTGGCACCAGGCCCGGACGGAACGCCCTCACCGAGCCCCCGACATGTCGCTCGCTATACTGGTTGTAGTCATCGCATCCCCCGGAGTACCGCCATGCTCAAAGCCGCGATTGTCCTGATGCTGCTGGCGACCATTGTCAGCCTGTTCAGCGGCCTGTTCTTTCTGGTCAAGGACGATGACAGCTCGACCCGCCTGCTCACCGCCCTCAAAGTGCGGGTCAGCCTGGCCGCCATTACCCTGGCCCTGGTGACCTGGGGTTTGTACAGCGGTCAGCTGGTATCCCACGCGCCGTTCTAGGCGCGGCTACAGCACGTACACAAAGATGAACAGCCCGACCCACACCACATCGACGAAGTGCCAGTACCAGCTGGCCGCCTCGAAACCGAAGTGCTTGTCGGCGTTGAAATGCCCGCGCAGGATGCGCATCAGCATCACGAACAGAATGATCGTGCCCATGGTCACGTGGGCGCCGTGAAACCCGGTGAGCATGAAGAACGTTGCGCCGTAGATACCCGAGTTCAGGGTCAGGCCCAGCTCGGTGTAGGCCTCGTGGTACTCGTAGGCCTGCAAGATAAGGAACGCCACGCCCAGCGCGATGGTCAGCGCCAGCCAGAATTTCAGCGGGCCACGATGGTTCTTGCGCAACGCATGGTGGGCGATGGTGATGGTGACACTGGAGCTGACCAGCAGGAGGGTGTTGATCAGCGGCAGGTGCCACGGGTCGATGATGTCCTTGGGCGGCGGGAACAGCTTGGGGTCGGGCGTGTGCAGCAGCGGCCAGGCGAACTGGAAGTTGGGCCACAGCATGTGCGCCACACCCTTGGCGCCTTCACCGCCCAGCGCCGGGCCGGCTAGGTTGCGCACGTAGAACAGCGCGCCGAAGAAGGCGACGAAGAACATCACCTCGGAGAAGATGAACCACGACATGCCCCAGCGGAACGAGCGGTCCAACTGCGGGCTGTAGAGCCCGGCGCGGCTTTCCTTGATCACCGCGCCAAACCAGCCGAACAGCATGTAGGCCAGGCACAGGGCACCGACGAAGAAGATCAGCGGCCGTGGGAATCGGGGTGGCCGGCCTTCATGTCGTTGAACCAGGTGCCCAGCCCGAACACCGTGATCAGCATGCCCAGGGTGGCGATGATCGGCCACTTGCTTTGCGCCGGTACGTAGTAGTGCTGATGAGCAGCCATGGATCGTTCTCCTTATCGGGCGCTCTGTACGGACTGGCTGGCCACATGGGCCACCGGCGGTTGGCGCGCGGTGATATCGAACAGCGTGTAGGCAAGCGTCAGGTGTTTCACATCTTTGGGCAGGTCGCGGTCGACGATGAAACGCACCGGCATCTCGATGCGTTCACCGGGCTGCAGCACCTGCTGGCTGAAGCAGAAGCATTCGGTCTTGTGGAAGTACGCCGCCGCCTCGGCCGGGCTGATGCTCGGGATCGCCTGGGCGGTCATCGGCTGGTCGGTGGGGTTGCGGGCCACGAACACCATCTGGTTCACCGCCCCCGGGTTGACGTCGAGCTGGTCGGCGGTGGCGTAGAAGTCCCAGACCATGTCGCGGGCATTGGTCGACATGAACTGCACCTTCACCGAGCGCGTCGGGTCGCTGACCTGGCTGCCCGCATACTGCCCGCCGTCTTGCCGTTGATGCCGAACGCCTTGCACATCACGTCGTAGATCGGCACCAGGGCAAAACCGAAGGCGAACATCACCACGGTCAGCATCAACAGCCGTGTGACCAGACGCTTCAGCGCAGTCCCTTCACTCATGGCGATGGCCTCACTTCACGTCTGGCGGAGTCTGGAAGGTGTGGTAGGGCGCCGGCGACGGCACCGACCACTCCAGCCCTTCGGCACCGTCCCACGGCTTGGCCGGGGCGGGCTGGCCGCCGCGGATGCACTTGATCACGATGAACAGGAAGAAGATCTGTGTGGCGCCAAAGGTGAACGCACCCACCGAGGACACCATGTTGAAATCGGCAAACTGCAGGTTGTAGTCCGGCACCCGGCGCGGCATGCCGGCCAGGCCGACGAAGTGCATCGGGAAGAAGGCCAGGTTCATGCCGATGAACGACAGCCAGAAGTGCAGCTTGCCCAGGGTTTCGTCGTACATGTGCCCGGTCCACTTGGGCAGCCAGTAATAGGCCGAGGCGAAGATGCCGAAGATCGCCCCCGGTACCAGCACGTAGTGGAAGTGCGCCACCACGAAGTAGGTGTCGTGGTACTGGAAGTCAGCCGGGGCGATGGCCAGCATCAGCCCGGAGAACCCGCCGATGGTGAACAGGATGACAAAGGCGATGGCAAACAGCATCGGCGTCTCGAAGGTCAGCGAGCCTTCCCACATGGTGCTGACCCAGTTGAACACCTTCACTCCGGTGGGCACCGCAATCAGCATGGTGGCGTACATGAAGAACAGTTCGCCCACCACCGGGATACCCACCACGAACATGTGGTGCGCCCACACGATAAAGGAGAGGAAGGCGATCGCCCCGGTGGCGTAGACCATCGAGGTGTAGCCGAACAGCGGCTTGCGCGAGAACGCCGGGATGATCGAGCTGACCGCGCCGAACGCCGGCAGGATCATGATGTACACCTCGGGGTGGCCGAAGAACCAGAACACGTGCTGGAACAGCACCGGGTCGCCGCCGCCGGCGGCACTGAAGAAGCTGGTGCCGAAGTGGATGTCCATCAGCATCATGGTCACCACCCCGGCCAGCACCGGCATCACCGCGATCAGCAGGAACGCGGTGATCAGCCAGGTCCAGACGAACAGCGGCATTTTCATCAGGGTCATGCCCGGGGCGCGCAGGTTGAGGATGGTGGCGATCACGTTGATCGCGCCCATGATCGAGCTGATGCCCATCAGGTGGATGGCGAAGATGAAGAAGGTCACGCTCTCAGGGGCATAGGTGGTCGACAGCGGCGCATAGAAGGTCCAGCCGAAGTTGGGCCCGCCACCGGGGCTGAACAGCGTCGAGACCAGCAGCAGGAACGCCGCCGGCAACAGCCAGAAGCTGAAGTTGTTCATGCGCGGCAGGGCCATGTCGGGCGCGCCGATCATCAGCGGGATCATCCAGTTGGCCAGGCCGACAAAGGCCGGCATCACCGCGCCGAATACCATGATCAGGCCATGCATGGTGGTCATCTGGTTGAAGAACGCCGGCTCGACGATCTGCAGGCCCGGCTGGAACAATTCGGCGCGGATGACCATGGCGAACGAGCCGCCGAGCAGGAACATGGCGAAGCTGAACCACAGGTACATCGTGCCGATGTCCTTGTGGTTGGTGGTCAGTACCCAGCGCATCAGGCCCTTGGCCGGGCCGTGGGCGTGGTCATGGTCGGCATGGCCGTGGTCGTCGATGACTGTACTCATGTCCTGTCTCCCCGGTTCATTGGCCGTCGGCCTGTTTGAGCGCCAGCACATCCTTCGGCGTGACCATGTCACCCTTGGCATTGCCCCAGGCGTTGCGCTCGTAGGTGACCACGGCAGCGATATCCACTTCCGAGAGCTGCTTGCCGAACGCCGCCATGGCCGTGCCGGCCTTGCCGTGGAAGACGATGTTCAGGTGGTCCTGGATCGGGCCGGTGGCGATCTTCGAGCCCTTGAGCGCCGGGAACATCGGCGGCAGGCCCTGGCCCTCGGCCTGGTGACAGGCCACGCAGGTGGTGTGGTAGACCTTGTCGCCGCGTTCGACCAGCTCTTGCAGGGTCCACTCCTTGCTGGTCAGCTCCTTGAGCTTGGCCGCATCGGCCTTGCGCTCGGCAAGCCAGGTGGCGTAGTCGGCCTTGCTCTTGACCTCGACCACCACCGGCATGAAGCCATGGTCCTTGCCACACAGTTCGGTGCACTGGCCGCGGTAGATGCCGGGCTTCTCGACGCGGGTCCAGGCCTCGTTGACGAAGCCGGGGATGGCGTCACGCTTGACCGCGAAAGCGGGCACCCACCAGGAATGGATGACGTCGGCAGCGGTCACCAGAAAGCGCACCTTGGCCCCGACCGGGATCACCAGCGGCTGGTCGACTTCGAGCAGGTAGTGCTCGTCCTTGGGGGCCTTGTTGTGGATCTGCTCGGTGGGAGTGGCCAGGTTGCTGAAGAACTCGACGTCCTCGCCCAGGTATTTGTAATGCCACTTCCACTGGTAGCCGGTGACCTGGATGTCGACGTCCGACTCGCTGGCATCGTAGATATCGACCAGCGTCCTGGTCGCGGGGATGGCCATGGCCACCAGGATCAGGAACGGCACCACCGTCCACATGATCTCGACCCAGGTATGCTCGTGAAAGTGCGCGGGCTGCTGGCCGGTGGAACGCCGGTGCACCATCATCGACCAGAACATCGCGCCGAACACCACGATGCCGATCACCACGCAGATCCAGAAGATGGTCATGTGCAGGTCGAACACGGCGTTGCTGACTTCTGTCGCCCCCGGCGCCATGTTCACGGTCCAGGCAGCCTCGGCCTGTGTGAACAGCGACCACAACAGCAGGCCCATCCAGGCGTGTGGATGTCGCATCATTGCGGGTTCCCCTTATCGTTCTTGTTATCCCGGAGGCGTGGACCTACGGCTAAGGGTACGGCGTCAAGACTGCGAACTTCGACGACGAGCCCCTGCTGGACAGCAGGCGGGCCTCATCAGCCAATCACTTTCAAAGCGGAGTATAGACAGCGGCCTTGACCACGCAACGCGAGGGGGTAAATCATTCACCGAGGCGATTGATGGCACTTTGATATAACCAAGGTGCGGCATAAACGCACACCGTTTATGACAAATCCGTCTTAGCTCTTTACAGAACCGAGCTACCTTATGTCATCCGTGTGTTTTTCCTCGTCCCTGGAGTTTTCATGAACATCGTCGCTGTACGCGATCAGATCACCCGTGCCCATCAACATGAAGCCGAAACCGGCCAGCTCAAACAGCAACTTGCCTTGCAACTGCCGCACCTGCACCCCTCCATCCAACTGCCTGAAGCCGATGCCCAGGAAGGGCTGGCGCGTTTCGTGGCGGCGTATATCGACCAGGTACCGGAGCTTCTGGAGGCGGCCAATGATGTCGCACGTGAAGCGGGTATCGAGTCGCAGATCAAGCCGGTGCTGAAAATCGCCGAGCAGTATTTTCTGCAACCGCCCGGCATCATGAACGGCCATGTCGGCCTGGACTGCCTGCTGGATGAAGCCTACCTGGCGCATCGCCTGGTGGAAGAAGTGAACGACCTGTACATCAAGCATTTCAACCAGCCGCTGATCCCGCTGGATACCACCGTGGCGAACGTGATCGCCCATCGCTTGATTGGTGAAACCTTTGCCAACCAGCTGGATGAAGTGGTGCACCACTCGGTAGACGAGATGCTCGATGACGAGAGCTTTGCGCTGGAGTCGGTCGAGGCGTATCGCGAGAAGCTGAGCAGCCCGGACACGGGCGCCGCATGGAAGCGCTGGCCGTGCCTGTCGCGTCAGCTGGGGGTTGGGCTGGAGCTGGACCCGTCGGCCTGATCCAGAATCCATAGCGCTCCTTTCGCTGGCAAGCCAGCTCCCACAGATGCAGTGTGAATCTGAAATTACTGCTATCCCTGTGGGAGCTG
>NZ_JAAHBU010000126.1 GCF_010671725.1 Pseudomonas brassicae | reverse complement strand
CAGCGAAGGCGGCCTTCAGACCACCGCCTTCTTGGGGCGAATGCCCACCGGCCCCGCATTCCCCTCGATCGCCCGCTTCAATTCCCCCCGCAACCCCAACAGAAACGCCATCTCCGCCACCACGAACAACGGCCCCACGATCAGCCCGCTGATATCGTCGACGAACGCCGGCTTGCGCCCCTCGTAGTAATGCCCGACGAACTGGATCACCCAGCCCACCACGAACAACCCCAACCCGCCGCTCAACCACACCAGCGTACTCTGCACCGCCAGCACCTGCCCGGCCCACAGGCACAACCCCAGCAGTGCACTCATCAACAGCCCGAAGCGCGTGTCCAGGCGCAGGTAGAACCACGCCGACCACGCCGCCACCAGCAACGCCGGTGACAGCCACATCCCGCTCAGTTCGATCCCCGGACGCGACAACAGTAGGGTGACCGCCACCACGATCATCGGGATCCCCACGAAGTGCGTGGCGATATTGCGCGGGTCGCGGTGGTAGGCAGCGTATTGACTCAGGTGTTCGACGAGGCTTTTCATTGTTGTTCCTCCTGTAGGATGGCCCCAGCTTGCCTGGCCCAGGCCCCAGCGTCTGTCGGCTAGCCGACAGAGTCACTCACGAGGCCCCGCATGAACCCATCGATACTGCGTCAAGGTCACTGGTTCACACAGCTGCCCGTTACCTTGCAGGATAGCCTGTTGCACCTGGCCCGGCCGTTGACCCTGGAGGCTGGCGCCTGCCTGTTCCAGCGCGGCGACGCGCCGTGCGGGCTGTATGCGGTGCTCGACGGCGCCGTGCGCATCGGTGCGGTCAGCGCCCAGGGCAAGGAGGCGGTGCTGACCCTGATCGAGGCACCGCACTGGTTCGGCGAGATCGGCCTGTTCGATGACCAGCCACGTACCCACGACGCGTTCGCCGAGGGCCCGACGCAGCTGTTGCGCGTTCCCCAGGCGGCACTGTCGAGGTTGCTGGATGAGCACCCGCGCTACTGGCGCGAATTTGCCTTGCTGATGAGCCACAAGCTGCGCCTGGCGTTCGTCGCGCTGGAGCAGCAGAGCCTGATGAGTGCGCCACCACGGGTGGCCTACCGCCTGTTGCAGATCGCCGCCGGCTACGGTGAGGTGGACGGTGCACGGCGTGTGTTGCAGTTGTCCCAGGAGCAACTGGCGCTGATGCTGGCGCTGTCACGCCAGACCACCAACCAGATCCTGCGGGCGCTGGAGCAGGACGGCGTGCTGCGCCTGAGCTACGGCGAGATCGAGATCCTCGACCCTGCGCGCCTGGGGCAATTGGCTAATCCGGCTGGAACGGCGACTGGCTGAGGATCACCCCGGTCTCTTCGACGTACTTCTGCCATTCGCCGAGCAGCACCTGCAGGCGTGCCGGCTGGGCCAGGGCCAGGTCGTGGACTTCGCCAGGGTCGACGCTCAGGTCATACAGCTGCCAGATCGCCGGCCCCACGGGGCCCGGAATGTACACCGCCTTCCAGTGGCCCTGGCGGATGGCCCGGCGACCGAACAGCTCCCAGCCGGTGACGGTGTGTTCGTCGTGCACCTGCTCGGTTTCGCCCGACAGGTAGCCCAGCCATGACTTGCCGCGCAGCGGCGCGACGTCGCGCCCCTGCCAGCGCTTGCCGGGATGGCGGATGCCGGCGAGGTCGAGCAGGGTCGGGGTGATGTCCATCACGGTGCTGAACTGATGGCTGATCTGCCCCTGGCGCGCCAGTGCCGGGTAATGCAGCAGCGCCGGCACGCGAATGCCGCCTTCGGTGGTGAAGGCCTTGTACAACCGCGACGGGGCGGTGGCTGCCTGCGCCCAGTGCGGGCCGTACCACACGTAGGAATTGGCCCGGCCGATGTTCTCCAGGCTGTTGTCGTAGTGCTGGTCGAGGTAGCTGGCCAGGTGCGGGCCGAACTTGGGGAAGGCTTCGAGCAAGGCGCCCTCGGCGCCGTTGTCGGACATGAACAGCACCAGCGTGTTGTCCAGCAGGCCCTGGTTGCGCAGGTAGCCGAGCACCCGGCCGATGTTCCAGTCCATGCGCTCGACCATCGCTGCGTACACCTCCATGGACCGCGCCGAGCGCTGGCGTTGTTCGTCGCTGAGCGCCTGCCACTGTTCGTCCACCGGGTGCGCCTGCACGTCGGCGGCGATCAGGCCCAGGGCGCGCAGTTTTTCCAGGCGCTGTTGGCGCAGTACCTCGGGGCCGGTGTCGTAGCGGCCCGTGTAGCGCGCCACCACCTCGGCCGGAGCCTGCAGCGGCCAGTGCGGCGCCGAGAAGGGCAGGTAGGCGAAGAACGGCCGGCTCTGGTCACGCTCCTTGAGGTACTGCAGCAATTTGTCGCCGAAGGCGTCGGAAGAATAGAAGCCCTCGGGCAAGTGCTCGACGAAGGTGTCGTCCTCGATGTACAGCGCCGGTGTCGATTTGAGCAGGCCGGGGGTGTGTTCGTCGTAGGTGGGCTCGAAACCGTAGTGGTTGGCGGCGCCCGGCAGCAGCGCGAAGGAGCGCTCGAAACCCCGTGCATGCGGGGCCTGCTCGGCCTTCAGGCCCAGATGCCACTTGCCGCTCATGAGGGTCTGGTAGCCGGCCTCGCGCAGCAGCTCGGGCAGCGCGACCACGCGATCATTCAGGTAGCCCTCGTAGCCCGGCTTGCCGATCAGCTCCGGGGTCAGCGCCTCGGCCATGGTGCCGATGCCGGCGATATGGTGGTCGGTGCCGGTCAGCAGCATCGAGCGGGTGGGCGAGCAGGTGGGCGCGGTATGGAAGTCGGTCAGGCGCAGGCCGGCGGTGGCCAGCGCGTCGAGGTGCGGCGTGGCGATTTCGCCGCCGAAGGCGCCGAGGTCGGAAAAGCCCAGGTCGTCGGCAACGATGATCAGGAAGTTCGGGCGTTGGCTCATGGTCGGCACTCAGCAGGCAAGGTAGGTCAGGGGCAGGTCGCGGATCTGTTCGACGACGGGCGGCAGGTAGCGCTCGTCGTGGGTCAGCTCGTGCAGCAGGGTTTCGCGCAGCCGGTGGAAGGCCAGGCTGGCGCGCTGGCGCGGGTGCGGCAGGTCGATCTCGACGATGCGCTTGATGCGCCCGGGGCGCGGTTCGAGCACCACCACGCGGTCGGCCAGGAAAATCGCCTCTTCGACATCGTGGGTCACCAGCAGGGTGGTGATGCGCGCGCGCTCGCGAATCGCCAGCAGCTCGTCCTGCATCTGCTGGCGGGTCAGCGCATCGAGCGCGCCGAAGGGTTCGTCCAGCAGCAGGATGCGCGGGCTGGCCACCAGCCCGCGGGCGATCGCCACGCGTTGTGCCATGCCGCCGGAGAGCTGGTGCGGGTAGGCCTGGCTGAAGTCTTCAAGGCCGACCAGGGCAATGAAGTCCTGCACGCGCCGGGCGCGCTGGGCCCGCTCCAAGCCCTCGTTGACCAGGCCCAGGTCGATGTTTTCGGCCACCGTCAGCCAGGGGAACAGGCGGTGTTCCTGGAACACGATGCCGCGTTCGCTGCCGATGCCGTGTACCGGCTGGCCGTCGATCAGGATCTGCCCCTGGTAATCGGCGTCCAGCCCCACCAGCAGGCGCAGCAGGGTGGATTTGCCGCA
>NZ_JAAHBU010000125.1 GCF_010671725.1 Pseudomonas brassicae | reverse complement strand
GCTTGCCAGCGAAAGCGGCCTCATGGCGTACGGTTGCGCCGCGTCTCGATGATGTTGGGCAACTGCGAGATCCGCCCCAGCAAACGCCCCAGCGCATCCAGGCCAGGGATTTCGATGGTCAGCGACATCAAGGCCGTGTTGTCTTCCTTGTTCGAGCGCGTGTTGACCGCCAGCACGTTGATCCGTTCGTTGAGCAGCACCTGCGACACATCACGCAGCAGCCCCGGACGGTCGTACGCACGGATGACGATGTCCACCGGGTAGGTCTGCACTGGCACCGGCCCCCAGCTGACCTGGATGATGCGCTCCGGCTCGCGCCCGGCCAGTTGCAGCACCGAGGCACAGTCCTGACGGTGAATGGTCACCCCGCGCCCGACCGTGATGTAGCCGACGATCGCATCGCCCGGCAGCGGCTGGCAGCAACCGGCCATCTGCGTCAGCAGGTTGCCGACCCCCTGGATCTGGATGTCGCCACGCTTGCCCGGCTTGTAGCCGGTGGCCTTGCGTGGCACCAGTTCGACGTGGTCGATGCGGTCCGGCTCCACCAGTTGCTGCGCGGCGTTGACCAGGTGTGCCAGGCGCAGGTCGCCGGCGCCCAGCGAGGCGAACATGTCTTCGGCCGTCTTGAGGTTGGCCTTTTCGGCCAGGCGCTCGAAATCCACCTGCGGCAGGCCCAGCCGACTGAGCTCGCGCTCGAGCAGGGTCTTGCCGGCGGCGACGTTCTGGTCACGCGCCTGCAGCTTGAACCAGTGGACAATCTTGGCCCGCGCGCGCGAGGTGGTGACGTAGCCCAGGTTCGAGTTCAGCCAGTCGCGGCTCGGGTTGCCATGCTTGCTGGTGATGATCTCGACCTGCTCACCAGTCTGCAGGCTGTAGTTGAGCGGCACGATGCGCCCGTTGATCTTGGCGCCACGGCAGTTGTGGCCGATCTCGGTGTGCACGCGGTAGGCGAAGTCCAGCGGCGTGGCCCCCTTGGGCAGGTCGATGGCGTGCCCGTCCGGGGTGAACACGTAGACCCGGTCGGGTTCGATATCGACCCGCAACTGCTCGGCCAGGCCACCGATGTCGCCCAGTTCCTCGTGCCACTCCAGCACCTGGCGCAACCACGAGATCTTCTCTTCGTAATGGTTGGAGCTTGGCTTGACGTCGGTGCCCTTGTAGCGCCAGTGCGCACACACGCCCAGCTCGGCTTCTCGTGCATGGCGTGGGTGCGGATCTGCACTTCCAGCACCTTGCCCTCGGGGCCGATCACCGCAGTGTGCAGCGAGCGATAGCCGTTTTCCTTTGGGTTGGCGATGTAGTCGTCGAATTCTTTCGGGATGTGCCGCCACAAGGTGTGCACGATACCCAGCGCGGTGTAGCAGTCGCGCATTTCCGGTACCAGCACGCGCACGGCACGCACGTCGTAGATCTGGCTGAACTCCAGGCCCTTGCGCTGCATCTTGCGCCAGATCGAATAGATATGCTTGGCCCGGCCGCTGATATCGGCCTTGACCCCGGTGGCCAGCAGCTCGTTCTGCAACTGGTTCATCACGTCGCTGATAAAACGCTCGCGATCAAGCCGGCGCTCGTGCAGCAGCTTGGCGATCTGCTTGTACTGGTCGGGCTCCAGGTAACGGAACGACAGGTCTTCGAGTTCCCACTTGATATGCCCGATGCCCAGGCGGTGGGCCAGCGGCGCATAGATATCGAAGACTTCACGCGCCACGCGGTTGCGTTTTTCGTCGTCGGCGCCCTTCACCGCGCGGATTGCGCAGGTGCGTTCGGCCAGCTTGATCAAGGCCACGCGCACGTCGTCGACCATCGCCACGAGCATCTTGCGCAGGTTCTCCACCTGCGCCTGCGAGCCCAGTACCAGCGAATGCCGCGGGCTGAGGCTGGCACTGATGGCGGCCATGCGCAGCACACCGTCGATCAGCTTGGACACCACCGGGCCAAAACGCTGGCCGACTTCGGCCAGGGTCACCTTGCCTTCGCGGACCGCGCGGTAGATGACCGCGGCCACCAGCGAATCCTGGTCGAGCTTGAGGTCGGCGAGGATCTCGGCGATCTCCAGGCCTGCCTGGAAACTGGAGGTACCGTCGGCCCATGAATGCTTGGCCGGGTTACCCTTTTTCTCGATGTCCTGAGCAAACTCGCAGGCCGCCTTGAGGGCTTCCCGGTCCAGCGCCAGGTCGACGCTGACCACATGATCCAGCCATGCTTCGAGATTGATACTGCCGTCGGTGTTGACCGGCTGGTGCACTCTCACCTGTACCATCTTTGTCTACCTTTCCCTACAGCGCATGCGTGATGCGCTTGAAAACACGGGTGTCACCCTGCCAGATCGAAGGGGCGACACCGAGCAGGCCAGCGTCGCTAACCCACCTCGAATAACGCCATGGCCTCGACATGCGCAGTCTGCGGAAACATGTCGAGAATCCCGGCACATTTTAACCGGTAACCCTGTTTGACCAACTCGGCGCTGTCGCGGGCCAGTGTCGCCGGGTTGCACGACACATAGACCAGACGCTTGGCGCCGAGTGCGGCTATCGTGCGGACCACCTCAAAGGCACCGTCGCGCGGTGGATCCAAGAGTACCGCAGAAAAGCCCCCGGCCGCCCAGCTCGAAGTCGCCAGAGGCTGGGACAAATCGGCCTGAAAAAACTGTGCGTTATGCAGATTGTTGCTACGCGCATTCGCTGCCGCACGCTCAACCATCGCCTGCACGCCTTCCACTGCCACCACTTCGCGGGCTTGCTGCGCCAGCGGCAAGGCAAAGTTGCCCAAGCCACAGAACAGGTCGAGCACGCGCTCGTCGGCTTGCGGTGCGAGCCAGGCCAGGGCCTGCTCGATCATCGCGGTATTGACCTGGGCGTTGACTTGCACGAAGTCACCCGGCCTGTAGGCCAATTCCAGCCCCCATGGCTCCAGGGTAAACCCTAGCGTGTGGTTGGCGGCTACAGGCGCCGGTTCGCCGTCACCTTGTAACCAGAGTTGTACACCCGCCTCGCTGCAGAATGCCTGCAAGCGTGCCAGGTCGCCCTCGGGCACCGGCGCGGTGTGGCGCAGCAACAGCGCCAGCGCCGTGCCGCTGAACAACTCGACATGCCCGACGACCTGCGGCTTGTCGAGGCTGCGCAACAGCAACGGCAGGTGACGCAGAATCGACTGCAAGGGTTGTACCAGCACCGGGCAGTCGTCGATGGCGATGATGTCCTGGCTGGCCTCGGCGCGAAAACCCACCTCGAGGCGCTTGGCTTTCACATCCCAGCGCACCGCCACGCGGGCGCGGCGCCGGTAGCCGAACTCCGGGCCGGACAACGGCGCGGCCCATTGCTCGGGCACCACACCGGCCACCCGCTGCAGTTGCTCGGCCAGCATCCGCTGCTTGAGTTCGAGCTGTTGGGCATGCGGCAGGTGCTGCAGGTTGCAGCCGCCGCAGCGGTCGAAATGCTTGCAAGGTGCCGGGCGCCGCGCTTGGCTGGCGCTGAGCACGCGCTCCAGGCGTGCCTCGACCACCTTGCCGTGGGCATTGAGCACGCGCGCTTCGACGTCTTCGCCGGCCAGGGCACCACTGACGAACCAGGTGCGCCCCTCGACAAAGGCGATGCCCCGGCCGTCACCGGCCAGGCGCTCGATGCTCAGGCGCTGCTTCTTGCCCGTCGGCACCTGCGGCGCACGGGTGCCGCCGGTCGGCTGAAAGCGCAGGCCGTTGTTGCGTTTGGCTTTGGACATCAGCGATCCGCGTCAAAAATGCCGGTCGACAGGTAACGGTCGCCACGGTCACAGATAATCGCCACCAGCACCGCGTGTTCCAGCTCCTGCGACAGGCGCAACATCGCCGCCACCGCACCACCGGAGGACACGCCACAGAAAATGCCCTCTTCGCGGGCCAGGCGGCGGGTGGTGTCCTCGGCTTCGCTCTGGGCCATGTCGACCACGCGGTCTACCCGGCTGGCGTCGAAGATCTTCGGCAGGTACTCGTGGGGCCAGCGACGGATCCCGGGGATCGCCGAGCCTTCCATCGGTTGCAGGCCGACGATCTGCACGTTGGGGTTCTGCTCCTTGAGGTAGCGCGAGCAGCCCATGATGGTGCCCGTGGTGCCCATGGAACTGATGAAGTGGGTAATGCTGCCGCCCGTCTGCTGCCAGATTTCCGGGCCGGTGCTGACGTAGTGGGCTTCGGGGTTGTCACCGTTGCCAAACTGGTCAGCACCTGGCCACGGCCTTCGGCCTGCAGGCGCTCGGCGAGGTCGCGCGCGCCCTCCATGCCCTCTTCCTTGCTGACCAGGATCAGCTCGGCGCCGTAGGCGGTCATGGCGGCCTTGCGTTCGGCGCTGGAGTTGTCGGGCATGATCAGGATCATCTTGTAACCCTTGATCGCCGCCGCCATCGCCAAGGCGATGCCGGTGTTGCCGGACGTCGCCTCGATCAGCGTGGCACCGGGCTTGATCTGCCCGCGCAACTCGGCGTGGGTGATCATCGACAACGCCGGGCGGTCCTTGACCGAACCTGCCGGGTTGTTGCCTTCGAGCTTGAGCAGGAGGGTATTGGTGGTTTCGCCGGCCATGCGCTGCAGGCGAACCAGGGGCGTGTGGCCGACGCAATCGGCGATGGTAGGGTACTGCAAGGTCATGGCGTAGTTCGCAATCCGGACTGCGGGGCGCCTATCATACCGGCAAACGACGCAGGCCCATATCACGCAATGGTTGGGCGTTATAGCCGACAGGCATAAGCAATGTCTGGCTAAACCGCTGCAGGCAATTGCATGTTCACCCGCAGCCCCTTCAGGGTGTTCTGCGCCCACAGCTGGCCGTTCTGGCGCTGCAGCGCATTGCGCGCAATGCTCAAGCCCAGGCCGAAACCGCCATCGCCTGGGCGCGAACCTTCCAGCCGGGTAAACGGTGCAAAGATCTGCTCCAACTGCGCCTCTTCCACCCCGCCGCCTTCGTCTTCCAGCCACAGCAGCCAGTGCGCGCCCTCGCGCCGCCCGGCCAGGCGCACCACACCCGCTGGCGGCGAGTGCCGGATGGCATTGCGCAGTATGTTCTCCAGGGCCTGGGCCAGGCTGTTCAGGTTGCCCTGCACCCAGCACTGGGCATCCAGCGCACACTCGAACCGATCACGCGGCCAACCGCTCTCGAAGCAGGCATCCTCCACCAGCATGTCCCACAATGCCTGCAACTGGATCGGTTCGCTGGCCAGTGGCGAACGCTCGGCATCCAGCCACGCCAGTTGCAGGGCGTCTTCCACCAGCCGCTGCATGCAGTCGACTTCGCGGTTCAGGCGCTCGCGCAACGCCTCGACGTCCTGTTCGCCCTCGCCGGCCACGCGCAGGCGGCTGAGTGGCGTGCGCATCTCGTGCGAAAGGTCGCGCAGCAGTTGCTGCTGCAGGGCCACCGTGCCCTGCAGGCGCTCGGCCATGTGGTCGAAGGCGCGGCCCAGTTCGCCAAACTCGTCACGCCGGCTGGTGGTGTCACTGGCCACCCGTGCGGTCAACTGGTCGGCACGCCACGCATTGGCCTGCTCGCGCAACTGGTGCAACGGGCGGATCAGCATGCGGTACAGGCCCACGCAGAACAGCAGCGTCAGCAAGCCGGGAATCAGCCCATTGGTGACCATGCGCCAGAACAGCATGTTCAACCGCCCGGGCATCAGCCGTTGCGGCAACTCCATCACCAGGCTGCCCAGGCTCGAGTCGGCCGGGAATGGCACGATCATCCAAGGGATGCGCGCAGAGTGTCGGCTCACCGGCCAGTCGGTGCCACGCAAAAAGGTCAGGCGCCGGCTTTGCAGGTCGGTCAGCGGCACACTGCCCAGCGATTGCAGGTCGCTGCCGATCACCCCGACAAAGTCGCTGTCGGGCTCACGCGCGGGCATCTGCGCCAGCCATTCGTCGACCCCGGCCTGGCCACGACGTCGGAAGGCCTCTTCGGCTTCGCTGGCATAGTCTTCCAGCAGCGCCCGCGCCGCGGGCGACAGGTAGGCGTTGCGCAGTTCCATGTGCCGGCCCCATTGCCAGCTCAGGCCGATCATCAGCAGGCAGAACACCACCAGCAGAATCGCCAGTTTCCAGAACAGTGAATGGCGGCTGAGCACCTCAGCTGTCCTCGCTGGCGCTGAGCACGTAGCCCTTGCCCCACACCGTGCGCACCTGGCGTTCCAGATAGCCGATGGCCTTGAGCTTGCGGCGGATCTGGCTCACGTGCATGTCCAGGCTGCGGTCATGCCGGGCATAGCCACGCTGGAGTACATGCTGATACAGAAACGCCTTGCTCAGCACCTCTTCGGGGCTGCGGTGCAGCGTATCGAGCAGGCGGTACTCGCTGAGCGTCAGGCCGGCCCATTGCTGCCCATGGCTGACATCGCAGGCCAGCTCGTCGAAGTGCAACTCGCCAGCGAGCATGCCCTCGCCCGGCTGGTGCCGACGCTCCAGCGCCACCCGACGCAAGATCGCCTCGATGCGCACACGCAACTCCACCATGCTGAACGGCTTGGGCAGGTAGTCGTCGGCGCCGCGTTGAAAACCGGTGATGCGATCGGCCTCGGCACCCAGCGCCGACATCAGGATCACCGGGATCGAGCTCTTCTGGCGCAGTTGGGCCAGGGCATCGAGGCCCGTCATGCCGGGCAGCAGGATATCCATCAGCACCACATCGAAGCTGCGCTCGCAGGCCAGCTGCAGCCCCTCGCCGCCATCCCGGCACCAGGTCACCAGAAAACCGCTGCGTTCGAGCTGCTCGTGCAGGTGCGCGCCCAGGACCGGATCGTCCTCGATGGCAAGTATGTTTGAGGCGTGAATAGCGGCGGGATTCATTGGCGGGTGCTAGCAATTCTCAATTACGCGATTATTGAGTATTCGCCCCGCTCAGGCAACTCAAGCCGACAAAAGCTTCGGAAGCGCCCTACAATCGACAAAAACAGATACAAATGAGTGCATTACATAGACAGTCGCGGTAATTTTCCGAGCTCAACCGTCGGATCAGACCGACGAAGGTCCTACAGCGCTAGACGAGCACAGGAGAGTGGGCGTGCTGAATCGATTGGGAATCAGAAGCCGCGTACTGCTGCTGGCCTTGCTGCCTGCCGGCATGATGGCGCTGGTGCTGGGGGGCTATTTCACCTGGCTGCAGCAGAACGAGCTGCAAACCCAATTGCTCCAGCGCGGCAGGATGATCGCCGAACAACTGGCGCCACTGGTGGCCCCGGCGCTGGTACGCAACGACCCTGCGCAACTGGAGCGCATCGCCGCCGAGGCGCTGGAACAGGCCGATGTGCGCGCCGTCTCCTTCCTGGGCCCCGACCGCAGCCACCTGGCACACGCCGGCCCGAGCATGCTCAATCAGCAGCCTGGCGGCGGCGGTACCCAGTTGCTGCAACGCAGCGGCAACGATGCCACGCGCTACCTGCTACCGGTGTTCGGCCGCCACCGCGACCTGGCCGGCGAACGCATCCCCGGCGAAGCCGACCGCCTGCTGGGCTGGGTCGAGATCGAGCTGTCGCATGACGGCACCCTGCTGCGCGGCTACCGCAGCCTGTTCGCCAGCCTGCTGCTGATTTTCATCGGCCTGGGCGCGACCGCCCTGCTGGCCTTGCGCATGAGCCGCAGCATCAACGGCCCCATCGGCCAGATCAAGTTCGCGGTCAACCAGCTCAAGGACGGCAACCTCGAACAGCGACTACCGAGCATGGGCAGTTATGAACTCGACGAGCTGGCCAGCGGCATCAATCGCATGGCCGAAACCCTGCACAACGCCCATGAAGAGCTGCAGCACAGCATCGACCAGGCCACCGAGGACGTGCGCCAGAACCTGGAAACCATCGAGATCCAGAACATCGAGCTGGACATGGCACGCAAGGAGGCGCTGGAGGCCAGCCGTATCAAGTCCGAGTTCCTGGCCAACATGAGCCACGAGATCCGCACACCGCTCAACGGCATTCTGGGCTTTACCCACCTGTTGCAGAAAAGCGAACTGACGCCACGCCAGTTCGACTACCTGGGCACCATCGAGAAGTCCGCCGACAGCCTGCTGGGGATCATCAACGAGATTCTCGACTTCTCCAAGATCGAGGCCGGCAAGCTGGTGCTCGACAGCATTCCGTTCAACCTGCGCGACCTGATCCAGGACACCCTGACCATCCTCGCCCCGGCGGCACATGCCAAACAGCTGGAACTGGTCAGCCTGGTCTACCGCGATACCCCGCTGTCACTGGTGGGCGACCCGCTGCGGCTCAAGCAGATCCTCACCAACCTGGTCAGCAACGCGATCAAGTTCACCCGCGAAGGCACCATCGTCGCCCGTGCCATGCTCGAGGAAGACGGCGAAGACAGCGTGCAACTGCGCATCTGCGTGCAGGACACCGGCATCGGCCTGTCCAGCCAGGATGTGCGCGCACTGTTCCAGGCGTTCAGCCAGGCTGACAACTCACTCTCGCGCCAGCCGGGCGGCACTGGCCTTGGGCTGGTGATTTCCAAGCGCCTGATCGAGCAGATGGGCGGCGAGATCGGTGTCGACAGTACCCCCGGTGAAGGCTCGCAGTTCTGGATCAGCCTCAACCTGCCCAAGGCCCGCGACGATGCCGAAGACCTGCCGCTGCCACCCCTGCAGGGCCGGCGCACGGCGGTGCTCGATGGCCATGAGCTGGCGCGCCAGGCGCTGGCTCACCAGCTTGAAGACTGCGGCCTGAACGTCACCGCGTTCAGCACCATCGATCAATTGCTCAAGGCCGTGGAAGCGGCGCACCTTGGCGGCCAGCCGTTCGAACTGGCGATCCTCGGGGTGAACCTGCAGGTGATGCCTGCGGAGCGTCTGGGCCTGCACATCCAGCGCCTGGAGCAGTTTGCCTGCCAGGCCCTGGTGCTCTGCCCCACCACCGAACAGGCCCTCTATCACCCGCACCTGCCCAACGCCCACGGCCAGTTGCACGCCAAACCCGCCTGCACGCGCAAGGTCCGCCGCGCGCTGCTGGAACTGGTGCAGCCACGGCGCATCAGCCACGAGTTCAAGGTGCCCAGCGGCCAGCGCCAGCCCAAGGTGCTGTGTGTCGACGACAACCCGGCCAACCTGCTGTTGGTGCAGACCCTGCTCGAAGACCTGGGCGCCGACGTGCTGGCGGTCGACAGCGGGCATGCGGCGATCAGCGCCGTCCAGGGCGACACCTTCGACCTGGTGCTCATGGACGTGCAGATGCCGGTGATGGACGGCCGCGAGTGCACCGAACACATCCGCGGCTGGGAAAGCGCCCGCAACGCCCCGGCGCTGCCGATCGTGGCGCTGACGGCACATGCCATGGCCAACGAGAAGCGCGCCCTGCTGCACAGCGGCATGGATGATTACCTGACCAAACCGATCAGCGAGCGCCAGCTGTCACAGGTGGTACTCAAATGGACCGGCCTGCAACTGGGCAGCCCGGCCAGCGAGCGCAGCGCCGACACCGCAGTGCAAAGCCAGGACCTCAAGGTGCTCGACCCCGATGAAGGCTTGCGCCTGGCAGCCGGCAAGCCGGACCTGGCCGCCGACATGCTGGCCATGTTGCTGGCCTCGCTGGACGACGACCGTGACGCGATCCGTACGGCCCGCGAGGCGGCCGACCGGCATGCCACCATCGAGCGCGTGCACCGCCTCAACGGCGCGACCCGCTACTGTGGCGTACCGCAACTGCGCGCCGCCTGCCAGCGCAGCGAAACCCTGCTCAAGCAGGACGACCCCGAAGCCCAGCATGCCCTCGACGAACTGGACCAGGCCATCAGCCGCCTCACCGCCGTGGCACGCCTGAGCGCCTGATCTCGGGCAAGGCCAGTGCCGTGGCGGTTGGCTACACTGGCGGCATTCGACTGTCAGGAAGCACACCATGCACGCCTTGCTCTTCAGCAGCCAACCGTATGACCAGGACAGCTTCAGCCACGCGCCGGGGGCGGCGCAGCTGGCGCTGCATTACCAGAGCGCACGCCTGAGCGAAGACACCGCTGCATTGGCGGCGGGCTACGAGGTGGTCTGCGCGTTCATCAACGACGACCTGAGTGCTGCGGTACTCCAACGCCTCAAGGCCGGCGGCACACGCCTGATCGCGCTGCGCTCGGCCGGCTACAACCATGTCGACCTGGCGGCGGCCAAGCGCCTGGGGCTGGCGGTGGTGCGCGTACCGGCCTATTCGCCGCATGCCGTGGCCGAACATGCGGTGGCACTGATCCTGGCGCTCAACCGACGCCTGCACCGCGCCTACAACCGCACCCGCGAAGGTGACTTCAGCCTGCACGGGCTGACCGGCTTCGACCTGCACGGCAAGACCGTCGGCGTGGTCGGCACCGGCCAGATCGGCCTGGCCTTTGCACGCATCATGGCCGGTTTCGGCTGCCAGTTGCTGGCCTACGACCCCTTCCCCAACCCGCAGGTGCAGGCACTGGGTGCCCGCTACCTGGACCTGCCAGACCTGCTGCGCGAGGCCCAGATCATCAGCCTGCACTGCCCGCTGACCACACAGACCAAGCACCTGATCAACCCGCAGAGCCTGGCCAGCCTGCAACCGGGCGCCATGCTGATCAACACCGGACGCGGCGCACTGGTCGACACCCCGGCGCTGATCGATGCGCTCAAAAGCGGCCAACTCGGCTACCTGGGGCTGGACGTGTATGAGGAAGAGGCGCAGATCTTCTTCGAGGACCGCTCCGACCTGCCACTGCAGGACGATGTGCTGGCGCGGCTGCTGACCTTCCCCAACGTGATCGTCACCGCGCACCAGGCGTTCCTGACCCGCGAGGCGCTGGCGGCGATTGCCGCGACCACGCTGGACAACATTGCCCGCTGGGCGGCAGGTAATCCGCAGAATCTGGTCGAGGGTTGATGCTAGGATACGCGGCATATTTGGAGGACCCATGGTCGAACACGATTTCCGCTACACCCTGTTTAACCCGCAACACACCCTGATCGAATGCCGCTCGCTGGTGCCGGGCCGCTACCAGGTCACCGGCAATGGCGGTTCGATCCAGAAGGGCGACGTCCTGCTGGTGACCCTCAAGGGCAGCAAGACCCTGTCGATGCGCCTGACGGTCGAGACCGTACGCCACCTGATCAACCCCACCGGCCAATGGGTCGCGGTGGCGGCTGGGCCGGTGTTCGGCGAACTGGCGATTCACACCTGGCAGGTCAACTGCAATGGTTGCGAGGCCAGCCTGGAGTTCGAGTTTGCCGTGGATGCCAAGCTCGGCACCAAGGCGCAGAAGCCAGCGGCGGTGGCGCGCATTGCCGAGCTGGGCTGGAGCACGCAGGGTGACAAGCACCTGTGCCGCACCTGTCAGGAGGCTGCAAAGTGAAACGCGTGGTGTATTGCGCGCTCGCTGCAGCGGCCCTGGCGGGCTGCGCAGCAGAGCCGATCAAGCTCAGGCAGGAACAGAGCTATGTGCTGGAGTGGATCGGCGAACGTCCGTTGATCGACTACAGCCACCTGACCCTGACGCTCGCTGAAGATGGGCGTGCGTACGGCAATGCCGGCTGCAACCACTGGTTCGCACCGTACACGCTGCAGGACGACAAGCTCAGTTTCGGCAAGGTCGGGCGCACCCGTAAACAGTGCGCACCGGCATTGATGGAGCAGGAAAAACGCTTCCTGCAGGCCCTGGAGACCGTACAGCGCTGGGATATCTCGCCCATCGAGCAGGTGCGTTTCTGGCCTGAACAGGGCAAGCCGTTGCGGTTCTGGCCTGAAGAAGGCTGACAGACCGCATCGCGCCCTTCGCTGGCAAGCCAGCTCCCACAGGCTCTTCACTGCTCTTGAGCGTAGCGCTGTACCTGTGGGAGCTGGCCTGCCAGCGAAGAGGCCTTAGCCGCTCGGCAGTTCCCGGGCCTTGCCGTGGCTGGCCAGGCGCTCCAGCGCCGCCTTGAGCTTGGGGTCGGTAATGCCCTCGGCCGTAGCCTGGATGTTCTCGGCCGAACGTGTCGAAATGTCCATCGGGTGCCCCGCCGCAGGTGCCACCCCGGCCACCGGCTGCACCTTGAACAGGATGCGGGTCAGGCTGCTGAACACCTCCATCGCCTGCAACTGGCGCTGCAGGCGCTTTTGCTGGTAGCGCAGGCGCGTGGCCCAGTGCCCATCGGTAACGATCAGCAGCAAGGTGCCTTCGCGCCACGACGCCACATGGCAGTGCTCGCGGGCAGCCGGCTGCAACTGGCTTTCCACCAGGCGCTGCAACTGCGCCAGGCGCTGGGCCTGGCTGAACAGGGCCTTGAGCGGCCTGGCTTCACGCAGTAGCACGGCGGGAGCACGGGCGGGCAGGGGGCGAAACGCCATGGGACAGTACCGGAAGAGGCTAGGCCGTCATCTTAACAGATCGCCCCAGAGGTGATTCTTTATGATGCGACGGGTTGAAGTTGACGAAAATGCCCTTATTGTAAAAAAGCCCCGTCAAAGCGCTGTGCCAGCATCGTGGAAATCCGCCACTTTCCTCACCATCGTTTCCGGGTAGAATGCTCGTTCGCATGCGGCCATAAGGGCTGCACGGGCGACTCACGGGGCCGCCCTCCATCCCTACGTGTGGAAGATCCTGCCAATATGTTTGCGCCTTTGTTAAAAAAACTTTTTGGAAGCAAGAACGAGCGTGAAGTCAAACGCATGCTCAAGACGGTACAGATCGTCAATGCCTTCGAAGAGCAGATGGTCGCCCTCTCGGACGAGCAGTTGCGGGGCAAGACCGCAGCGTTCAAAGAGCGCCTGGCCAAAGGCGAGACCCTCGACCAGTTGCTGCCCGAAGCCTTTGCCGTAGCGCGTGAAGCCGGCAAGCGGGTCATGGGCATGCGTCACTTCGATGTGCAGTTGATCGGCGGCATGACCTTGCACGAAGGCATGATCGCAGAAATGCGTACCGGTGAAGGCAAGACCTTGGTCGCAACCCTGGGCGTGTACCTCAATGCTCTGTCCGGCAAGGGCGTGCACGTGGTCACGGTCAACGACTACCTGGCCCGCCGCGATGCCAACTGGATGCGTCCGCTGTATGAGTTCCTCGGCCTCACCGTGGGTGTCGTCACCCCGTTCCAGCCGCCGGAAGAAAAGCGCATCGCGTATGCCGCCGACATCACCTACGGCACCAACAACGAATTCGGTTTCGACTACCTGCGCGACAACATGGCGTTCAGCATGGAAGAGAAATTCCAGCGCGAGCTGAATTTCGCCGTGATCGACGAAGTCGACTCCATCCTGATCGACGAAGCCCGTACCCCGCTGATCATCTCCGGTCAGGCCGAAGACAGCTCCAAGCTGTACATCGAGATCAACAAGCTGATCCCGCGCCTGAAGCAGCACATCGAAGAGGTCGAAGGCCAGGTCACCCAGGAAGGCCACTACAGCATCGACGAGAAGACCCGCCAGGTCGAACTCAACGAAGGCGGCCACCAGTTCATCGAAGAGATGCTTACCCAGGTCGGCCTGCTGGCCGAGGGCGAGAGCCTCTACTCGGCGCATAACCTGGGTCTGCTGACCCACGTCTACGCCGGCCTGCGTGCGCACAAGCTGTTCCACCGCAACGTCGAGTACATCGTGCAGGACGGCCAGATCCTGCTGATCGACGAGCACACCGGGCGTACCATGCCGGGCCGTCGCCTGTCCGAGGGCCTGCACCAGGCCATCGAGGCCAAAGAAAACCTGAACATCCAGGCCGAAAGCCAGACCCTCGCCTCGACCACGTTCCAGAACTACTTCCGCCTGTACAACAAGCTGTCCGGCATGACCGGTACGGCTGACACCGAAGCGTTCGAATTTGCCCAGATCTACCAGCTCAACGTGATGGTGATCCCGCCGAACAAGCCGCTGGCGCGCAAGGACTTCAACGACCTGGTCTACCTGACCGCCGAAGAGAAGTACACCGCGATCATCGCCGACATCAAGGAAAGCATGGCCTCCGGTCGTCCGGTCCTGGTGGGTACCGCGACCATCGAAACCTCCGAGCACATGTCCAACCTGCTGGTCAAGGAAGGCATCGATCACAAGGTCCTGAACGCCAAGTACCACGAGAAGGAAGCCGAGATCATCGCCCAGGCCGGTCGCCCGGGTGCGCTGACCATCGCCACCAACATGGCCGGTCGTGGTACCGACATCCTGCTGGGCGGCAACTGGGAGGTCGAAGTGGCGGCGATGGACAACCCGACGCCCGAGCAGGTTGCCCAGGTCAAGGCCGACTGGCAGAAGCGTCACCAGCAGGTGATCGAGTCCGGTGGTCTGCACGTGATCGCCTCCGAGCGCCACGAGTCGCGCCGTATCGACAACCAGTTGCGCGGCCGTTCCGGTCGTCAGGGCGACCCGGGTTCGAGCCGTTTCTACCTGTCGCTCGAAGACAGCCTGATGCGCATCTTTGCCTCCGACCGCGTGAAGAACTTCATGAAGGCGCTGGGCATGCAGTCCGGCGAGGCCATTGAGCACCGCATGGTCACCAATGCCATCGAGAAAGCCCAGCGCAAGGTCGAAGGCCGCAACTTCGACATCCGCAAGCAACTGCTCGAATTCGACGACGTGGCCAACGAGCAACGTAAAGTCATCTACCACATGCGCAACAGCCTGCTGGCGGCGACCAACATCGGCGACACCATTGCCGAGTTCCGTCAGGAAGTGCTCGACGCTACCGTCGCCCAGCACATTCCGCCGCAGTCGCTGCCCGAGCAGTGGGACGTCGCAGGCCTGGAAGCGGCCCTGGCCAGCGATTTCGGGGTGAAACTGCCGATCCAGCAATGGCTCGACGAAGACGATCACCTGTACGAAGAGACCCTGCGCGAGAAGCTCATGGCCGAGCTGATGGCGGCCTACAACGAGAAGGAAGAGCAGGCCAGCGCCGATGCCCTGCGCACCTTCGAGAAACAGATCCTGCTGCGCGTGATCGACGACCTGTGGAAAGACCACCTGTCAACCATGGACCACCTGCGTCACGGTATCCACCTGCGTGGTTACGCCCAGAAGAACCCGAAGCAGGAATACAAGCGCGAGTCGTTTGCCCTGTTCCAGGAACTGCTCGACTCGATCAAGCGCGACACCATCCGTGTGCTCTCGCACGTTCAGGTGCGCCGCGAAGACCCGATCGAAGAAGAGGCGCGCCTGCGTCGCGAAGCCGAAGAGCTGGCCCAGCGCATGCAGTTCCAGCACGCCGAGGCCCCAGGCCTGGAAGCCGGCGAGCTGCTGGAGGAGGGTGCCGATGTGGCCGTGGCCGCAGCACCCGTACGCAACGAGCAGAAACTGGGCCGCAACGAGCCTTGCTGGTGCGGTTCGGGCAAGAAGTTCAAGCAGTGCCACGGCAAGATCGACTGATCACACCGTCGTTGCACCTCGCTGACATCTGAACACCGCGCCGCGACCGGTCACCACCGTCGCGGCGTTGTTCCATCTCAAGCGCCGGTTATCTCGAGCCGGCGCATTTTTTCTAGGAGCGCTTTCATGGCTGTTGGTCTTGGTCCTTTGCCAACGTTGCACCCGGTTCCAGGTTTTGAACTCGGCATTGCCTCTGCGGGCATCAAGCGCCCCGGGCGCAAGGACGTAGTGGTCATGCGCTGCGCCGAAGGTTCCAGCGTCGCCGGTGTGTTCACCCTGAATGCATTCTGCGCGGCTCCGGTCATCCTGGCCAAGCAGCGCGTACAGGGCCCGGTGCGTTACCTGCTGACCAACACCGGCAACGCCAACGCCGGCACCGGCGCTCCAGGCCTGGCCGCTGCCGAGCGCACCTGCGCCAGGCTGGCCGAGCTGAGCGGCGTTGACGCCAGTGCCGTGCTGCCGTTCTCCACCGGTGTGATCGGTGAGCCGCTGCCGGTCGAGAAGATCGAAGGCGCGCTGCAGGCTGCCCTGGACGACCTGTCGGAAAACCACTGGGCCGAAGCCGCCACCGGCATCATGACCACCGACACCCTGCCCAAGGGCGCAAGCCGTCAGTTCCAGCACGAGGGCGTGACCGTCACCGTGACTGGCATCAGCAAGGGTGCCGGGATGATCCGGCCGAACATGGCGACCATGCTTGGCTACATCGCCACCGACGCCAAGGTGGCACCGGCGGTGCTCAAGGACCTGTTGCTCGATGGTGCGAACAAGTCGTTCAACCGCATCACCATCGACGGTGATACCTCGACCAATGACTGCTGCATGCTGATCGCTACCGGCAAGGCCAACCTGCCGGAGGTCACCGAAGCACGTGGGGCGCTGTTCGAATCGCTGAAAAAAGCGGTGTTCGAGGTGTGCATGGAGGTGGCCCAGGCCATCGTGCGCGATGGCGAAGGCGCCACCAAGTTCGTCACCGTACAGGTCAACGGCGGTGGTAATCACCAGGAATGCCTCGACGTCGGTTATGCCGTGGCGCACTCGCCGCTGATCAAGACCGCGCTGTTCGCCTCCGACCCGAACTGGGGCCGCATCCTCGCGGCCGTCGGCCGTGCCGGTGTGCCTGAACTGGACGTGAGCCTGATCGACGTGTACCTGGACCAGGTGTGCATTGCCAGCAAGGGCGGCCGCAGCGCCACCTACACCGAGGCCCAGGGCTCGGCGGTAATGGCCCAGGAAGAGATCACCATCCGTATCGACCTGGGGCGTGGCGACTGCACCGAGACGATCTGGACCACCGACTTGTCCCACGAGTATGTGAAGATCAACGCCGAATACCGTACCTGATGCATCCGGCCGCTTTGCGGCGTTCGCTGGCAAGCCAGCACCCACAGGGTTTTGTGAGCGCCATAGAACCCTGTGGGAGCTGGCTTGCCAGCGAAAGGGCCGCCAAAGCGGCCCTACCAGCCCCCGCACATCTTGATGGAGCCCCCCATGAGCTACCAACTGATCATCGGCGACAAGCTGTACTCCTCCTGGTCGCTGCGCGCCGCCCTGGCCCTTGATCTGGCCAAGGCCCCGTATGACGAACTGCTGATCACACTCAATCAGCCCGACACCCGCCAGCGCATCCTCGAACACTCCCCGACTGGCAAAGTGCCGTTGCTCAAGTCCGAGCATGGCACCATCGCCGACTCGCTGGCGATCGCCGAGTACCTGGCCGAGCGCCACCCTGCAGCCAAGCTGTGGCCGGTCGACCCGGCTGCCCGGGCCCAGGCGCGCTCGGCCTGTGCGCAGATGCACAGCGGTTTTTTCGCCTTGCGCGGCAACATGCCGATGGACTTCAGCCACGACCAGGCGCTTGAGCCGTTGCCGCTGGACGTGCAGGTCGACATCGACCGTATCGTGGCGCTGTGGTCCGAGTGCCGCCTGGCGGCCAAGGCCAGCGGCCCGTACCTGTTCGGCGAGCTGAGCCTGGCCGATGCGTTCTTCGCCCCGGTGGCCGTGCGCCTGCGCACCTATCGTGTCGAGCTGCCGCCAGCGGCCGCGGCGTATGTCGAAGCCATCTACCAGTGGCCAGCATTCCAGGCGTGGCAGCAGGCCGGGCTGGCGGAGCGTGTGCAGTGAAAAGGATTCACGTAGCCGCTGCGGTCATCCGTGGCAGCGATGGCCGCATCCTCATTGCCCGGCGTGCCGACAGCCAGCACCAGGGGGGCTTGTGGGAGTTCCCGGGGGGCAAGGTCGAGGCGGGTGAAGCCGTCGAGATCGCCCTGGCCCGTGAGCTTCATGAAGAGCTGGGCATCGTGGTGACCCAGGCACGCCCGCTGATCAAGGTGTGCCACGACTATGTCGACAAGCAGGTGCTGCTGGATGTGTGGGAGGTCGACGGCTTTACCGGCGAGCCCCATGGCGCCGAAGGCCAGCCACTGGCATGGGTGACCGCGCGGGAGTTGCCGCAGTATGACTTCCCTGAGGCCAACCGGCCGATCGTGGCCGCCGCGCGTTTGCCGGCCGATTACCTGATCACTCCGGGCGAACTGGAGGCTCCGCAATTGCTGCGCGGCATTCAGAAGGCCATCGCGGGCGGGATCAAGCTGGTGCAACTGCGTGCGCCGAACGGCTACGACCCCAAGTACCGGGATGTGGCGGTGGATGCAGTGGGGCTGTGTGCAGGCAAGGCGCAGTTGATGCTCAAGGGGCCGCTGGAATGGCTGGGTGATTTCCCGTCCGCCGGTTGGCACCTGACGGCCGAGCAGTTGCGCAAGTACGCGCCCAAGGGGCGACCGTTCCCCAAGGAGCGCTGGCTGGCGGCGTCGTGCCACAATGCTGAAGAACTGGCGTTGGCCGAGCAGATGGGGGTGGACTTCGTCACCCTGTCGCCGGTGCAGGCGACCGCGACTCATCCCGAGGCCGTGCCGCTGGGCTGGGAGCAGGTGAGCGCGATGATCGAAGGCTTCAATCGGCCGGTGTATGTACTGGGCGGCGTGGGGCCGGCTGATCGCGAGCGTGCCTGGCAGGCGGGTGCGCAGGGCGTGGCGGGGATCCGGGCGTTCTGGCCTGAGGCCTGAAGCGGGGCTGCTTTACAGCCCTTCGCTGGCAAGCCCGCTCCCACAGGTACCGCACAGATCTCAGGCTGTGTGTGGTACCTGTGGGAGCTGGCTTGCCAGCGAAGGCGTGCTCAAGGCTTGGCCGCAGCCTGCCACAACACCTCGGCCACCCCCTGGCGCCGTGCAATCACCCTGGCCGCCACGAACAGCAAGTCCGACAGCCGGTTGATATAAGCCAACCCCACGCCCGCCAGCGGCTCCAGTGCATTGAGTTGCTGGCAGCGCCGTTCCGCACTGCGCGCCACACTGCGGCACACATGCGCCTGCGCAATCAGCGCCGAGCCACCCGGCAAGATGAAATTCTCCAGCGGCCCCAACTCTTCGTTCCAGTGATCGATGGCCGTCTCCAGACGCGCCACTTCGTCTGCGTTCAACGCCTGGTAGCTGGGCATGGCCAGCTCGCCACCGAGGTCGAACAAGCGGTGCTGACACGGCGCCAGCACCTCGACGACCTCGTCCAGCCCCTGTTCCGCCAGCCCGGCCAGCAGTACCCCCAGCTGGCTGTTGAGCGTGTCGACCTCGCCGATGGCGTCGATGCGCGGGTGATCCTTGGGCACCCGGCGCCCGTCCCCCAGGCCGGTTTCGCCCTTGTCGCCGGTGCGTGTGTAAATCTTCGACAAGCGAAAACCCATGCTCATGACTCCGTCTTGGTGGGGGTGATGGGGCTGACCGTGGCGCTGCTCAGGGGCAGGCGCAAGGTGAAGCAGGTGCCCTGGCCCGGCGCCGACTGCACTTCCATCTGGCCCTTGTGGTTGTTGGTGATGATGAAGTACGACACCGACAGGCCAAGGCCAGTGCCCTGACCGATCTCCTTGGTGGTGAAGAACGGTTCGAAGGTGCGTTTGCGCACCGCCTCGGGCATGCCCACGCCATTGTCTTCCACCTGGATCTCGGCCCACGGCGGGTTGAGCCGGGTGCGCAGGATGATACGTCCCGGCTCGCTGTCGTCGGTGCGCTGGTGAATGGCCTGGGCGGCGTTCTTCAGCAGGTTGAGCAGCACCTGCTCCAGTTCGTTGGCGGTGCCGGGCACCGGGCCCAATGCCGGGTCGAACTGACGCATGATGGCCTGGCCCTTGAAGTCGAAGCCGATGGTCAGGTCGAAGTCGTTGCCGGCGATCTCCACGGCCTGGTCGATCAGCGCCGGCAGGTCGCAGGGCGCCATCTGGCGGTTGCTGCGTCGACTGAAGCTGAGCATGTGGGTGACGATCTTGGCCGCGCGGGCGCCGGCCTGCTGGATGCCGTCGAGCAGTTGCGGCACCTGGCGGTTCTCCAGGTACTGGTTGACCGTGCCCAGGTCGATGCCGGTCTCGCTGGCCTGTTCGAGGTTCTTGGGCAGGTCCGGCGACAGCCGCCGCCGGATGTTCTGCACGTTGTGCAGGATTGCCCCCAGCGGGTTGTTGATCTCGTGGGCCATGCCCGCCGCCAGGCCGCCGACCGAAAGCATTTTTTCCGACTGCACCATCATCTCTTCGAGCGACAGGCGCTGGGTGATGTCGTCGATACGGATCACCACGCCGCGCCCGCCACCGCCCATCAGCGGGTAGAAGGTCAGGGCGTAGTGGCGCGCATCGTCGCCCCGGGTCCAGGTGACCCGCTCGATCTTGGCCACGCGGTGCTTTTCGACACTCTCCTTCAGTTGCGGCAGGAACGGCTTGAGCGGCTCGAACGCAAGGAAGATCGGCTGGTTCAGCGCTTCGTCCAGCGGCGTTCCGGACAGTGCACTGGCCTCCTGGTTCCACTGGGTCACGTAGAGCTGTTCGTCGAGGGCGATCAGTGCCGAGGGCATCGAGTCGATGATGCTGTTGAGGTAGTTCTGAAAACCGGTGAGCTTCTTTTCGATCTTGCTGCGCACCTGGACTTCCAGCTCCAGCTTGCGATTGGTGTGGCGGGTTTCCTGGGCCAGGCTCTGGGCCTGGTCATAGGCGGTCTGAAACTCGTCACGGGCGCGCTTGAGCTGCTGCTCGCGTGCCTCGATGCGCGACAGCATGGTGTTGAACGCCTCGGCCAGGCTGCCGATCTCGTCATGGTTGCCGGGGCGCGCACGCAGGGCGTAGTTCTCTTCGCGGGTGACCTGGCGCGACAGCTGTTCAAGCTGGTAGATCGGCTGGGTGATCAGGCGCTTGATCTGGCGCGCGATCAGCATCCACAGCAGCACGCTGAACACCAGGATCCCCAGGCTGGCGGTCAGGGTGCCGGTGTAGAAGGCCATCGGCAGTTCGCTGCTGGCTACCAGCAGCAGGTGCCCGGGCGGGCTGCCAGGGCGCGGCAGGGTCACCAGTTGGGTGCTGCGAAACTCGGTCAGGCGCCAGGTCTCGATGTTGCGGTAGCGCTTGGGCAGCGCCAATGCTTCACCGTGCTGCAGTTGCGCCAGCAGCTTGCCGTCGCTGCCATACAGCGCCGCAGCGCGCAGCGGGGTGTAGCTGTCGAGTTCCTTGAGCAGGCTGTTGGCGGCCTGCGGGGAGTCGGCGGCACGCTGCGCCAGTTGCGGGTTCGACACCAGCCGGCCGATGGTCTGCAGGGCCTGGGGGGGCATGGCTTCCTGGGAGATCCAGTAGGCAGCGCTGATGAAGGTCAGGTTGGCCACCAGCAGGATGGTGATCAGCAACACCAGCAGGGCCGCCAGCAGTTTCTGGCCGACCGGCAGGTTTTCCAGGCGTTCGCGCAAGGGCATGGTGACGGCGTGATCCTGTGGGTGAGCGGGCAGGGTAGCGTTGCCCTCAGTCGCTGGGCAAGCCGCGTGCGTTCAGGTGTTCGACCAGGCGCCGGTACAGCCGTTCAAGGTGCGCCTGCGGGCGACCGTGGCGGCTGGCGACGCGGCAGGCATGCCCAAGCAGGTAGTGGATCTCGGTGCGTCGGCCATGCAGCACATCCTGGTACATGGAAGAGTAGTTGGCGGCGGTGGCGTGGATCACCCGTTCGACTTCCTGCTGCAGGCCTTCGGCGGCTTGCGGCTGGCCGCAGCAGTGCAGCAGCTCGGCCAGCTCGGCACACAGGGTGGCGACTTCGCAGTGGTGCTCGGCCAGCCCGCCATTGCGGCAATCATGCAATACGGTCAGCGGGTTGATCGCACAGTTGAGGGCAAGCTTGCGCCACAGCCGGGTGAGGATGTCCGGGGTCCACTGGTGGGGGATGGCGGCATCGGCCAGGTCATCGAGCCAGTCGGGCGGTACCGGGTTGGCCGGGTCGCCCAGCCAGTTGAAGCCATGCCCGGCGAAGTTCACCTGCCAATCGGCTTCGCGAAACGCGCCTTCGGTGCTGGAGGCGAACACGCAACGGGCGTGCGGCACCTGGTTGGCCACGTCGTCCTGGCTGCCCAGGCCGTTCTGCAGCAGAATCAGCTCGGCATTGTGCACCAGGCGGGGGGCCAGCCGGGCCACTGCCTTTGGCGCGTCATAGGCCTTGCAGGCCACCAGCAGGCGATGGATCGGCGTGCTGGCATCGGCGGTTTCGGCAGGAATCGCGTGCCGCTGCGCCTGGCCGTTGTGCACCAGGGTCAGGCCGCCTGCACGCTGGTACGCCTGCAGGCGTTGCGGGTCGCGCAGGACCAGGCGCACGGCCTTGCCTGCCTGCGCCAGCCGACAGGCCCAGAGGCTGCCCAGGCTTCCGGCGCCGAGAATGTGCCAGGTGCTGCTCATCTGCGTTTCGCAACCGTTATAATGAGCCCGCATTTTAACCGTCAAACCCGATGCGCTCCATCATGCCGTGCAATTCAGGGCAGCGAGCGCGCGTTTATTTTTGGAGAAAGGATATGCCGTCGTTCGACGTGGTATCGGAACTGGACAAGCACGAAGTCACCAACGCCGTGGAAAACGCGGTCAAGGAGCTCGACCGCCGCTACGACCTCAAGGGCAAGGGCAGCTTCGAGTTCAAGGAAAAGGAACTGACCGTCAACCTCACCGCCGAGGCCGAGTTCCAGCTCGAAGCGATGATCGACATCCTCAAGCTGGCGCTGGTCAAGCGCAAGATCGACGTGCAGTGCCTGGAGGTCAAGGACGCCTTTGCCTCGGGCAAGGTGATGAAGCAGGAAGCGACCTTGAAGGAAGGTATCGACAAGGAGCTGGCCAAGAAGATCGTCGCCCACATCAAGGACGCCAAGCTCAAGGTGCAGGCTGCCATCCAGGGCGAGCAGGTGCGGGTCACCGGCAAGAAGCGCGACGACCTGCAAGAGGCGATTGCCGCCCTGCGCGCCAAAGAGTTCGGCATGCCACTGCAGTTCAACAACTTCCGTGACTGATACCGCTCGTCCGGAACCTTGGCGCCGTTGCGGCGTCCGAGGTGTTTGCGGCCGCTGAAACGTTTGCGGTAGTACGGTTACCCGCTTTTTGCCGCTCGGCATCAGGAGATTAAGTATGGATTTGAACGCTGAAGTCGATCAGTTGGTCAGGGCTTCGCAGACCTGGATTCCGATGATCATGGAGTATGGCAGCCGCCTGTTGCTGGCGCTGCTGACCCTGGCCATCGGCTGGTGGGTGATCAACAAGGTCACTTACCGCCTGGGCAAGTTGCTTGCCTTGCGCAATGCCGACCTGGCATTGCAGGGCTTCATCAGCAGCCTGGCCAACATCATTCTGAAGATTCTGCTGGTGGTCAGCGTGGCCTCGATGATCGGCATCGAAACCACCTCGTTCGTGGCCGCCATCGGTGCTGCGGGCCTGGCCATTGGCCTGGCCCTGCAGGGCAGCCTGGCGAACTTCGCCGGCGGCGTGCTGATCCTGCTGTTCCGTCCGTTCCGTCTGGGCGACTGGATCGAGGCGCAGGGCGTCAGCGGTACGGTCGACAGCATCCAGATCTTCCACACGGTGCTGCGTACCGGCGACAACAAGACGGTGATCCTGCCTAACGGCAGCCTCTCCAATGGCATCATCACCAACACCAACCGTCAGGCGACGCGCAAGGTGGTGTTCGATGTGGGCGTGGACTACGAGGCTGACCTGCAGGCGGCACGCAAGGTGTTGCTGGCACTGGCCAACGACCCGCGGGTGCATCAGACCCCGGCGCCACAGGCGGTGATCTCGACCCTGGGTGACAGCTCGATCACCGTGTCGCTGCGCATCTGGGTGAATACGCCGGACTACTGGGACGTGATGTTCATGCTCAACGAGCATGCGCGGGACCGTCTGAAGGCCGAGGGCATCGACATCCCCTTTCCGCAACGGGTGATCCGTGTGGTGCAGGAAGCGGCGGTCTAGTCAGTATCGCCCGCTTCGCGGGCCAAGCCCTATCCCACGGTCTAGCGATTGCTCTTGAGCGCGGTGCTGTGCTGATGGGAACGGGCTTGGCAGCGGATTACACTTGTTCACGTCTTGACGCTACCCACCCCCTGCCTTTTCTGGCATACAGGCTGGTCTGATTTTCCTTGCCAGGCCTCCCCATGCTGACCCCGCTTATCAAGATCACTCCGTTCCGGGCTCTATGCTTCGCCATGACCCTGGCCCTGTTCGAGCTGTTGACCTACCTCGCCAGTGACGTGGTCATGCCGGCCATGCCCACGGTGGTGGGCGACCTCGATGCGAGCCCCGAATTCATCCCCCACGCGCTCAACCTCTACCTGCTCGGTGGGGTACTGCTGCAATGGCTGATCGGCCCGCTGTCCGACCGTTACGGGCGCCGGCCGCTGCTGCTGTGGGGCTGTGCAATCTTCGGTGCGGCCTGCCTGGCTACCTACTGGGTCGAGGGTATCGAGCTGTTCAACCTGCTGCGCCTGCTGCAGGGCATCGGCCTGGGCTTTGTGGTCACGGTCAGCTACCCGGCACTCAACGAGGCCTTCAGCGAGGCCGATGCGGTGCGCATGATGGCCTTGCTCGCCAACATTGCCCTGTTGTCGCCGCTGCTCGGTCCGCTGGTGGGCACCGTGCTGCTGGAGTGGGTGTCGTGGCGCTGGCTGTTCGTGCTGTTTGCAGGCTTTGCGGTGCTGGCCTGGTGTGCGCTGTACCGCTTCATGCCGGAAACCCTTGGGGTCGAGCGACGCGACGGCACGCGGCTGGCGTTCGAGCCGATTCACCTGCTGCCGCTGCTGGCCGGTTACGCGCAGTTGCTGAGCAACCGCCAGTTTGTCGCCGGCAGTGCCGCGCTGGGCCTGGTGGGGCTGCCGCTGATCGGCTGGATCGGCCTGTCGCCGGTGCTGCTGATTCACGATGAAGGCTTGAGCACCTTCGCCTATGCGTTGTGGCAGATGCCGGTGTTCGGCGGCCTGATCCTGGGCAACCTGATCATCAACCGTATCGCCGACCGGTATTCCTTGCCCGCGCTGATTCGCATCGCGCTCTGGCCGTTCCTGTTCGGGTTGGGCGCGGCGCTGCTTGGCACCTGGCTCTATCCGACGGTGCTCAGCCTGGTGACGGGGATGTCGGTCTATGCGCTGGGGCTGGGGATCGCCAACGCGGTGCTGTACCGCATGACGCTGTTCTCCAGCGAGCAGAGCAAGGGCCTGGTGGCGGCAATGCTGGGCATGATCACCATTGCCCTGCTGGGCCTGGGTGGTGTGCTGCTGGCAATGCTGGGAGCGGGCGCAAGCCTGTTGAGTTTCGCCCTGGCATCCGCCTGCGCTGGCGTGCTGGCGCTGTGGCCGCTGCGCACGCTGCTGCGCGCCAGCGACACCGAAGCGGCATCACTGGCTTAGCCTTCAGCGGCGCTCGCCGACTTCGCTGTCGGCCTGCGCCAGCTTGGCGCGACGCAGCTCCTGGTGCCAGTGCAAGGCGATCAGGATCAGCGTCGGCACGCCGAGCAGGGCGGTGATCAGGAAGAAATCGTGATAGCCGTACTTCTCCACCATCACCCCCGAGTAGCCGCCGATCAGGCGTGGCAACAGCAGCATGATCGAGCTGAGCAGGGCGTACTGGGTGGCGGAGAACTTGAGGTTGGTCAGGCTTGACAGGTAGGCCACGAACGCCGAGGTCGCCAACCCCGAACTGAAGTTGTCGAGTGAAATGGTCACCACCAGCATCTGCAGGTTGGCGCCCATGTCGGCCAGCATCAGGAACAGGATATTGGTCGCCGCCGAGGCCACCCCGCCGATGAACAGGATCGGCAGGATGCCGAAACGCACGATCAGCAAGCCGCCCATGCCGGCACCGAACAGGGTCATGATCAGGCCGAAGATCTTGCTCACGCTGGCGATCTGGTCCTTGGTGAAGCCCTGGTCGATGTAGAACACGTTGGCCATCACGCCCATCACCGTGTCCGACATGCGGTACGTGGCGATCAAGCCGAGCAGCAGCAGTGCCTGCCAGCGGTAGCGCAGGATGAAATCGTTGACCGGGGTCAGCACCGGCGCCAGCCCGCGTCGGCCCATGGACGACAGGCACAGCGCGGTAAGCGTGATGTAGAGGAGGGCGCGCAGGAAGGCGCGGTCTTCGAGCAGCAGGTCGAGCACGCTGCTGCCTTCGAACAGCACACTGGCGAAATCGGTGTTGTACAGCTGGGTGAACATGGCCGGCACCGACACCAGCAGGATGATCAGCACGAACACCGACGCCAGTTGATGGCCGAAGCCATAACGCGCGGCCGACAGCTGGGTGCGCAACGGTACTGGCGGCTCACGCATCAGCAGGGTGGTGATCACCGCGGGCAGCATCAGCACGCCGAACAGCACGTAGGTGCCGGTCCAGGCACTGTGCTTGTAGCTGAAGCCGGTGGAGCCGAAGCCCTCGGCAAAAAACAGTGCGCCGGCGGTCGCCAGCAGTGCGGCGACCCGGTAGCCGGCCATGTAGCTGGCCGCCAGGGCGGCCTGACGCTGGTCATCGGCAATTTCCAGGCGGTAGGCGTCGACGGCGATGTCCTGTGTCGCCGAGGCGAAGGCCACCAGCACTGCCAGCGCGATCAGCCACGACAGGTGCTGCTGCGGGTCGCAAAAGCCCATGCCGACCAGGCCGATCACCACCAGGATCTGCGACAGCACCAGCCACGAACGGCGTCGGCCCAGCTTGCCCAGCAGTGGCAGGCGCCATTGGTCGAGCAGCGGCGACCACACCCATTTGAACGCATAGGCCAGGCCGATCAGGCTGGCATAACCGATGGTTTCGCGGGCGACCCCGGCTTCACGCAGCCAGACCGACAGGGTCGAAAACACCAACATGTAGGGCAGGCCGGCGGCAAAGCCGAGCAGCAACAGCACCAGGGTCGACGGGCTGGCATAGGCAGCAAGCGCAGCGCGCCAGGTTTTACGGGGCATGGGCCAACATCTGCCTCAAGTTTACGAAAACAAAGCGCGCACTCTAACCGCTGTGCTCCATCGGGCGCCAGCCATGGCGCAACATATCCACACGATTGTTCTGGACGGTCACACCTTCGGCCCGCAGGCGCGCCCGCTGCTCGTCTCCCGACGGTGTGCCGAGGGCCAGGCTCAGGCGCCCGCCAGCGCCCAACACGCGGTGCCAGGGCAGT
>NZ_JAAHBU010000124.1 GCF_010671725.1 Pseudomonas brassicae | reverse complement strand
TGCAACGCACCATGGCCTGCAAGATAGGTGTTGCCAGCCTTGTCGCACGGCTCTGGATTCGCAGGGGCCTTTGTAGGCGCCAGCGAAGCACTTGAATCACCTATGCTCTGTGGATCCTCTCCGCAGAGCCCTCCCCCATGAAATACCTCTGCCTGTTCCTGGCCCTGCTCTGCACCCCCACCCTCGCCGATACCTGGCACCTGGCCCACGATGAAGACGGCATTCAGGTCTACCTCGACAGCGTCCCCGGTTCCACCTACCAGCGCTTTCGCGGTGTGGCCACGATCAACGCCGATGTCCGCACCCTCGTCGACCTGCAGGAGAATCTACGCGTGGCCTGCAAATGGCTGTACGCCTGCGCCGACATGCGCCTGCTCAAGGTCGAGGGCGACAGCACCTGGGTCTACCTGACCACCGCCCTGCCCTGGCCCGCCACTACCCGCGACATCGTGCTGCAGGTACAGACCGAACGCCTGGACGACGGCACGCTGCTGCGCCACCTGAGCGCAGTACCGGGCATGGTGCAACACGTACCCGGACAGATCCGTGTACGTCAGCTGGAAGGGGAATGGCGCATGGTGCCCAAGGGCGAGCGGGTCACCGAAGTGACGTATCAGCTCCAGGCTGAGCCGGCGGGGGATATTCCGGCGTGGCTGGCGAATCGGTTCGTGATCGATGCGCCAGTGGTGACGCTCAAGGCACTTCGCGCGGTGGCTCAGCGACAGGGACCCTCTCCCGCAGGCGCGCCTTGAAGGTTTCGATCCAGGCGCGGACCATCATCGAATGCGGTGCTTCGGGGTGGGACATCGCCTTCATCTCGCTGATGATCTGGTCGCGAAGAAAACCCAGGCGCTTGGCAATTGCAGGTTCACGCCGATGCAGTTCGTCCGCCATCGACGAAATCTCAAGTGCCAGCGTTTCCAGAAATTCCAGATGGCGCAGCAGGCGGGTGCGTTCTTGCACCAGGCCCAGCCGGTTCAGCCCATACACATGGATCGAGACGGCGCCTTTGAGGCTCACCCCCTGTACCAGAGCCTGCTCAACTACCGACCTGAGCTCAGGACGCACGCCCTCCACCGCCGCCGAAAGCCCGGCGTGTGGATGCGGCTTGGGCAATACAAGCCCGATCAGATTATCGCGATCAATGTAGAAACTCAGGTGTTCCTCCGGCTCGTCGCGGCTTGGGTCCAGCAGCAACGCCTGTTCACTATCGAACTGCATGGTGGGTGCGACGACGCGCGTACCGAGTATTGGAAAACTGTCCTGTTTACCACTCTGCATCAGCCTTGAATTGCTGAAGCGGCGACCCTCTTCAAGCAGGCGTACGAGGTTGGTCGATAGCACTGGCGTCACCTGACCGCTACGCCGGTTGCAGTGGATGCAACTGGGCAAAAGGTTGTCCCAATCCATGGCGAGCCACCAGTAACCGGTGTGCTCCGGGGCTTCGTGTACGCGCCCCTTAGGGCGATAATGCTCGACATCCACCGGTGCAGTGGACGAGTAGAAGCTCTCGCAGTAAGCGCATTTCCCGTGAAAAAGCTCGTGCAGACGCTGTTTCACGCTATCGGATTTATACACCGAAAAACTCGGCAGCTTGCCAGCCTCGTCAGGGCTGACCTGCAAGGCGGCATAGTATGCCGTGAATATCTCCAACTCTTTACGAGCAAGGGATTGGGCCGGCGCCTCGGCAAGCATGGCGCTGGGTATCTGGACGCTACCCCGATCAACCTTACGCATGCTCAGAGCTCATTCAGAATTTGAAGAATACGTTGCCGAGATTCGTCCCGAAGTTCCTTCATTTGGTGGGCACTGGCGTGTCGACGTTTGCTCAAAAACTCCACTACCGCCTCCTGGACTAGACGCTGGGCCTCGGTAAAGCCGACCGGTAAAACACTGTTGATTTCATCCGCGAATGGCGCCAGCAACGCACGATCTGTTCCAGAGAGTGTTTCCCCGCTTTTAAGTTGAGCAAGCAGATCGGACATACGGGCCAGATTCAATTCTGTTTGTGGCTGATCGGTAGACATCAAGCTGAAAAAATCCGAGGTTAGAAGCTGTTCCACGGTCAATCTCGTCAAATCAGGAAGCTGAGTGATCGGCTCGACGCACACCGGCAATCTGGCGGCCGTGTTCCCGCCTGTCTCTACACGCTGCATGACCACCACTTCATTCTCTTGCATACCCCTCAGGCACAACGGATCGTGACTGGTCGCGATGAAAGTGACGTTCGGAAGTGCGAGGCGCAATGCCCGCATGATTTGAATTTTCCAGCGTGGATGCAGGTGTGCTTCGACCTCGTCAATCAAGACCACTGCGGACGCCGACGTAAAACTCTGAAAATATATGTTTCTCTTTTTATTCATCAAGGCGCGCAGGATGTCACAGACCATCGCCAGCATGGAACGGTAGCCTGAGGAAGCATGAGCAAGCGGAGTTCTGCTTTCAACAGTGCCCCCCGCTACCTTGGTCACGATGAAACAACGCTGCACCGCATAATCTCGATGTATGACTTCATAGTCCCCTTCGACTGACAGAATGTTTCGCAGTACACGCGACACCCGTAGAAACTCAAATCTATCAAGGCCCAGCAACCACTTTTCGGGGTTCGGCAATAGAACGGCAGAATTGAAAAGATTCATCACCGAGTAGTTCGGCCCTTCAATTTTCTCAGCAGATTGGTACTGCCTGAACGCTCCGTAGGCCAACACCATCGGCAGCGCAGATTCGCCTCGCGCTCGGGAGCGCCCATGTGAAATGCTCAAGGTACGAAACGTGTCATCCTGAAAAACCAGCTTTACGCGTGTTGATGCATCATTACGTTCCGCTCGCCCTCCCAGCATTCGAGGGTCCAGCTCAAAACCGTCGATATCTAGCCCCTGCCGTTCGTCTTTCGAACACAAAGCCAGGGCAATCGCCTCAAGAATCGAACTTTTTCCGGCTGCATTTTCGCCCAGCACCAGCAACGCTGGCAGCGGCGTGGACGCGTTCTCTGTCGAGGATGTCTGTACCGGCATTTCCAAATCGATTTTCTCGATTGCCTTGAAATTTCTTATGGAAATCGACTTCAGTCGTCGTGTGCGGTATACCGGCTCCGGCAATACAAAATTTGAACCTCCCTCAAACCGCTGAGCATCCTTATTGATAGCCGTGAAGATATTCATCGCCTTCCCCGGTTGGAAGAATGCTTGCACCTCTCCCTGTTTTCTCAGCTCAGCCATCAACTGCCTGAAATACAGCTTCCAAAGACCACCGAATTCGATTTCTGGAAAATTGTAGATCAGGTCGGCGTCAACATACGCGCCACCCCCAACGATCCTGTCGAGACGGTCCGAGTAACCCTGGAGTACCTGAGATCGTCGCGAGACCAGCTCGGGACGATTGAGCTTGAAATGCCCGATGGTTTCCAGCGCAGATCGAGTCAACGCGCTCAACTCACCCGATAATTCCACCCGAATGTGTTCGGAGAAATCGCGAACAACACAGGGGTCCAGCAAAAGGCTGGTTTCATTTAAGGGATAATCGGGCCAACTTCCGTCGCCAGACGCATAGGCTTCAAAGGCACGCGTCGATGGGATCGACGCACGCATTGCTTCGACAGGAAAGTAATGAGGGAGATCAGGTTGGCAGCCTTGGCAAATGGGATAAATATTTTCCCAAGCGTTCTGCATCCAGGCGTAACACAAATGTCCTGTATCGTTCCTTTCCATCGGCAACGCATCCATTGCCGGACGAAAACGATAGGGGGCGAGTAAAGTCACGCTTTCACAGAACGCGCATTTTTTGCTGAAAAGTGCTTCGAGACCTTCTTTTATTGAAAAATAGTCAAGCCCAACGGAGAAATCAGGTACTGGCGACTGGGCAAGCTTTTCATCAGTAGCCAAGAAAAAGTCACGTAGCCGAGCCCTGGATACCTTAGCTTCCTCACTCTGAAAATGGCGCGGTATCTCTACAGTCCCACGATCAAAAAAACTGCAATGTCTTCGCTCCCTGAATTGTCGACGTCGGCAGATGTCTCGAAAAAGCCCATTCTGCCAAAAGTCGACACACAAGGCAGAATCAATCGGTGTAACCCAACCTAGCAGCCGCACGCGCCTGCTGCTGGCTGCGCGTGGCCAGGCAGTAGTACAACGGGCACGTCACCAGCAAGCCGAACAGCCACGACAGGTCGGCGCCTTCCACCAGGTTGGCGTACGGGCCCACATACAGCGAGGTGTTGGCGAACGGCAACTGCACCAGGATGCCGATGAAGTAGGCCACGATGGCATGCATATTGAAGCGCCCGTAGATCCCGCCATCCGCCGCGAAGATCGAGGTGATGTCGTACTCGCCGCGCTTGATCAGGTAGAAGTCGATCAGGTTGATCGAGGCCCACGGCACCAGCACCAGCAAAAACGCCAGCACCAGGCCGATGAACTGCGAGATAAAATCGGCCGAGGCCGCCAGCGCCACCAGGCAGCACCCCACCAGCACCACGCTCGACAGCACCACACGCACCTTGATACTCGGCACCCACTGGCTGGCAAAGGTCTGGATCGAGGTGATGATCGAGAGCACCGCGCCATACAGGTTCAGCGCGTTGTGGCTGATGATGTTGAGCAGGAACAGCACCATCAGGATCGGCCCCAGCCAACCGGTGGACTGCTTGACCGCCGTCATCGCCTCGGTGCCTTCCGGGGTGGCCAGCACCGCGACCGCACCGAACACGAACGACAGGATGGTGCCCAGCGTCGCCCCCAGGTAGGTGGCCAGGAACGGCCGTGCAATGCCGATATCCGCCGGCAGGTAGCGTGAGTAGTCGCAGGTGTAGGGCGAGAAGCTGATCTGCCAGATGATCCCCAGCGACACGGTGGCCAGCCAGCCCGACAGGTTGAAGCCGCCACGGCTGAAGAAGTCCATCGGCAGCTCATGGGCGAAGATGTAGGCAAAGCCCGCCAGCAACGCGCCACCCATGACCCAGGTGCCGATGCGGTTGAGGATGTGGATGAAGCGGTAGCCGATCACGCCGATGGCAGTGGCCGCCAGTGCGCCGATCAGGATGCTGGTAGGCACCGGTACCGACGGCGACACGCCGACGATCGACTTGCCCGCCAGCACGATGTTGGAGATGAAGAAGCCGATGTAGATGATCGCGGCAAAGAACACGATCAGCAGTGCGCCATAGCGGCCGAACTGGCCACGGCTCTGCACCATCTGCGGGATGCCCATGCGCGGGCCCTGGGCCGACGCCAGGGCAATGACGATACCGCCGAGCATATGCCCGAGCACGATCGCGATCAGCCCCCACAGCAGGTCGAGGTGAAACACCTGCACCACCATCGCCCCGGTGACGATGGGCAGTGGCGCAATGTTGGTGCTGAACCACAGGGTGAACAGATCGCGCGCCTTCCCGTGGCGCTCCGCCAACGGTACGTAATCGACCGTGTGGTTCTCGATCAACGGGTCTTGCCGTGACGTCTGGGACATAGTCATCCACTCGAGTTTGTCTGTTTTTATCGTTGTTTAAAGGCCAAACCTGGGCGCTCTGCGGCAGCCATGAAGTGCGGACCATATTATGGTATTCCAAAGCTTTGACAAGACTGATCTGGTGTTTTGTTGTGCGTCTGATCCGAAAGTTACCGCCCGAAAAAATCGAATTAAACGTTTAACCCCCAGTAAATACGCGGCCTGCAAGGACGTTCGGACGTTCGTCGTGGCAGGCTGAAAAGGCCTTGCAAAGAATGTATTACGGTATACCATCATACCTACAAACCTGATAAAAACCGCTTCAACGCCCCCCGAGGATCGTCCGATGATCGATGCAGCCGTCTACAAACAAGTCATGGGTTCGTTCCCTTGCGGGGTAACGGTGATCACCACGCTGGACGATGACGGGCAGGTGGTGGGGCTGACCGCCAGTGCGTTCAGTTCGCTGTCGATGGAGCCGGCACTGGTGCTGTTCTGCCCCAACTACAGTTCGGATTCGTATCCGGTGCTGATTCGCAACAAGCGCTTTGCGATTCATGTGCTGTCGGGCGTACAGCAGAAGGAGGCCTATGCGTTTGCACGCAAGGGCAAGGACAAGGCCGAAGGCATCGAGTGGACCCTGAGCGAACTGGGCAACCCGTTGCTGGCCAATGCCACGGCGATCATCGAATGCGAGCTGTGGCGCGAGTATGAAGGCGGGGACCACGCGATCATGGTCGGTGCGGTGAGGAACCTGATCGTGCCGCAGCGCGAGACCGGGCCACTGGTGTATTGCAATGGGAAGATGGGGGCGTTGCCGGCGGTGGCCTGATCGAGTCCTGCGGTGTTGCATTCGCTGGCAAGCCAG
>NZ_JAAHBU010000123.1 GCF_010671725.1 Pseudomonas brassicae | reverse complement strand
CACCCTTCGCGTGGACTACTACCGTGACAACACCGTGGCACTCGAAGCGCTCAAGGCCGGGCAGTTCGACTACTGGCTGGAGGTGAGCGCGAAGAACTGGGCCACCGCATACAACATCCCGGCAGTGCGCGAGAAGCGCCTGATCCGCGAAGAAATCGCCAACGGCAACCCCACCGGCATGCAGGGCTTCGTGTTCAACCTGCGCCGCCCGGTGTTCCAGGACGTGCGTGTACGCGAGGCGCTGAGCCTGCTGCTGGATTTCGAGTGGACCAACAAGCAGCTGTTCAACGGCGCCTACACCCGTACCACCAGCTTCTTCGAAAATTCCGACATGGCGGCCAGCGGCCTGCCCGACGCGGGCGAGCTGAAATTGCTGGAGCCACTGCGCGGGCAAGTCCCCGAGCAGGTGTTCACCCAGGCCTTCAAGAACCCGGTCACCGATGGCAGCGGCATGATCCGCGAACAGCAGCGCAAGGCCTACAAGCTGCTGCAGGACGCGGGCTGGCGCATCCACGACGACAAGATGGTGGACCCTCAGGGCAAACCCGTGGTCATCGAATTCCTGCTGGCGCAGACCGAGTTCGAACGCATCCTGCTGCCCTACAAGCGCAACCTCGCTGACCTCGGCATTGAGCTGAACATCCGTCGCGTCGACGTTTCCGAGTACATCAACCGGCTGCGTTCGCGAGACTTCGACATGATCGTCGGCGGCTTCCCGCAGTCCAATTCGCCGGGTAACGAGCAGCGCGAGTTCTGGCAGAGCGCCAGCGCCGACAAGCCTGGCAGTCGCAACTTCATGGGCCTGAAGGACCCGGCCGTGGACACCCTGGTGGACGGGCTGATCAATGCCGCTTCGCGCCAGAGCCTGATCGAACACACCCGCGCCCTGGACCGCGTGCTGCAGTGGGGCTATTACGTGGTGCCCAACTGGCATATCAAGACCTGGCGCGTGGCGTACTGGAACCATATCGGCCACCCGGCCACACCACCCAAATACGACATCGGCATCAACACCTGGTGGATCAAGCCTGATGTGGCGCCGAGCGTACCGGTGAACAGCGACGGCACGCCAACGGCCGGGGAGCAATAGCATGCTGGCCTACATCTTTCGCCGCCTGCTGCTGATCATCCCGACCCTGCTGGGCATCCTGATCATCAACTTCGCGATCATCCAGGCAGCCCCTGGCGGCCCGGTAGAACAGATGATCGCCAAGCTCGAAGGCTTCGATGGTGCCACCAGCCGCATCGCCGGGGGTGGCTCGGAGGTCTCGGTGGCCGGTTCCAACTACCGTGGCGCGCAGGGCCTGGACCCGGCCCTGATCGAGGAAATCGAGCGCATGTACGGCTTCGACAAGTCGGCACCGGAACGCCTGTGGATCATGATCAAGAACTACGCCCAGCTGGACTTTGGCAACAGCTTCTTCCGCGACGCCAAGGTCATCGACCTGATCGCCGAGAAGATGCCGGTGTCGATCTCGCTGGGGCTGTGGAGCACGCTGATCATGTACCTGGTATCGATACCGCTGGGCATCGCCAAGGCCACCCGCCACGGCAGCCACTTCGATGTGTGGACCAGCTCGGCGATCATCATCGGCTACGCGATCCCGGCGTTCCTGTTCGCCATCCTGCTGATCGTGCTGTTTGCCGGTGGCAGCTACCTGGACTGGTTCCCGTTGCGCGGGCTGACCTCGAACAACTTCGACGAACTGAGCACCACCGGCAAGATCCTCGATTACTTCTGGCACCTGACGCTGCCGGTGACCGCGCTGGTGATCGGCAACTTCGCCACCATGACCCTGCTGACCAAGAACAGCTTCCTGGACGAGATCAACAAGCAGTACGTGGTCACCGCCAAGGCCAAGGGCCTGAGCCCGAATCGCGTGCTCTACGGGCATGTGTTTCGCAACGCCATGCTGCTGGTGATCGCCGGCTTTCCGTCGGCCTTCATCGGTATCTTCTTCACCGGCTCGTTGCTGGTGGAGGTGATCTTCTCACTCGACGGCCTGGGCCTGATGAGCTTCGAAGCCGCGATCAACCGCGACTACCCGGTGGTGTTCGGTACATTGTTCATCTTCACCCTGCTTGGACTGGTGGTGAAACTGATCGGTGACCTGACCTATACCCTGGTCGATCCACGCATCGACTTCGACAGCCGGGAGCACTGAGATGACGCTATCCCCTCTCAACCGCCGGCGCTTCCTGCGCTTCAAGGCCAACCGCCGTGGCTGGTGGTCGCTGTGGCTGTTCCTGATCCTGTTCGGGCTGAGCCTGGGCGCCGAGCTGATCGCCAACGACAAGCCGCTGGCGGTGCGCTACGACGGCGAATGGTATTTCCCGGCGCTCAAGCGCTACCCGGAGACCACCTTCGGCGGCGAGTTCCCGCTGGAGGCCAACTACAAGAGCCCGTACATTCGCGAACTGCTGGCGGCCAAGGACAGCTGGGTACTGTGGGCACCGATCCCGTTCAGCTACCAGAGCATCAACTATGACCTGAAGGTGCCCGCCCCGGCCCCGCCGTCGGCGCAGAACCTGCTGGGCACCGACGACCAGGGCCGCGATGTGCTGGCACGGGTGATCTATGGCTTTCGCATCTCGGTGCTGTTCGCCCTGACCCTGACCGTGCTCAGCTCGATCATCGGCGTGATCGCCGGGGCCCTGCAGGGGTTCTATGGCGGCTGGGTGGACCTGGCCGGGCAGCGCTTCCTGGAGATTTGGTCGGGGCTGCCGGTGCTGTACCTGCTGATCATCCTGGCCAGCTTCGTGCAACCGAACTTCTGGTGGCTGCTGGGCATCATGCTGCTGTTCTCGTGGATGAGCCTGGTGGATGTGGTACGCGCCGAGTTCCTGCGCGGGCGCAACCTGGAGTACGTGCGAGCGGCACGTGCCCTGGGCATGCAGAACGGCGCGATCATGTACCGCCATATCTTGCCCAATGCGATGGTCTCGACTATGACCTTCCTGCCGTTCATCCTGACCGGCGCCATCGGCACGCTGACCGCCCTGGACTTCCTCGGCTTCGGCCTGCCGCCCGGCGCACCGTCGCTGGGCGAGCTGGTGGCACAGGGCAAGTCCAACCTGCAGGCGCCCTGGTTGGGCATGAGCGCGTTCGCCGTGCTGGCAGTAATGCTGAGCCTGCTGGTGTTCATTGGCGAGTCTGCCCGCGATGCCTTCGACCCGAGGAAATGAGATGAGTAACGACACCTTGATCGAAGTGCGCGACCTGTCCGTCGAGTTCGTCACCGGCGAGCAACAGCAACGTGTGGTCGAAGGCATCAGTTCGACATCCACCGCGGCGAGACCCTGGCCCTGGTGGGCGAAAGCGGCTCGGGCAAGTCGGTGACGGCGCACTCCATCCTGCGCCTGCTGCCCTACCCGCTGGCGCGCCACCCCAGCGGCAGCATCAGCTATGAGGGCCGCGACCTGCTGACCCTGGACGAGAAGCAGATGCGGCGTATCCGCGGCAACCGCATCGCGATGATCTTCCAGGAACCGATGACCTCGCTGAACCCGCTGCACAGCATCGAAAAGCAGATCAACGAGATCCTCATGCTGCACAAGGGCCTGCGCGGCAAGGCGGCCACCGCACGCACGCTGGAGCTGCTGGAACTGGTGGGTATACCCGAACCGGTCAAGCGCCTCAAGGCCCTGCCCCACGAGCTGTCGGGCGGCCAACGCCAGCGGGTGATGATCGCCATGGCGCTGGCCAACGAGCCAGAGCTGCTGATTGCCGACGAACCGACCACCGCACTGGACGTCACCGTGCAGCTGAAAATCCTCGAATTGCTCAAGGATCTGCAGGCGCGCCTGGGCATGGCACTGTTACTGATCAGTCACGATTTGAACCTGGTGAAAAGAATTGCCCACCGCGTATGTGTCATGCAGCGCGGTTGCATCGTCGAACAGGCGTCGTGTGACGAATTGTTCCGTGCCCCGCAGCATCCGTATACGCAATGCTGCTGGGTGCCGAGCCCAGCGGCACGCCTGCCGGCAACCCGGTGGGCGCGCCAATGCTCGAGGTCGAGGACCTGCGCGTGTGGTTCCCGATCAAGAAGGGCCTGCTGCGCAAGACCGTCGACCACGTCAAAGCGGTGGATGGCATCAACTTCAGCCTGCCCCAGGGCCAGACCCTGGGCATCGTGGGCGAGAGTGGTTCGGGCAAGTCCACCCTGGGCCTGGCGATCTTGCGGTTGATCGGCAGCCAGGGCGGCATACGCTTTGAGGGCCAGGCGCTGGAGGGCCTTACGCAACATCAGGTACGACCATTGCGCCGGCAGATGCAGGTGGTTTTCCAGGACCCCTTCGGCAGCCTGAGCCCACGCATGTGCGTGAGCGACATCGTCGGAGAGGGCCTGCGCATTCATCGGATTGGCACGGAGGCAGAGCAGGAACAGGCGATCATGGAGGCGCTCGAGGAAGTAGGACTGGATCCGCAAACGCGGCACCGCTACCCTCACGAGTTCTCCGGTGGCCAGCGACAACGTATTGCCATTGCCCGGGCACTGGTATTGAAACCGGCACTGATACTGCTGGACGAGCCCACCTCGGCGCTCGACCGGACCGTACAGCGCCAGGTGGTGGAACTGCTGCGTACGCTGCAGACCAAGTACAACCTGACCTACCTGTTCATCAGCCACGACCTGGCGGTGGTCAAGGCGCTGAGCCACCAGTTGATGGTGGTCAAGCAGGGCAAGGTGGTGGAACAAGGTCCGGCGTCGAGCATTTTCAGCGCCCCGCAACATCCCTATACACAGCAGCTGCTGGAAGCCGCCTTTTTGGCCCCCACAGCTGTCGATTAACCTGAAGAGGAACAACACATGGGTTTTCTCGCCGGTAAGCGCGTACTGATCGTCGGTGTCGCAAGCAAACTGTCCATCGCATCCGGTATTGCTGCCGCCATGCATCGCGAGGGTGCAGAACTTGCCTTCACCTACCAGAACGAAAAGCTCAAGGGCCGCGTCGAAGAGTTCGCCGCTGGCTGGGGCTCCAGCCCTGAGCTGTGCTTCCCCTGTGACGTTGCCAGCGATGAAGAAATCGCCAAGGTCTTCGAAGAACTGAGCAAGAAGTGGGACGGCCTGGACTGCATCGTGCACTCCGTGGGCTTTGCACCGGGCGACCAGCTCGATGGCGACTTCACCCAGGCCACCACCCGTGATGGCTTCCGTATCGCCCACGACATCAGCGCCTACAGCTTCGTGGCCCTGGCCAAGGCCGGTCGCGAACTGATGAAAGGCCGCAATGGCAGCCTGCTGACCCTGTCGTACCTGGGTGCCGAGCGCACCATGCCGAACTACAACGTGATGGGCATGGCCAAGGCCAGCCTGGAAGCCGGCGTACGCTACCTGGCACGCAGCCTGGGCCCGGATGGCACCCGCGTGAACGCGGTATCGGCCGGCCCTATCCGCACCCTGGCGGCCTCGGGCATCAAGAACTTCCGCAAGATGCTGGACGCCAACGAAGCGCAGACCCCGCTGCGTCGCAACGTCACCATCGACGAAGTCGGCAATGCCGGCGCCTTCCTCTGCTCGGACCTGGCGTCGGGCGTGAGCGGTGAAATCATGTACGTGGACGGCGGCTTCAACACCACCGCCATGGGCGACCTTACCGAGTAAGGTGTGCTGAATGGGAAAAGGCCGCTGATGCGGCCTTTTCTTTGCCTGGGGTTTGCTCTACCGACTGTTCCGGCCCCTTCGCTGGCAAGCCAGCGAAGGGGGCTGTACAGGCAGCACACAAACAGAAAGGGCCGCATCAGCGGCCCTTTCTGTTTGTAGCAGCATCACTCAATAACGGGTGATGTCCGCCTTCTCTTCCAACTGCTTGCGGTACGCCGCGAAGTCCTGCTGGCCGGCACGCGAAGCCAGGAAGCGACGGTAAGCCGCCTTCTCTTCTTCGCTGGCCGCAGCCCCTTCGTTGACGCCGTTCAGGCGCAGCACCACAAAGCTGCCATCTGCCAGGGTGACGCTGCCGTAGGTCGGCTTGTCCTTGGCTTCAGGCTTGCTCATGCGGAACACTGCTTGCAGCTCGGCCGGCTCGATGGCCTCCTGGCTGCGTGTGACCGCTTCCTGGACCTTCCAGCTCTGACCTTCCTGCTGGGCCGCCAGTGCCACCTTGCCGTCGCGCAGACCGGCAATCAGGGCTTCGCCCTTGGCCTTGGCAGTTGCACTCGCGTGCTCCTTGGCCAGGTGCTTGCGAATGCTGTCGGACACCACTTCCAGTGGCAACTGCTCGGGCTTGCGGTGCTCCTTGACGCGAATCACCACCACGGTCTCGGGGTCCAGCTCCAGCGCGGTGCTGTTGGCACCCTCTTCCAGCACTTCAGGGCTGAACGCGGCCTGGATCACGGCGCGGTTGGCGGTGATGCCATCGCCGCCTTCACGGCCGAACGGTTCCGAGGTGTTGAGCTTCAGGCCAAGGTCCTGGGCCGGCTGGGCCAGGTCGGAGGCTTCGAACGCCGAGTCTTCCAACTGCTTGGTCACTTCGACGAAGCGCTGCTCGACCTGCTGGGTCTTGAGTTCGCGGGTCAGCTTGTCTTTCAGGCTGGCGAAGGTCGGCACTTCAGGCGCCTGCACATCCAGCAGCTTGATCAGGTGCCAGCCGAAATCGGTACGCACCGGCGCCGATACCTGGCCTTTGTTCAGCGCATACAGCGCCTCTTCGAACGCTGGATCGTAGACGCCCTGCCCGGCATAGCCCAGATCACCACCCGTGGTGGCCGAACCCGGATCCTGGGAGAACTCCTTGGCCAGCTTGGCGAAGTCTTCACCTTTGTCCAGACGCTGCTTGATTTCTTCGATACGGGCCTTGGCCTGGGCATCGTCAAGCTTGTCGTTGACCTCGATGAGGATGTGCGCGGCATGGCGCTGCTCGGCCAGGTTGGCGATCTCTTTCTGATACAGCGCCTGAAGCGCGTCGTCGTCGACCTTGACCTGGTCGAAGAACGCAGCTTTCTTCAGCTCGATGTAGTCGATGACCACCTGATCGGGGCTCATGAACTCCTTGGCGTGCTCGTCGTAATTCGCCTTGATCTCTTCGTCGCTGACCTTGACCGCAGCCGGGTCGGCCTTGAAGGTCAGCGATGCGAAATCACGGGTCTGCTTCTCGATACGGGCAAACGCGTCAACCTGTGCATCGGTCACGAAACCGCTGCCGGCCAGGCCAGCACGCAGTTGGCCGATCAGCATTTCCTGCGCCAGCATGTCGCGGAACTGCAGGCGACCGTAGCCCAGCTGACGGATCACCTGATCGAAACGCTCAGGGCTGAACTTGCCGTCGACCTGGAATTCCGGTGTTTGCAGGATGACCTGGTCAAGTGCCGCTTCAGAGAAGCTGAATTTGGCATCCTTGGCGCCCTGGAGCAGCAACTTGCGCTCGATGAGGCCTTTGAGTGCTGCTTCACGCAGCATTTTCTCATCCAGCAGGGAGGCGTCGAAGTCCTTGCCCAGCTGTTGCATCAACTGCCGACGTTGCATGTCGACGGCCTGGCTCAGCTCGTTCTGGCTGATGGTGTCACCATTGACCTTGGCAGCGTCCTGGCTGTGGGTGGTGGCCTGGAAGATGGCATCGAAGCCGGTCAGCGCCATCAAGGCAACGATGACACCGATGATGGTCTTGGCAATCCAACCTTGTGAATTGTCCCTGATATTCTGCAGCATGCGTCCCCCAGAAACGGCTGTACTAAACAAACAAACCGCGGAGCGTGGGTAGAGTCCTGATAGAAGAAAGGCGCATCCGAGGATGCGCCTTCTCGTAACTGGCGAAGCACACGGGAATCTGTTTTTGCGATTCCCCGTGCTTCGCTACCAGGCCAGGCGAGACCTGACCCGGCTAGGCGAAGCCTGAAAGAGACGACTTAGTTGACGGCTTCTTTCAGTGCTTTGCCGGCCTTGAAGCCTGGCTTCTTGGCAGCAGGGATTTCCAGAGTCTTGCCGGTCTGCGGGTTGCGGCCGGTACGGGCAGGACGATCGGTTACGGAGAAGGTACCGAAACCAACCAGTACCACAGAGTCACCGTCCTTCAGGGCGCCGGTGACGGATTCGATGACTGCGTCCAGCGCACGGCCGGCGACAGCTTTCGGGATATCAGCAGATGCGGCAATAGCGTCAATCAGTTCCGACTTGTTCACTCTAAGTCCCCTTATCTCTATTTGAGTTTGTTTCTAAGTATGTAATGAAAAGCAAAACGAGTGCTGGGTGGCCTGTTGACACTTAGGCGCCGCTTTATAACAAGGGCCCGAAAATACTGTCAAGGAAGCCCCCCAGCCAAATACGTACTAATGGGTACTGATTCGTTCCTTGGAATCACTGTCGCGCTTTTCATCCTTGGCGACAATCTCGGGAGCCACATCTGGCAAGGGCTCCGGGGCGTATTGCAGCGCAATTTGGAGGACTTCGTCAATCCATTTGACAGGTTTAATCTGAAGATCCTGCTTAATGTTGTCCGGAATTTCTTTCAGGTCGCGCACATTCTCTTCTGGAATGATCACGGTCTTGATTCCGCCACGATGTGCCGCCAGCAATTTCTCCTTCAACCCGCCAATTGCCAGTACCTGACCACGCAAGGTGATTTCACCGGTCATGGCCACATCGGCACGCACCGGAATACCGGTCAGCGCCGACACCAGTGCGGTGCACATGCCCACACCGGCACTCGGGCCGTCCTTGGGCGTGGCGCCTTCCGGCATATGGATGTGGGTGTCACGCTTCTCGTGGAAGTCAGCCGGGATACCCAGGCTGCGCGCACGGCTACGCACCACGGTTTGCGCAGCGGTAATGGATTCGACCATCACGTCACCCAGCGAACCGGTCTTGATCAGCTGGCCCTTGCCCGGGATGACCGCGGCTTCGATGGTCAGCAACTCGCCACCCACCTGGGTCCATGCCAGACCAGTTACCTGGCCGACCTGATCCTGCTGCTCGGCCAGGCCGTAGCGGAACTTGCGTACACCCAGGTAATGCTCGAGGTTGTCGCTGTCGACCTTGACAGCCACCTGCTTGTGCCCGGCGTGCTCCTTGACCACCTTGCGGCAGATCTTCGCCACCTGCCGCTCCAGGCCACGCACACCGGCTTCACGGGTGTAGTAGCGGATGATGTCGCGGATCGCTGCGGTGTCGATTTCCAGCTCGCCCTTTTTCAGGCCATTGGCCTTGATCTGCTTGGGCGACAGGTACTTGACCGCGATGTTGATCTTCTCGTCCTCGGTGTACCCCGGCAGGCGAATGACTTCCATGCGGTCGAGCAGCGCCGGCGGAATGTTCATCGAGTTGGAGGTGCACAGGAACATCACGTCCGACAGGTCGTAGTCGACCTCCAGGTAGTGATCGTTGAAGTTGTGGTTCTGCTCGGGGTCGAGCACTTCGAGCAGCGCCGACGCCGGGTCGCCACGCATGTCGCTGCCCATCTTGTCGATTTCGTCGAGTAGGAACAGCGGGTTGCGTACACCCACCTTGGTCATCTTCTGAATCAGACGGCCAGGCATCGAACCAATGTAGGTACGGCGGTGGCCACGAATCTCGGCCTCGTCACGCACGCCACCCAGGGCCATGCGCACGAACTTGCGGTTGGTGGCACTGGCGATGGACTCGGCCAGCGAGGTCTTGCCCACGCCAGGCGGCCCGACCAGGCACAGCACCGGGCCACGGATCTTCTTGACCCGTTTTTGCACGGCGAGGTATTCGAGGATGCGCTCCTTCACCTCGTCCAGGCCATAGTGGTCGGCGTCGAGGATCTCTTCGGCCTTGGCCAGGTCCAGGCGTACCTTGCTCTGGGCCTTCCACGGCACCTGCACCAGCCAGTCGAGGTACGAGCGCACCACGGTGGCTTCTGCAGACATCGGCGACATCTGCTTGAGCTTGTTGAGCTCGGCCTGGGCCTTGGTGTAGGCATCTTTTGGCAGGCCGGCGGCATCAAGGCGCTTTTTCAGCTCTTCGATTTCGTTGTGGCCTTCGTCGCTGTCGCCGAGTTCTTTCTGAATGGCCTTCATCTGCTCATTCAGGTAGTACTCGCGCTGGCTGCGCTCCATCTGCTTCTTGACCCGGCCGCGGATACGCTTTTCGACCTGCAACAGGTCGATTTCGGCATCCAGCAACGCCAGGACGTGCTCGACCCGGGCACCCAGGTCGATGATTTCGAGGATTTCCTGCTTCTGTTCGATCTTCAGGGCCATGTGCGCGGCCATGGTGTCGACCAGGCGCCCCGGCTCGTCGATGCTGTTGAGCGAAGACAGGACTTCAGCCGGGACTTTCTTGCCCAGCTGTACATATTGCTCGAACTGCGACAGCAGGCTGCGCACGAACACTTCGGACTCGCGATCGGCGGTCTCGACTTCGTCGATCAGTGCCACATCGGCACGGATATGCCCGTCGACTTCGACAAAGCGCTCGACTGCACCGCGCTGCTCACCCTCGACCAGCACCTTGACGGTGCCATCGGGCAGCTTGAGCAGTTGCAGGACGGTGGCGATGGTGCCGACGCGGTACAGGGCATCTTCACCTGGATCGTCGTCAGCGGGATTCTTCTGGGCCAGCAGGAGGATCTGCTTCTCGCCCGTCATCGCAGCCTCAAGGGCCTCGATGGACTTTTCACGCCCCACGAACAGCGGGATGACCATGTGCGGGTAAACGACGACATCGCGCAATGGCAAAAGAGGCAAGTCGAGGGTTGTCTTCATGATTTCGCCTCTACAGCGGCCTTATGGCCGTAATCCTATGGAAATTTGAGCTTGGGTTTAATGTGGGGGCAGGCCCGCAAAAAAACAAGCTCTGCGACAGGAAAAGCAAAGGGGCCCGAAGGCCCCTTGCTTGTTTGCTGCCGTCACCCGACTCAGGCGTCGGGTGCAGCCTTGGCTTGCGGCTCGCTGTTCTCGTAGATCAACAGCGGCTTGGACGAACCATCGATGACGCTCTCGTCGATCACCACCTTGCTGACTTCCTTCTGCGAGGGAATCTCGTACATGGTGTCGAGCAGGATGCCTTCGAGGATCGAGCGCAGGCCACGGGCACCGGTCTTGCGCTCCAGTGCCTTGCGGGCCACCGACTTGAGCGCATCGCTGCGGAACTCCAGGTCGACGCCTTCCATCTCGAACAGCTTGCCGTACTGCTTGGTCAAGGCGTTCTTCGGCTCGGTGAGGATCTGCATCAGCGCAGCCTCGTCGAGCTCGTCCAGGGTTGCCAGCACCGGCAGGCGGCCGACGAACTCGGGGATCAGGCCAAACTTGACCAGGTCGTCCGGCTCGACTTCACGCAGCGACTCGCCAACCTTCTTGCCTTCTTCCTTGCTGCGAACTTCCGCACCAAAGCCGATGCCACCACGGGTGGAGCGATTCTGGATGACCTTTTCAAGGCCAGAGAACGCACCGCCGCAGATGAACAGGATGTTGCGCGTATCGACCTGCAGGAACTCCTGCTGCGGGTGCTTGCGGCCACCTTGCGGCGGTACCGAGGCAACCGTGCCTTCGATCAGCTTGAGCAGCGCCTGCTGCACGCCCTCACCCGATACGTCACGGGTGATCGACGGGTTGTCCGACTTGCGCGAGATCTTGTCGATTTCGTCGATGTAGACAATGCCCATCTGGGCCTTTTCCACGTCGTAGTCGCACTTCTGCAGCAGTTTCTGAATGATGTTCTCGACATCTTCACCCACGTAACCCGCTTCAGTCAGCGTGGTGGCGTCGGCAATGGTGAACGGCACATTCAACAGGCGCGCGAGGGTTTCGGCGAGCAGGGTCTTACCCGAGCCCGTCGGACCGATCAGCAGGATGTTGCTCTTGCCGAGCTCGACATCGTCGTTCTTCTTGTCACGTTGATTCAGGCGTTTGTAGTGGTTGTACACCGCTACGGCCAGAACTTTTTTCGCGCGTTCCTGACCAATCACATACTGGTCCAGGATGCCGCTGATTTCTTTCGGCGAAGGCAATTTATGCGCGCTGCTCTCGGCCTGGGCTTCCTGCACCTCCTCACGGATGATGTCGTTGCACAGGTCGACGCACTCGTCGCAGATAAAGACCGAGGGGCCGGCAATCAACTTGCGTACTTCATGCTGGCTTTTGCCGCAGAAGGAGCAATAGAGCAATTTGCCGTTGTCCTCGCCGTTACGGGTGTCAGTCATTCGATCGATCCAATCCGGTAGGCTTGCAACACAAGATGAAGGCAATTGCGGGCTTTTTCAAGTCCACAGGTGGCGGGAGGGCCCGACCACCTGCTGGGGCGCCTATCAAACAGCCATATGCCGCTTGTTGTGCACCGAGTCGATCAGGCCGTACTCGGCAGCGCGCTCGGCGCTCATGAAGTTGTCGCGGTTGGTGTCACGCTCGATGGTCTCGAGGTCTTGCCCGGTGTGATAGGCCAGCAGCTCGTTCAGACGCGACTTGATCTGCAGGATTTCCTTGGCATGGATCTCGATATCCGAGGCCTGACCCTGGAAGCCACCCAGCGGCTGGTGAATCATCACCCGCGAGTTTGGCAGGCAGTGACGCTTGCCCTTGGCACCTGCGGCGAGCAGGAAGGCGCCCATGGAGCACGCCTGGCCGATGCAGGTGGTAGAGACGTCGGGCTTGATGAACTGCATGGTGTCGTAGATCGACATGCCTGCAGTCACCGAACCGCCCGGCGAGTTGATGTAGAGATGGATGTCCTTGTCCGGGTTTTCCGCTTCAAGGAACAGCAGTTGCGCTGCGATCAGGTTGGCCATGTAGTCCTCTACCGGGCCGACCAGAAAGATCACTCGTTCCTTCAACAGGCGCGAGTAGATGTCATAGGCGCGTTCGCCACGAGCGGATTGCTCGATAACCATCGGGACCAGGCCGCCTGCGGCCTGGATGTCAGAGCTCTGCTGATAATAAGAATTGCGGGACATGTCCTGCACTCACTCCCAAATAGTCATGTCTTGAATACGCACAAGCAGCGCGAAGGCTGGCTTGTGGTGTTTTCCTACGAGAGAAGGAAATCAGTCAGCGGCAGGTGCCTGCACCGGCTTGACAGCTTCTTCGTAAGAGACCGATTTGTCGGTCACAGTCGCTTTCTGCAGAACAGTATCCACAACTTGTTCTTCCAGCACAACCGAACGAACTTCGTTCAGCTGCTGGTCGTTCTTGTAGTACCAGGCCACGACCTGCTCAGGCTCCTGGTAGGCCGAAGCCATTTCCTGGATCATTTCGCGAACGCGGTCTTCGTCTGGCTTGAGGTCGTTCTGCTTGACCACTTCGGCCACGATCAGGCCCAGCACGACGCGGCGCTTGGCTTGCTCTTCGAACAGCTCGGCCGGCAGTTGCTCAGGCTTGATGTTGCCGCCGAACTGCTGAACGGCCTGCACGCGCAGACGGTTCACTTCGTTTTCCAGCAGGGCCTTCGGCACTTCGATCGGGTTGGCAGCCAGCAGGCCGTCCATTACCTGGTTCTTGACCTTGGTCTTGATCGCCTGGCGCAGCTCACGCTCCATGTTCTTGCGAACTTCGGTGCGAAAGCCCTCGATGCCGGTTTCCTTGATACCAAACTGGGCGAAGAATTCTTCGGTCAGCTCTGGCAGCTTTGGCTCGGAAACGCTATTGACGGTGACGGTGAACTCGGCGGCTTTGCCAGCCAGGTCCAGGTTCTGGTAGTCCTCGGGGAAGGTCAGGTTCAGAACGCGCTCTTCACCGGCCTTGGCGCCGACCAGGCCTTCTTCGAAGCCTGGGATCATGCGGCCGGAACCCAGCACCAGCTGGGTGCCCTGGGCCGAACCACCGGCGAACACTTCACCGTCGACCTTGCCGACGAAATCGATGTTCAGCTGGTCTTCGTTCTGGGCAGCACGCTCGGTCAGTTCGAAACGCACGTTCTGCTTGCGCAGCACTTCCAGCATGTTGTCCAGGTCGGCATCGGCCACGTCGGCGCTCAGGCGCTCGACGGCGATCGAGTCGAAACCGGCAACGGTGAACTCCGGGAATACTTCGAAAACAGCTACATATTCGAGATCTTTGCCAGCTTCGAGCGACTTGGGCTCGATCGAAGGCGAACCGGCAGGGTTCAGCTTCTGCTCAACCACGGCTTCGTAGAAGGAGGACTGGATAACGTCGCCTACGGCTTCCTGGCGAGCGTCAGCACCGAAACGGCGCTTGATTTCGCTCATTGGCACTTTGCCTGGACGGAAACCAGCAATCTTGGCCTTTTGGGCAGTCTGCTGCAGACGCTTGTTGACCTGGCTCTCGATACGCTCAGCCGGCACGGTGACGCTCATGCGGCGCTCGAGAGCGGTAGTATTTTCAACAGAAACTTGCATGGATATTCCTCGTTGCACAGACGTTAGCCGGCGATACCCGACTCCAGAATCAAGGGCAAGCATTCTAGTGACTCGAACACCAGAAGTCACCCCGTTCACATCATGGAGAACAGGCACCGGCACATTTGACTACCGCGCCTCAGGGCGCGGCATCTTCGATTTCGTTGAACTCGCAGTATTCCTGCCAGCTCAGACCCAGTGCCTCGGCCACCTCGCGGTGCACCTCGAGGCGCATCTGGCGTAGCTCTTCGGGCGACTCAGCAATCAACTGGAGCGCAAGCTCCCAAGGCTGCACGCCCTGTTCGTCAGCCTGGCCTTCAAACGCCCACTGGATCTGCTGCTGTTGCTCGTGGGCACTGAGGCCCGCGATTTCTTCCAGCAACTGCGGATTTGCCTGGGCGAAGCGCTCAAGCGCGACCGCCTGGCGTGACTCTTTTGCAATCATGGGGCATTCCTTCCTGCGACCGGCAGCCCGACCGCTGCTTCAACCGCCTGAAATCTATCAGCTTTGGCTTATTTGTCACTAGCCTCGACATCGCTGGCGACAGGCGCGTCTGCCGGCAGGTTGCCCAATGCAGCTAACATGCCGAGCACGCCGGCCAGGTACAGGCTGGCCACACCGAGAAATACCGACATCTCGAAACCGAACAGCCACTGCACCAGCAGGCCCAACAGGCATAGCACCACCGCCGCCCTCACGGCGTAATCGTTGTTGCGGTGATTGAGCAACACCGAGCACGCGATGGCCGTCGCCACCAGCAGCACATTGATCACGATATAGCGATACGCGATGGCGTCCCAGATCAGGAACACATTGACCTTGGAGGTGTAGCGCACGATAAAGCCGAGCAGCGTGATACACCCGAGCAGCCCAAACACGACCGCCACATTCTTCAAATTGCTATTAACCTGTTGCACAGCCTATTCGTCCTTGAGCACTACAAAGCCGCGAACCTTAACATCTGGCCCCGTGCCACCCAAGCGCTGCAGCAGGTCAACAAACCGCCAGCGTGTTTCTGCCAGACTCTGCCGCGCCTACTTTTCGGATACCCGCATGAACCACGAACTCCTCATGGTGCTTGGCCTGCTGTTCACCGCCGTCACGCTGTTCATCATCAACCGGCCGCGCATGGACGTGGTCGCGCTGCTGGTGATCGTCGCCCTGCCCTTGCTGGGCATTCTCAGCGTACAAGAGGCCCTGGCCGGCTTCAGCGACCCCAACGTGGTGCTGATCGCGCGCTGTTCGTGATTGGTGAAGGCCTGGTGCGCACCGGCATTGCCTACCGCATCGGCGAATGGATGGCCGAGAGGGCTGGCAACAGCGAAACGCGCCTGATCGTGCTGCTGATGGTCTCGGTGGCCGGGCTGGGCTCGGTCATGAGCTCCACTGGCGTGGTGGCAATCTTCATCCCGGTGGTCCTGAGCATTGCCGCCCGCATGAAGGTATCACCCAGCCGCCTGATGATGCCGCTGGCTTTTGCCGGGCTGATCAGCGGCATGCTCAGCCTGGTGGCCACGCCACCCAACGTGGTGGTGCACAGCGAGCTGGTGCGCCATGGCGAGGCCGGCTTCAACTTTTTCAGCTTTACCCCGTTTGGCCTGGTGATACTGGTACTGGGGGTGGGCTACATGCTGCTGACGCGCAACTGGCTGGGGGGCGAGGTGCGCAAGGACGGCAGTGCACAGACCCGACGCACGCTGCTGGACCTTATCGTGGACTACAAGCTGGCTGGCCGCGAACGACGGCTGCGGGTAAGGCCCGGTTCGCCGCTGGTGGGCCACAGCCTGAGCGAACTCAAGCTGCGCACCGAGCACGGCGCCAACGTGGTCGGTATCGAGCGCCAGCACAAGTTCAACACACGGGTGATCAGCCCTGACTCCAGCACCCTGGTGCATGAAGGCGACGTACTGCTGCTGGACCTGTTCGCGCCCAGGGACGACCTGCGCAGCCTGTGCCAGACCATGCAACTTGAGCCACTGCACTTCAAGGCCGCGTACTTCATCGACCAGTCGCGCGAAGTGGGCATGGCCGAGGTAGCCTTGCCGCCAGGCTCGCAGCTGATTGGCAAGAGCCTGCTGGAGCTCACGTTTCGCAGCCGTTGGGGCCTCAACGTCGTCGGCTTGCGCCGTGACCAGGCCGCCATCGATGAACAACTGGTGGAAGAAAAACTGAAGCTGGGCGACACCCTGCTGGTAATCGGCACGTGGAAGGCCATCCGTCAGTTGCAGGCACAGCCGCGCGACTTTCTGGTGTTGAGCCTGCCGGCGGAGGTCGACAATGTGGCGCCGGCGCTGAACCAGGCGCCTTATGCATTGATCAGCCTGGCGGTGATGGTTGGCCTGATGATCAGCGGCCTGGTGCCGAATGTGGTCGCGGCATTGATCGGCTGCCTGCTGATGGGCGCCAGCCGCTGCATCGACATGGACAGCGCCTACCGCGCAATTCACTGGCAAAGCCTGATCCTGATCGTCGGCATGCTTCCGTTTGCCCTGGCGCTGCAGAAAACCGGTGGCATCGCCCTGGCCGTACATGGGCTGGTGGGCGTACTGGGCGATGCGGGGCCGTATGTGATCCTGGCCACGCTGTTCGCCATCACTGCCCTGATTGGCCTGTTCATCTCCAATACCGCGACTGCGGTACTGATGGCACCGGTGGCGATCACCACCGCCCAGCAACTGGGCGCCTCGCCCTACCCGTTCGCGATGATCGTAGCGCTGGCGGCATCGGCGGCGTTCATGACACCGGTGTCTTCGCCAGTGAACACACTGGTGCTGGGGCCGGGGCAGTATCGGTTTGGTGACTTCGTGAAGGTGGGTGTGCCGTTTACGGTGCTGGTGATGATTGTGAGCGTGGTGATGGTGCCGTGGATTTTTGCGTTGTGAGGGAAAGCCGCGCTGAAGATCCAGAGCCGAACGAACAAGGCTGGCAGCGCCGATCTGACAGGCCATGGCGGCTCGACAATAGGCCAGCGCGCGCCAACCCTGCCCCCGTGATCATTGCAATGGCCCGCATAGAGAAATCATGCGATGGATCGAAAAAGAGAAATGGTGCGCAACAAGGAACTTCCAGCCGGCGAGGCATCAAAAAGGCTTCACGAACCGAGCAGGAATATCGTCATGCCCAGGCAGGAGAGCCGTCGTAGTGCCTTCACGATGCTGATCGCATCCACACTTCTAACAGTCACTCCGCTATGTGTGGGGGCCACGATGCAAGACATGCAACGTGATATGCAGCAACGTCGCGAGCAGCAACAGCGCGAAGATCAGGCGAGGTCCGCCGAGTGGGCACGCCAGGACATGGAAGGTATGCGCAAGATGCAGGAGAACAACCGCGAACAGATGCAGCGACTGGAAGACATGAATCGCAAGCAGACTGAAGAGCGCGAAAAGTTCTTTCGCGAAAGTGAGGAAAAGGCCAAGCGTGAGCAGGCTGAGGAACGGGCAGCGAGAAAAGCCAGTGCCGATGAAGAAACAACGACTCAACCGTAGATGTTGAACGGGTCGCAGCAATCGCCAGAACGAAGAAAGCCACCCGAAGGTGGCTTT
>NZ_JAAHBU010000122.1 GCF_010671725.1 Pseudomonas brassicae | reverse complement strand
CAGCGCGCCCCGGCTGGTTGCTCGCCCAGCCGCAGGCCTTGCCGTTGCAGGGCCTGCGCTGGCTGGCGGGCCCGAGCGGATCGAGTCTGGCTGGTGGGATGGCGGTGATGTGCGGCGGGATTATTACCTGGTCGAAACCCCGGCCGGTCAGCGTGGCTGGGCCTATCGGTGCGTGGGCGAGAGCGGGCCGTTGTGGCTGCAAGGGTGGTTCGCATGAGTGGCGGCTATGCCGAGTTGCACTGCCTGTCCAATTTCACCTTCCAGCGTGGTGCGTCCAGTGCCCGCGAGTTGTTCGAGCGTGCGCACCTGCAGGGCTATCAAGCTCTGGCGATCACCGATGAGTGCACCCTGGCCGGGATTGTGCGGGCGTGGCAGGCCGCGAAGGCGACCGGGGTCAGGCTGCTGGTGGGCAGCGAGTTGCGGGTGCACGATGGGCCCAAGCTGGTGTTGCTGGTCGAAGACCTGCGCGGTTACCAGCACCTGTGCAAGCTGATCACCCGGGCGCGGCGTCGGGCGGGCAAAGGCGAGTACCAGCTACTGCGCGAGGATTTCGCCGGCCCGCTGGATGGCCTGGTGGCACTGTGGGTGCCGGACGACCCACTGGATGCCACGCCAGGGCAGTGGTTGCGCGAGGTGTTCGGCGCACAGTTGTGGCTGGCCGTGCACTTGCACCGTGGCGCCGATGATCGCCAGCGCCTTCAGCAGATGCAGGCCTTGGCCGCCAGCCTGTCGTTGCGCACCGTGGCCTGTGGCGATGTGCACATGCATGCACGTGGGCGCCGGGCCCTGCAGGACTGCATGAGCGCGATCCGCCACCACACCACGGTGGCGGGCGCCGGGCAGCGCCTGTTCGCCAATGGCGAGCGGCATCTGCGCCCACTGGCACAGTTGGCCGAGCTGTACCCGCAGCACTTGCTCCAGGCTTCACTGGAGATTGCCGCGCGCTGCACCTTCGACCTCGGCCAGTTGCGCTATCAATACCCTCACGAAGTGGTGCCGCCGGCCCACACAGCGACCAGTTGGCTGCGTGAACTGTGCGAACGCGGGCTGCGCTGGCGCTGGCCTGCCCACGTCGAGGCAGCCACCCGCCAGGCCCTTGAGCACGAACTGGCGCTGATTGCCGAACTGCGCTACGAAAGCTACTTTCTCACCGTGCACGACATCGTGCAGTTCGCCCGTGGCCAGGGCATTCTGTGCCAGGGCCGGGGTTCGGCGGCCAACTCGGTGGTGTGTTTCGTGCTGGGCATTACCGAACTCGACCCCACCCGCACACACCTCTTGTTCGAGCGCTTTCTGTCGCGCGAGCGCGACGAGCCGCCCGACATCGATGTCGACTTCGAACATGAGCGGCGCGAAGAAGTGCTGCAGTACGTGTTCAACCGCTATGGTCGCCACCGCGCCGCCCTGACCGCCGTGGCCAGCACCTACCACGCGGCCGGGGCCGTGCGCGACATCGCCCGGGTGCTGGGCCTGCCGCCGGACCAGATCAACGCCCTGGCCGACTGCTGCGGGCGCTGGAGCGACCGTATACCGCCACCGGAGTACCTGCGCGAGGCCGGCTTCGACCCCCAGAGCCCATTGCTGAACCGGGTGCTGACGCTGACTGGCGAGCTGATCGGCTTCCCCCGGCACCTGTCCCAGCACCCCGGTGGCTTTGTGATTTCCGAGCAGCCGCTGGACACCCTGGTGCCCGTGGAGAACGCCGCCATGGACCAGCGCACCGTGATCCAGTGGGACAAGGACGACCTGGACATGGTCGGCCTGCTCAAGGTCGACATCCTGGCGCTGGGCATGCTCACCGCCTTGCGTCGCTGTTTCGACCTGATCCGCTACCACCGCGGCCGCAGCATGAGCATCGCCTGCGTGCCGGCCGACGATGGCCCCACCTACGACATGATCGGCCGCGCCGATACCGTGGGCGTGTTCCAGATCGAGTCGCGGGCGCAGATGGCCATGTTGCCGCGACTCAAGCCGCGCGAGTTCTACGACCTGGTGATCCAGGTGGCGATCGTGCGACCAGGGCCTATCCAGGGTGACATGGTGCATCCCTATTTGCGTCGGCGTAACAAAACGGAGGCGGTGGAGTACCCGTCACCGGCGCTGGAAAACGTGTTCAAGCGCACCCTGGGCGTGCCGCTGTTCCAGGAACAGGTGATGGAGCTGGCCATGGTCGCCGCCGACTACAGCCCTGGCGAAGCCGACCAGTTGCGCCGCTCCATGGCCGCCTGGAAGCGCCACGGCGGCCTCGAACCGCACCGTCAGCGGCTGACCGAGGGCATGCTGAAGAACGGCTACAGCGTCGAGTTCGCCGCACGCATCTTCGAGCAGATCAAGGGCTTTGGCAGCTATGGGTTTCCCGAGTCCCATGCGGCCAGTTTCGCCCTGCTGACCTATGCCAGTTGCTGGCTCAAGTGCCATGAGCCGGCGATATTCGCCTGTGCCCTGATCAACAGCTGGCCGATGGGGTTCTACAGCCCCGACCAGATCCTGCAGGACGCACGGCGCCACGCTATCGAGATTCGCCCGGTCGACGTGCACCACAGTACCTGGGACTGCAGCCTGGAGCCGGTGTTGGGCGATGAGTTGGCATTGCGCCTGGGGTTGCGCCAGGTGCGCGGCTTTCGCCAGGACGACGCGTTGCGCCTGGAGCAGGCAAGGGCGGTGCGCGCGTTCAGCGATGTGGCCGACCTGTGCCTGCGCGCCGGCCTGGATGCACGGGCGCGCGAGCTGCTGGCCGATGCCGGCGCCCTTGGTGCGCTGGCCGGGCACCGTTACCAGGCGCGCTGGGAGGTGGCGGCGGTACAGGCGCAGTTGCCACTGTTTGCAGGGGTCGAGGCGCCCGTCGAAGCCCCAGTCAACCTGTCGCCGCCGAGTGTGGGCGAGGATCTGTGTGCCGACTATGCCAGCGTCGGCACGACCCTGGGCCCGCATCCGCTGACCTTGCTGCGCCGTCGCCTTGAGGGCCTGGGTTGTCGTAGCTCGCGGGCACTGGAGCACGCCGAACATGGCGATGCGGTAAGCGTGGCGGGGCTGGTGACCGGTCGCCAGCGGCCAGGTACTGCCAGCGGGGTGACGTTCGTGACCCTGGAGGACGAGTTCGGCATGCTCAACGTGGTGGTCTGGCGCGAGTTGGCCGAACGTCAACGCCGGGTGCTGGTGGGCGCGCGACTGTTGCGGGTTGTCGGCAGGCTGGAGTACGCCGAAGGCGTGCGCCACCTGATCGCGCGCCGCCTCGAAGACCTGAGCCCGCTATTGCACGGGCTGGAGGTGCGCAGTCGCGACTTTCATTGATCAGACCATCGCCAGGCGCTGCTTGCGGGTTGGCGCGGGGAAAGCCCGGTCGATGGCGCGCAGGTCTTCGTCGCGCAGGCTCAGGCTGGCGGCCGCAGCATTGAGCTGCACATGGCGGGGCTGCACGGCCTTGGGGATGGCAACCACGCCGTCGTCACGGGTGACCCAGGCCAGCACCACCTGTGCAGGGGTAGCGCCATGCTGTTCGGCAATCTGGTGCAGCACCGGGTGGTTGAGCAGGCGCCCCGCCTGGGCCAACGGGCAGTAGGCCATGCTCGGCAATTGGCGCTTGCGGCTGTAGGGCAGCAGGTCGAACTCGATGCCACGTTGCTCGGGGTTGTACAGCACCTGGTTGGTGACGCACGCCGGGTTATCCAGCTCGCGCAGGTCGTCGACATCGAAGTTGGACACGCCCCAGTGCCTGATCTTGCCGGCTTCACGCAGACGCTCGAAGGCTTCTACGGTTTCTTCCAGGGGGTACTGGCCACGCCAGTGCAACAGGTAAAGATCGATGCAGTCTGTGCCCAGGCGGGTGAGGCTGCGTGCGCAGGCGGCCGGGATGCCGGTGCGGCTGGCGTTGTGCGGGTAGACCTTGCTGACCAGGAAAACCTGGTCGCGGCGGCCCTGGATGGCGCGGCCCACAACCTGCTCGGCGCCCCCTTCGGCGTACATCTCGGCGCTATCGATGAGGCTCAGGCCCAGCTCGATGCCCTGTTGCAGGGCGCTGACTTCGGCCTGCTGCCGGTCAGGCTGTTCGCCCATGAACCAGGTGCCCTGGCCGATGACCGGGACAGTTGAACCGCCAAGTGTGAGCGTGCGCATGGTGAGCTCCTGCAGGGGACCAATGATTGATTTAAATAATGAATCAATCGATCAAAAAAACAAAATTAACAAATGAGTGAGCAGGGGGGAAGATGGCCCCAGACGCTCTCCGACACCCCTCGTCGGTTCAACAACTACAAAAGGCGGATCAGCATGGCCGGACTGGACAAGCGCGTAGCGACCTATGAAGAGGCCCTTGCCGGCCTTACCGACAACATGACCGTACTGGCTGGCGGCTTCGGCCTGTGCGGCATTCCGGAAAACCTCATTGCCGAGATCAAGCGCCGCGGCGTCAGTGGGCTGACCGTGGTCTCCAACAACTGCGGTGTCGACGGTTTTGGCCTGGGTGTGCTGCTCGAAGACCGGCAGATCCGCAAGATGATTGCCTCGTACGTGGGCGAGAACGCCGAATTCGAGCGCCAACTGCTCAGTGGCGAGCTGGAAGTGGAGCTTACCCCGCAAGGCACCCTGGCCGAGAAGATGCGTGCTGGCGGTGCCGGTATCCCGGCTTTCTTCACGGCCACAGGTTATGGCACCCCGGTTGCCGAGGGCAAGGAAGTACGTGAGTTCAACGGGCGCAAGTACATTCTCGAACAGGCGATCACCGGCGACTTCGCCATCGTCAAAGGCTGGAAGGCCGACCACTATGGCAACGTGGTGTACCGCCACACCGCGCAGAACTTCAACCCGCTGGCAGCCACGGCCGGCAAGATCACCGTGGTCGAGGTCGAGGAAATCGTCGAGCCCGGCGTGCTGCTGCCCAGCGAGATCCACACCCCGGGCATCTATGTCGACCGCATCATCGTTGGCCGCTTCGAAAAGCGTATCGAGAAACGCACGGTCAAAGCCTGACCCGACTCCGCGCAGAACAACAAAGAGAACCTGAGCATGGCACTTACCCGCGAACAAATGGCACAACGTGTAGCCCGCGAACTCAAGGACGGTTTCTACGTGAACCTGGGCATCGGCATCCCGACCCTGGTGGCCAACTACGTACCTGACGATATCGACGTGATGCTGCAGTCGGAAAACGGCTTGCTCGGCATGGGCGAATTCCCCACCGAGGCGCAACTCGACGCAGACATGATCAATGCCGGCAAACAGACCGTGACTGCCCGGCGCGGGGCGTCGATCTTCAACTCGGCCGAGTCGTTCGCCATGATCCGTGGCGGGCATGTCGACCTCACGGTGCTGGGCGCATTCGAAGTGGACGTGGAGGGCAATATTGCCTCCTGGATGATCCCCGGCAAGCTGGTCAAAGGCATGGGCGGGGCGATGGACCTGGTGGCCGGCGCCGACAATATCATTGTCACCATGACCCATGCGTCCAAGGATGGCGAGTCCAAGCTGCTGTCGCGTTGCAGCCTGCCACTGACCGGTGCGGGGTGCATCCGCAAGGTGCTGACCGACCTTGCGTACCTGGAGATCGAGAACGGTGCGTTCATCCTGCGCGAGACTGCACCGGGGGTGAGCGTGGAGGAGATCATTGCCAAGACCGCCGGCAAGCTGATCGTGGCCGATGATGTAAAGGAAATGACGTTCTAACCGGTGTAATGCGCGGCCCATCGCTGGGCACAAAAGAGCGATCTGCGGGTCGCTCTTTTTTTGCCTTCAAATATGTATCAATAAGCATTCGCATTTGAGGTTGGTTTTCATTATGCTTCGCCCCGCGCTTTTAAACGGAATTTCCCCAGCTAAAACAAGGAGAAGGCAGCGATGTTCGCGCCGATTACCCGTTCCATGACCTTGACGCTTGGTGTGTGTGGCGCTGCCTGCAGTGCCGCCGCCCTGGCCGACAACCAAACCCCGCCGGTGGCCGCCAGCGTGCAAACGCTGGAACTTGGCTCTACCACGGTGAATGCTCAGGGGCTGGGCCGCACCACCGAAAATACCGGGGCTTACACCACCGGCAGCATGAGTACCGCCACGCGGCTGAACCTGTCGATCAAGGACACCCCACAGTCGATGTCGGTGCTGACCCGCCAGCAACTCGACGACTTCCAGCTCGACACCCTGTCCGAAGCCATGAGCCAGGTCACCGGTGTGGTGGTCCAGCGCAACGACTCCGAGCGACCCACCTACAGCTCGCGCGGCTATGCCATCGACAACTTCCAGATCGACGGCATGCTCAATACCTTCTCGGGCCTGAAGTCCGACTCCGACACCATCATCTACGACCGTATCGAAGTGGTGCGCGGCGCCACCGGCCTGACCACGGGCGCAGGTGATCCCTCGGGTACCATCAACATGATGCGTAAGCGCCCGACCCATGAGCTGGCGATCAAGACCGGGCTGCGCGGTGGCAGCTACGACAACTACTACAGCTATGTCGACGTGGGTGGCCCGCTGGCGTTCGACGGCCGCCTGCGCGGGCGCAGCGTGCTGGCCTACCGCGATGCCGACTCGTTCCGTGACCGCTATCAGACCCAGCGGGAGGTGGCCTACGGCATCCTCGAAGGCGACCTGACCGACGACACGGTGCTGGCGGTGGGTTACGACTATCAGAACAAGCATGTGCAGGGCGCCTCGTGGGGCACCGTCCCGTACTGGAATGCGTCGGGCGGCAAGGCCAAGTTGCCGCGCTCGAACAACATCTCGGCGGCCTGGAGTTCGTGGCCGCTCAAGGACGAAACCGTGTTTGCCACCCTCGACCAGCGCCTGGCCGGTGAGTGGAAGCTCAAGGCGGCCTACACCTACCGTCAGAGCGAAACCGATGGCAAGGTGTACTTCGGCGGCAATGGCTTCCCGGCAGCCGACCGCAGCGGCATGAACGCGTGGACCAGCCACTTCATCGGCGACGAGAAGATGAGTGCGGTGGACCTGAACGTGGCGGGGCCGTTTGCCTTGTTCGGGCGTGAGCACGACTTCATGATCGGCTATGGGGAGTCGAAGCGGCGCAACAGTGCGCCGTTCGTGCGTCCGGGTGCAGTGCCAGCTGGCTACACCACGATTGCGGACTGGAAATACCTGGGGGGGGTGGAGAAATTCCCCGACACCGTCACCCACCTGGACAGCTCCCGTTCCACCACCGAGCAGAAGGCCGGCTACCTGGCGACGCGCCTGAACATTACCGATGAACTGCACCTGGTGCTGGGCAGTCGATATGGCAGTTGGGAGGTGACGAGCCAGTCCTGGCGGTACAACGATGCCGGTCAGGTCACCTCGCCCAACAACAAGACCACACGCACGCACAACGATGTCTGGACCCCGTATGCAGGGATTCTCTACGACCTGACCGACGAATACACCGTGTATGCCAGTTACACCGACATCTTCAAACCGCAGAACCTGAAGGACGTCAATGATCAGTACCTGGACCCGGTGGTTGGGAGCAACTACGAAGTCGGGCTCAAAGGCAGTTTGCTCGATGAGCGTCTGAACCTGAGCACGGCGGTGTACCGCAGCAAGCAGGACAACGTTGCCGAGGTCGACTACTCGCGCACACGCAATGCCGATGGCCAACTGACCACGTATTACAAGAGCGGTGGCAAGGGCAACACCGTTGACGGTTTCGAGGCCGAGATTGGCGGCGAGGTGATGGCGGGCTGGAACATGACGTTGGGCTACAGCTACACCCACTCGCTGGATGCCGATAAAAAACGCCGCAATACGACGCAGCCATTGAACATGGTACGTCTGAACACGACCTACAAGGTCATGGAGCAGTTGACGGTGGGCGGTTCGGTGGACTGGCAGAGTGCGATCTACGACAGCGGCAATCGCCCGGTGGGGCGTGATGCCGCAGGCGAGTACATCACGGTTGAAACCGATATCCGTCAGCGTGCCTATACCGTCGTCGGGTTGATGTCGCGCTACGCGTTCGACGAGCACCTGTAGGCATCGCTGAATGTGAAGAACCTGCTGGACACCAAGTACTACAACAACGTGGGTTTCTATAACGGCGTGTACTGGGGCGACCCGCGGACTGTCACCTTGAGCCTGGACTGGGCGTTGTAAAAACGGCTGCATTTGTGGCCCCAGCGCAATCTGCCGGCGAACCTGCAGGGCTCGCCAGCAGAATGCGCTGTTGCCTCCAGGCTGTCAGCGCATCTGTTCGAGCAGTTGCTGCAGCCGCCCACACCCGGCCTCATCCAAGGCAAACACCGGCTTGCGCGGCTCGCCCACCGCCAACCCGGTCAACCCCAGCCCAGCCTTCACCGTCGCCGGCAAGCCACCCTTGAGAATGAACTCCAGCAATGGCAACTGGCGGTAGAACAACGCCCGTGCCGCGTCCAGGTCGTTGTTCAGCACGGCTTGATACAGCTGCTGGTTGAGCGCCGGGATCAGGTTCGCCGCCGCCGTGCACCAGCCCGTGGCACCCGCCACGAACGCCTCCAGTGCCAACGGGTTGCAGCCGTTGTAGAACGGCACCTGGCCTTCACCCAGCTGCTGCAAGCGATGCATGCGCTGAATGTCACCGGTGCTCTCCTTGACCATGGTCACGTTTTCCACCTGGCGCACGATGCGCAGGATCAGCTCCACCGACAGGTCGGTGCCACTGGTGGCCGGATTGTTGTAGAGCATGATCGGCACGCCGATGCAGTCGCCAATGCGCTGGTAGTGCTGCAGGATTTCTGCGTCGCTCAGCTTCCAGTACGCGGCCGGCAATACCATCACGGCATCGGCCCCGTTGGCCTCTGCAAAGCGTGCCCGGCGCATGGCGCTGGCGGTGGTCAAGTCCGAGACACTGACGATGCTCGGCACGCGCCCGGCGATGTGCGCCAGGCTGAACTCGGCCACTTCGTCCCATTCGCGGTCACTCAGGTAGGCGCCTTCGCCTGTGCTGCCCAGCGGCGCAATGGCCTGTACGCCGCCCTCGATCAGGCGGTCGATGGAGCGCCCCAGCGCCGGCAGGTCGAGTCCTGCGCCATCGGCACTGAACGGGGTGATGGTGTAGCCGATGATGCCGTGAAAGGTCGTGGTCATGGTTGCATGCTCCGGAAAAAGGGCGGAATCAGTTCAGGCAATCGGCATGCTGGCGCAGGCATTGCCGGGCATAGTAATTGAAGGCGGCAGCGTGGCGCTTGGGGCGGTCGATCCAGTCGTGCGCCTCGCGGCCCAGCGCGGGCTCGATCGGCTTGATCTGCCCGGCCGCCATGGCCAGCAATTGCAACCTGGCAGCACGCTCGATCAGTTGTGCAATGACGCAGGCTTGCTCGATGCTGGCGCCTGTCGACAATTGCCCATGGTGCGAGAGCAGGATGGCGCGCTTGTCACCCAGCGCGGCGCTGATCAGCTCGCCTTCCTCGTTGCCCACCGGAACACCCGGCCAGCCTTGCAGAAACGCGCAATCTTCATACAGAGGGCACAGGTCCATGTGCGATACCTGCAGTGGCACTTCAAGCATCGACAGGGCGGCGACATGGGTCGGGTGGGTATGGATGATGCAGTTCACGTCCGGCCGCGCCCGGTACACCCAGCTATGGAAACGATTGGCCGGGTTGGGCATGCCGCTGCCTTCGAGCACCTCAAGGTCTTCGTTGACCAGCAGCAGGTTGCTGGCGCTGATTTCGTCAAAGCCCAGCCCCAGTTGCTGGGTGTAGAAGGTGCCCGGCTGCGGGCCGCGTGCGCTGATCTGGCCAGCCAGGCCCGAGTCGTGGCCGTTGTCGAACAGAATCCGGCAGGTCAGTGCCAGCTTTTCTCGCACAGTCCACGTATTATCGGCGAGCGAGTCTTGCATCTGCGCAAGGGCCTGCTTGACCAGTTGGTCCTTGGGCAGTGCCAATGTCTTGGCCATGGGGGGAGTCCTCGGTGGCGTGATGGGCGTCAGGGCTGGCCCGCTCCGGTTGCTTGGAAGGTGATCGGGGCGGTCAACGCGATGACACAAACAAGGCTATATGACACAAAGTGTCATGCGCAAGAAAAAGTTGCCCGCTGCACTGGGAAAAGTTGCTGCCAATGTCTATCCGATTGAAAGTATTGAGAAAAAAACTCGGGCTAACCCTTGAGGTGCTGGCCGAGAAAACCGCCATGACCAAAAGCTACCTGTCCAAGGTCGAGCGCGGTCTGAACACGCCGTCGATTGCGGCAGCGTTGAAGCTGGCGCGGGCGTGAACGTGAACGTCGAAGAGCTGTTCGCCGAAGATCAGCCCGCGCAGGCGCGTTACAGCCTGGTACGCAGCGCTGAGCGCCAGGCGCTGTCCGGTAGCGCCGAGGGCCCGGGATATGCGGTGCTGGCCCAGCATATCGGCCAGCGCAGCCTGTTGCCGTTCATCATCTGCCCACCGCCGGATTTCAGTGATTCGACGTTCAAGGAGCACCTGGGCGAGGAGTTCCTGTTTGTCCACGAGGGCCAGGTGGAGGTGGACTTCATGCACGAACGGGTGCTGCTGGAACGTGGCGATGCGCTGCACTTCAATGCCCAGACTCCGCACCGCTTGCGCTCGGTCGGCAGCGTGCAGGCGCAGTTGCTGGTGGTGGTGCACGACGCCGATCAAGCGTGAGGTAAAAAGCCTGCTAAAGTGCGGATCGGTTCACCTGCGCAGGCCCGTGTCGATGCAAACCACTTCCTGTTTCTGGCGAGACCCGGCCTTGCCCTTCATCGAGGCGCGCGGCGTCGCTGACGGGCGCAAGGTCTGTTATGCACGCCATTCCCACGCCGGCTTTTCCATTGGTGCGATCACCGCCGGGCGCAGCTCGTACCTCAGTGGTCAGACCTGGCGCGAGATCGACGCCGGTACGGTGGTGATGATGAACCCCGGCGTGGTGCATGCCTGCAACCCGATCGCCGACCAGCCGTGGTCGTACCTGATGCTGTACGTGGACATGCCGTGGTTGCAGCGCCAGGGTTTCGAGCCGGTAGCGGCCACCTTGAGCACCTCGCCCGGATTATTCGGGGAGGTGCAGCGGCTGTATGCGACGCTGACCGCCAGCACCGGCGCGGCAGAGCTCAAGCAGGCTGCGGCCGAGGCTTTCTTCAGGGCCCTGGGCCAGCGCCTGGAGGCCGCGCCACACCCCCAGGCACCGCGCAATCCGGGCCTTGATCGTGCGGCAGCGTTCATTCGTGCGCATTGCACCGAGCCGCTCAAGCTGGAGGCGATCAGTCAGGCTGCCGGTTTGTCGACCTCGTACCTGATCCGCGCCTTCAAACAGCACTTCGGCTTGACGCCGCACGGCTATCTGCTGGACTGCCGGGTGCAGTACGCCCGCGCCCAACTGCGCCAGGGGCGGTTGATCGCGGATGTCGCGCTGGATGCCGGGTTTGCCGACCAGGCGCACCTGCAGCGGGCCTTCAAGCAGCACCTGGCGGCGACGCCAGGGCACTATCGTGCAGCAGCTCCGCACGCCGTTGTCACCTGATAGAAGTGTCAGTTTCGGGGGGGGTCAGGCATCGCGTAGCGTGCTGGCAGACAGCTGGCCGCGTTGGTCAGCCAGATGGCTGTCAGGAGCTGCAGCATGGCCAATCCGATGGGAACCGATCCCGCAGACAATCAAAATCACGCGATCTTTAATGCGACGACCAGAAAGTCAACTGACGTAGATCCGCGCACGGGCCTGTTGGAGGCTTACGTACCCTTGCCTGCAGTAGTGGGCAATGCCGGAAACGGGCCGGTGGTCGATATGGGGCTGTTCTACACCCCGCTGGTCAACAATGCGGCAGCGCTGGGGGACGGCTGGTCCTTTGCGTTCACTACGTACCATGAAAGCACCGGGCAACTGACCCTGCATTCGGGCGAGATGCTACAGGTTGCCAAAGGTCAGGCACTGACAACGGCATCGGTGATTGTCACGTGGGAAAACAGCGCCAGTGTGATACGGGTGAAACGGCGTGACGGGCGCGTCGAAACGCTCAAGCAGGTTGCCAGTTCAAAGGTCTATGTGCCTGATACGTTGACCACCGATGGTTACAACATCCTGACCATGAGCTGGACCAGTACCGAGCACGTGATAGCCGGCGTACGCCAGTATCAGATTCAGTTGCTCGGCATCCGCGACCCGTTGCGCCAATTGGTGCGGGTCGACTATCAGTCGATCGATGCCGTGAGCCTTACCTTCTGGCCCGACGATGCATCGGAAACCCTGATCTACAGGCTCGCGTTGCGCGATTATGCGTTACGTTCGGTGACTGCGCCGTCAGGTACGCAAAGCACGTTTGATTACTACGACCACCCTAAATGTGGTTGGCTGCTGACACAGCTACGCACCTTCGAAGGGCTTGAGCATGTGGTGCTCTATCTCGATAACGGCATCATTTTCGAGGACAACCCGAAGCTCTCGGCGCTGCCCTGTGTCAATACTCATGAAGTGGTGCCCTATACCACCGGCTTACCTCTGCAAAGCGTCTTCAAGCGCTACTCCTACGGGCGCACGAGCGCGCAGACCTATGAAACGACGGTGGTGGTCCAAGACTTGGGAGGGCTTGCCCTGCACACTACGGTCTATGAGTACAACGCACGGCATGAAGTAACGGTCGAAACCGTGTATCAGGGTAATACGCGTGTGGTCCGTAACTACAACGTCAGCGCTGGCGAGTACGGTGACATCAGCGAGTATCATCAAGGTGGGGCGCAGCGCCGAGAACAGATGTCGACGCTCTACGACCAGCAGGGCGCAGTCATGGCGATTACCGAGGGGGGGATTCGCACTGATTTCACAACGTATCGGGAGCCGTCGCAGGGTAGCTACGGACAAAACACAACCATTGCCCGTTATCTGGCCGCCGCCGACAATAACTCGCTGCTAAATACGCTCGGCGGCGTGTTGGGTGGCGTGCTGGGCACGCTGCTCGAACAGATTCAGATCGTCTACGGTGAACTGTTTGATCAGGGGCTGGGTTTTGCCGCAGGACGCGATTTTGCATCCAAGTACACACTCTCCGAAGCCGTTCGAGCGGGCACGCAGCCACTGCGTACTCCAGGTAGCCCAGACCCCTTCTACAACGAAGGCAATGAACGTTTGCGTCCACTGCTGAAGGGCTATCGCTATGTGGCGATCCCCGGTTTTCATGACTACAAGGTCAGCTACACCCTGCAGATCGTCAATGCGGCAAGCAGTATCAGAAACGCTGCTCTTGTCGGGCAACAGATCGAGTACTACACCGCCAACGATTTCCGCAAAGGCCGCCAGCGCAGGATCGTGCAGGGGCGAGCCGATGCCAGGGGCGAGTTGATTCCCGAGGCGGGCCTGGTACGCACTTTCACCTACACCCTGGCCGGTACTGCGCTCACCATCATCACAACCGATACCGATGCCCAGGGCAACACCCGCACGCGCAGCGAAACCCAGAGCATCCTCAGTGGCCGCCTGATCAGCCAAGTAGATGAGGACGGCAACCAGACACTGTTCGAGTACGATGCCTCTGGGCGCTTGAGTGCACTTGTCCACTGCGCGCAAAGCGCGACATTCAAGCAGACCACCCGTTATAGCTATCCTTCGCCGGGGCGTGTCGAGATCACCGAGGCCAGTGGCCGGCAGCAGGCCATTCAACAGGATGGTCAGGACAACGTGGTCGAAGAGTACGTCAGGGCGTCCAGCAGTGAGAGTTGGCGCCAGACACTGGCGGTCGAATATGACGCGCAGGGGCGAAAGTCGCTTAGTACAAGTATTGACTACCTGGCCGATGGAACGCCTGTTCAGCAATCATGTCTGTTTGGCTATGACGATTGGGGTAATGAGTTCAGTCGAACCTATAGCAATGGGCAAAAGGTGTTCAACCGCTACGACCCCATTAGCCTGACGCGTGCCCAATGGACCGGAACAGTCGATGACCGGCATGGCATCTTCACCCAGTATCACCCGGATGGCAGCGTTGCCAGGGTTGAGTGGAAAGATGCGGACGGTGTGGTTTACCAGACACAGTTGCCGACGTACACCCATGCTCGGCAGGTGGCGACACTGGTGACCACGGGTGTGCACGGGCAGCACAGTATCAACTACACCTACGATGGTGGCGGCCGGTTGCTGGGCGAAGCCCATGTCGAGCAGGGGCCAGGTGTCCCGGCGCTGAGTTACACCTACCATTACCGTTACCCGCAGAGCTGGTTCATCAGCGAAGCTGATCGGGTAGAGGTCGAGTTTTCCGGGGCCCGCGTATCCTGGGCGCGCGAACGTTCGACAGCTGGGGGCGTGTGCTGTCGATCACGCGCGGCACGGTCACCGAAACCTTCAGCTACGCAGGGGCTAACCCGTTCCCCGCCACCCGGCGCGCAGCAGATGGCAAGGTGCTCAGCTACGAGTACATCAAGGAGCTGAACAACCGGGTCGGCAAGATCAGCCTCGCCAACAGTGATCTCATCCAGACATACACCTATGCCCATGGTGCCTCTCTAACCTCTTCGGCAGGTGAAGGCGAGCGCTTGCTGCGTTATCAGCATGATGTGAACCAGCAGATCAATGCTGAGCGGGTGCAGCTCCAGGCACAGAGTGAAATTGCGCTGAGCCGCACCATTTCCGAAGGAGGGCGCCTGCTCAGCGATAGCGACGCGCTGGGCGTGGTCACGCAGTACACTTATAGCCCGGACACTGGGCAGCGTCTCAGTGCTGCGAATAGCGAGGCGAGCACGTCGCACACCTACGAGCCTGCCGCTGGCCTGCACGAGGAGGTTGTGACGGTGGTCGGTGTGCCTGCACCTGCCACGGTGCGTTACACCTACGATGCACAACAGCGCGAAACAGCCCGTCGTTTCGTCTTGCCGGGGCAGCCCGAGCTTATCCTCACCCGTGAGTACTTCGCAGACAGCAGGCTCAAGCGGGTTGCGCTGGTGCAGGACGGCACGTTGCTTGGTACACGCGAGTTCAACTACACCGCAGGTGGCCGACTGGCACTGTGCCGCACCAGTGGGGTGTGGCAGCCGCGCACGCCGGCCAACAAGGCCGTAGACAGTCAGGCGTTCACGTACGATGCGCTGGGCAATGTCACGCGCTGTGTCACTGTGTTTGGCAATGAGCAATGCATTACTACTTATACCTACGACGCCAGCAGCCAGTCGCGCCTGGAGCAGGTCCGCCACGATCACCCCGATTACCCGCCGGCCAGAACGCTGAGCTACGACCCCAACGGGCGGGTAGTGCAGGACCATACGGGCAAGACCTACGCCTACGACGGCCTGGGCCGGCTGACACAGGCCGGCTCCAGTCGCTACCTCTACGACCCGGCCAATCGTTTGCTCAGCCGAGGTGAGGGCGATGGGCGGCGTCAACTGATCTACGACGGGTTGAGTGTACGGGGCGAATATCAGCCGGGAGGTTCGAGCACGCGCTATCTGTGCCCAGGCAGCCAGGCCTGCACGGTGCTGAGGGTGCGTCGCTCGGGTGTCGATCGGGTACTGTTCGAGTTGCGCGACGCCGAGGGGACTGTGCTGGCCAGCTATGATGCCCAGGCCGAAACCCTCGTTCACCACGCTTACAGTGCGTATGGGGAGCACTACTCGCAAGCGGGTGATTCGCTGCTCGGCTTTAATGGTGAGTACCGTGACAGCGACACCGACCAGTATCCGCTGGGCCAGGGTTATCGTTGGTATGCGCCCGCCAGTTTGCAGTTCCATGCGCAGGACTCGCTAAGCCCGTTTGGCGTGGGCGGGCCGCAGGCCTATGGCTATTGTGCAGGCGATCCGGTGAATACCCAGGACCCCAGCGGTCATATAGGCTCTGGGGCGGTGAGCCGCAGGCTGCGCGCGACCTATGGTGATGGTTTGCCTCCACCGTTGGGGCTGGGTCAGCTGGGGGCATTGATCAGTACGGTGATCTGGGGGGGCGTGGGTGTGCTCACCGCTGTGGTGAGCGGAGGCACCTCGTTGTTGCTGACCGGCGTGCTCACGGGCCTGGCCATTGTTTCGGCAGGTACGGCGATCGCGGCTGTGACGGTACTGGATACACACCCTCAGCTGGCTCAGATACTGGGATGGGTCTCGCTGGGCGCTGCTGTGCTCGGTGGCGTGGCTGCACTGGCCCGTAAAATCGGACAATTGGCCGTACGTCTGGGACGCAGCTCGCTGACCCTGGCCCGGCGCTTGTATCGTCAGGCCGCCATGGGTGTGGAGCGCATCAGGGACAGCCTGAAGGCTTCCCGGGCGAGCAGGGTCCTGTACCGACCCGCCGGCAACAACGTCCAGGGCCTTGATGACATTGCCGATGCACTGGCACCGGTCAACGTGAGTCGTATCGCGCCGCTCGCATCCGATGCACAGTCACTGGTCCAGGAAAGCCTCATGACGCGGTTGTGGGGCAACTACCTTGGGGTATTTGACCTTGGCGATCTTGATACCGTAGTGGCAACGGTCACGGGAGTATTTGGAAACCTGAACTATTTTGATTCCGATGTTGCAGGCGAAATCAACAGCCGACTTAGCGCCAGCACCGCGTTGTCCTGGTCGGGATACAAGCTGGGACGATTACGCTGATGAGGTAGGAGCCTCGTTTGGCACACAGCGCCTGTCCCTACCGGGATGGGCTCTTGCCACAGATTGAAATAATTTCACGCTGTGAGAAAAGTCAGCTGAAATTGTAGGATCAACGTCCCTAATTGACTCAAGGTTGTTATGACTTCGTTCTCGGAGCCTCCCAGTACCTGGCCGTCCTGGCCCGTCCCCTGTCCTTGTGACGTCCCCCGCATGAGTACCCGCCCATGGAATGGCTAGCCGACCCCACGGCCTGGCTGGGCCTTGCCACGCTGATCGTGCTCGAACTGGTACTGGGTATCGACAACCTGGTGTTCATCGCCATCCTGGCCGACAAGCTGCCGCCCCATCAGCGCGACCGTGCGCGGGTGATCGGCCTGTCGCTGGCGCTGATCATGCGCCTGGGCCTGCTGGCCAGCATCTCGTGGATGGTGACCCTGACCGCGCCTCTGTTCGAGGTGTTCGACAAGAGCTTCTCTGGCCGCGACCTGATCATGCTGTTCGGCGGTGTGTTCCTGTTGTTCAAGGCCACCATGGAGCTGCACGAGCGTCTTGAAGGGCATGTTGCCCAAAGCAATGGGCCCACGCGTCATTCGGCGTTCTGGCCAATCGTGGCGCAGATCGTGGTGCTCGATGCAGTGTTCTCGCTGGACGCGGTGATTACCGCCGTGGGCATGGTCGAACACCTGTCGATCATGATGATCGCGGTGATCTTCTCGATCGGTATCATGATCGTCGCGAGCAAGCCGCTGACCCGTTTCGTCAACGCGCACCCCACGGTGATCATGCTGTGCCTGGGCTTTTTGATGATGATCGGCTTCAGTCTCACCGCCGAAGGCCTGGGCTTCCATATTCCCAAGGGCTACCTGTATGCGGCGATTGGCTTCTCGATCCTGATCGAGCTGTTCAACCAGCTCGCCCGTGCGCGCCGCAAGCGCAGCCTGCAACAGCACCGGCCGTTGCGTGAGCGCACCGCGCATGCGGTGATGCGCATGCTGGGCGGGCGCCGCTTGCAGGCTGACGAGGTCGGCGAGGAGATTGCCGACCTGGTCGAGGACGCCGATGAGCAAGTGCTGTTCGATCGCCGCGAGCGGGTGATGATCAGCGGGGTACTCAACCTGGCCGAACGTCCGATCAAAAACGTGATGACGGTGCGCGCCGAGGTCGATGCCATCGACCTGGCACAGCCGCCGGAGGTGATCCGCACTGCGCTGATGCACTCGTCGTACTCGCGCCTGCCGCTGATTCGCGGCGGTCGCATCGAGGAACCGTTGGGCTTCGTGCACAAGAAAGAGCTGCTCAAGGAGCTGCTGGCTGGCCATGAGCCGGACCTGGAACGCCTGGCCCGTACGCCGCTGAACCTGCTGGAGAGCTTCAGTATCCTCAATGCGCTGGAGCAGATGCGCAGCCAGTCGACGCACATCGCCTTTGTGGTCAACGAGTTCGGTGACTTCACCGGGGTACTGACCATGACCGACATCCTCGAGTCGATTGCCGGCCAACTGCCTGACGCCAGTGAGGTGGAGGGGCCGGACATCGTGCCCGAGCAGGATGGTTTCCTGGTCAACGGTGCCTTGAACCTGCGCCAGATTCAGGCCCAGATCGGCTTTGCGGCCAAGCCGACCGAGGACTATCAGACGCTCGCGGGGCTGGTGATGAGCCTGCTCGACCGCCTGCCGCGGGTGGGTGATCAGTTGGCCTGGGGCGACTGGCTGATGACCGTGGAGGCGGTGGAAGAGCGCCGGGTTCGGCAGGTGCGGCTTACACCGAGCGGCGCCGTTGACGCAGCAGGTGCCTGATCCCTTCAAGCACCAGCACCACCACGGCCAGCCATATCGGCAGGTAGGTCAGCCATTGGTCCTGGGCGATACTCTCGCCCAGGAGCAGGGCCACTGCTACCAGCAGCACCGGCTCTACATAGCTCAGCAGCCCGAACAGGCTGAATGCCAGCAGGCGGCTGGCCATGACGTAGCTGACCAGCGCCAGCGCACTGATGACGCCCAGCAACGGGATCAGCGCGTAGAGCTGCGGGTGCGTCAGCAGGTCGGCAGCGCTCAACGGGCCCTGCAGGATGAAGAACACCGACGCCGGCATCAGCAGGCACATGTCGCTCCACAGGCCGCCAAGGTGGTCGGTGCGCAGCTTGCGCCGCAGTACGAAATACACCGGATAACCCGCCGCCACCAGTATCGTTTCCCAGGCAAACGAGCCGTGCTGCAGCAGTTCGTGGGCAACACCGACCACGGCGCAGCTGACCGCCACCTTCTGCAGGCGGGACAAGCGCTCGCCATATACCAGGCGCCCGGTCAGTACCATGGTCAGCGGCAGCAGGAAGTAACCCAGGGAAACCTCAAGGCTGCGCCCATGCAGCGGTGCCCACAGGAACACCCACAGTTGCAGCCCCATCAGTGTCGAGGTGCCGATCAGCCCCAGCAACAGCAGCGGGTTGCGCCGAATACGTGCCAGCACCCCGACGGCCAGTGGCCAGTCCCTGGACAGCAGCATGAACAGCGTCACGCAGGGCAAGGTCAGCAGCATGCGCCAGCCGAAGATTTCCTCGCCATCGAGGGGCGCGAGCAGGGAGGTGTAGTAGTACATCACGGCAAACAGACAGGACGCCATGACGGATGAAACGATGCCTCTGGACAAGGGTGCCTCGAACATGCGGAGGGGATGGAACGGATGACCCGCCATGATCTCAGGGGCGCGCGCCCTCGGCAACCGGCTGTTTGGCGAGTGCGGCCACGAAGTCGTTCAGCGGCATGGGCCGGGCGAACAGGTAGCCCTGCTGGAAGTCGACCCGGTACTGCGCCAGGTAATCACGCTGGGCGGTGGTTTCGACGCCCTCGGCGACGATGCCCACACCGAGCTTGCCCGACAGCTCGATGATGCTGTCCAGAATGTGCAGCGACAACGCATCCACGCCGATCATGGCGACAAAACTCTGGTCGATCTTGAGGTAGTCGACCTTGAACTGGCGCAGGTAGCTCAGGCTCGATTGCCCGGTACCGAAGTCGTCGATGGCGATCATTACCCCCAGTGTCTGTAACCGGGCGAACAGTTGCTCGGTGGTTGCGCTGGGTACGATCAGCTTGCGCTCGGTCAGCTCCAGGGTCAGGATCACCCGGCCTGGCGGGAAGGCCTTGAGGAAATCGCGGCAGTCCTCATACAGGGCCATGTCCTGACAGTGATCGGCGGTGATGTTGATGCCCACATGAAAGCCATCTTCGAAGGTCGCCGCATGCGGCGCCAGCCCTTCGGCCACGCGCTGCATCAGGCGGCGTGTCATCGGCACGATCTGGCCGCTGTGCTCGGCATAGGGGATGAACAGGTCGGGGCGCACCATGCCCTCGCGCGGGTGCTGCCAACGCATCAGCACCTCGGCACCGGCCCAGCGGTAATCGCCTTCGCGCACCACAGGCTGGAAGAAGGGGATGAACTCGTCGGCTTCCAGCGCCCGCTGCAGCTCGACCCGCGACGAACTGGCCCGGCGCAATTGCCAGCGGCATACGCCGCCTGCCAGCACGCCAAGAAACACCAGCAGGCCGAACAGGCCGGGGTACTCGGCACGTATCAGGCGCCAGGGTTCACCCGTGGCATAGCCGCTATGCACCGAGAAGCGGTAGCGCGTCGAGCCCAGCCGCGTCGGGGCCACGGCAAAGGAGGGCAGTGGGCCGTCATGCACGATGCCGTCCTCACCCATCCAGTGCGGCCCCACCTGCAGCAGCAAGGTGGTGCCCGAACCGATCAGGTGCAGTGCGCTGGTCAGGTGCTCGCCGTCGACCGTGGTGATGGCCCCGTCGTCACCCTGGCTGAGACGATACGCCAGCAGGGCATGCCCGGGCGTGACCGAGTTGCCGTCCATCAGCCACAGGCTGCCATCGACATAGTCGCTGGCGTCGACGGGTTCGCTGACATCACCGAACAGCGAACTGCAGTAGAGTTCGTTGTCGTGAAACAGGTTGGTCGAGCGTACGAACGAGCCCCGCGTGACCTGTTCGCGCAGCGCCAGCGTGGCCTGCGCGCAGGGTTGGCGAGCCAGCGGCAGCAATACCTCGGCGGCGCTGGCGATGTTGTCCAGGATGCGCTCGAAGTGCCCCAGCACCTGCTGCGACGCCCCCAGGGCGCGAGCCTCCAGTTCGCGTTGGGCCTGCCACTGCATTATCAGCAGGCCGCACAGCACCGGCACCGCGCCCACCAGCCAGGGCAGCAGGGCGCGCAAGGTCCAGCGGCCGGGGCGTTTTACCGTTAGTGGCATTGGCGGGCAACCTGTAATGGAGAGTCGAGAGCAGCGTCAAGGGTCAGGCCTTCCCTGGCAAGCCCGCGCGCACAGCATAGCCGTTCATCGGGCCACTGACAGCTTGCGTACTATCCGGATACAGGTTGTGCAGGGCAGATCAGTGCTGGCCTATCATTAAAAGACTTACAATTTTCCTTACGCCCTGTAGAATCAGGTTACGCATACAATAATAAGGTCCTTCGCCACTGGAGGATCAATCGGCCGAGAATGGGTCCCATATGAAGTGTCATGGGTTCAAACTGATTTATGGTGACTACCTCGCCCGCAGTGTGAGGGGCATCTCCTGCGCGCCGCCACGTTCACCCCACATCGACAGCAAGTAACCCGCGTGATTGAACCGCTTTGATGATGAGGAAACGAACATGGCAGATATCTTCGAAAACCCGATGGGCCTGATGGGCTTCGAGTTCATTGAACTGGCCGCGCCCATCCCGGGCACCCTGGAGCCGATCTTCCAGATCATGGGCTTCACCAAGGTCGCCAGCCACCGCTCCAAGGACGTGCACCTGTACCGTCAGGGTGGCATCAACCTGATTCTCAACAACGAACCCAAAAGCGTGGCGTCGTACTTTGCTGCCGAGCATGGTCCGTCGGTCTGCGGCATGGCCTTTCGCGTGCGCAATGCCCATGAGGCCTATGCCCGTGCGCTGGAGCTGGGTGCGCAGCCGGTTGAAATCGAGACCGGGCCGATGGAACTGCGCCTGCCCGCAATCAAGGGCATTGGCGGTGCGCCGTTATACCTGATCGACCGTTTCGAGGAAGGCAGTTCGATCTATGACATCGACTTCAACTGGATCGAAGGTGTAGACCGCCATCCAGTGGGTGCGGGCCTGAAGATCATCGACCACCTGACCCACAATGTGTACCGCGGGCGCATGGCCTATTGGGCTGGCTTCTACGAGAAACTGTTCAACTTCCGGGAAATTCGCTATTTCGACATCAAGGGCGAGTACACCGGCCTGACTTCCAAGGCCATGACTGCGCCAGATGGCATGATCCGTATCCCGCTCAACGAGGAATCGTCCAAGGGTGCGGGGCAGATCGAAGAGTTCCTGATGCAGTTCAACGGCGAGGGTATCCAGCATGTGGCGTTCCTCACCGATGACTTGCTCAAGAGCTGGGACGCGCTGAAGAAGATTGGCATGCGCTTCATGACGGCGCCGCCGGACACCTATTACGAAATGCTCGAAGGTCGTCTGCCGAACCATGGCGAGCCTGCTGATGAGCTGCAGGCGCGCGGGATTCTGCTGGATGGCTCGTCCGAGGCCGGTGACAAGCGCCTGCTGTTGCAGATCTTCTCCGAGACGCTGATGGGGCCTGTGTTCTTCGAATTCATCCAGCGCAAGGGCGATGATGGCTTCGGCGAAGGCAATTTCAAGGCGCTGTTCGAGTCGATCGAGCGGGATCAGGTACGTCGGGGCGTGCTGACCACCGACTGACCGGTCAAGCGTGCAAAAAAGGCCATCGGGGTAGCCCGATGGCTTTTTGTATCTGACGCTTTTCTGCGTTGCCGGCCAGGGATGGGGCGGGGCTGCAGCTCACCCATAGCTGCGCCCGGGCTGATACAGCCGACGCCCACGGAACAAGGTCCAGTACACCGCCGCCGAGGTCATTACACCCACCAGCAGCAACGACGGCAGTATCGCCAACGCGTTGCTTGTCAGCTCGCGCCACATGAAACCCGTTGGATAGCCCCCATGCACCGCGTAACCGTAGCGGGCCGATAACGCACGCGTGTGCTGCTCACTGTGGTCCGGAAGATCGCCTTCGATGACGTTGCCATTGCTCCACAGGAAGGCATCGCCAAACTGCAACACCAGGGTGCTGCGGGCCTTGATGCCCTGCATCACCGCCTGCAAGGTCGAACCATCGGTCAGTGCCAGTACCCCAAGCGGGTACTCCTGCAGGCGGTAGTAGAGAATCGCCGAATCCGGCGTCACATCATTGCCGGGCTCCAGGCGCAGGCGCTGGTTGAAGAAGCTGCCAGGGTCGACCAGCAACTGATACTCGCCGCTGACCGTACTGCAAAAAGCACGGTTTTCCCGCACCAGTACCAGCGAACGTAGCGCCGGACGCATGACCACTTCAGTGCGCAAGCTGGGCAAGGCTTTCTGGCAGGGGAACTCGGCAAGGTTGAGGACCTTGTTACTGGCGTTATGCAGTGAATCAAGGATGCTATCAACGTCGTAGAGTGTCTGTTCAATCGCGACCTGGCTCGATTCGCCAAGCGTTTTCTCCACTTGCCAAGCCATGATCAACAGACCGCACACTACCGGGGTCAGGCCTATCAGCAGGGTTATCAGCAATTCCAGCACGACGCGACCGGCGCGAAAATTATGAGGGGGCATGGTTCACCTATGTTGACGGAGCGAGGCGTGGAGCCTTGAGTGGATGCCGTCCAGCATAAGTGAGTGACGTAGGTTGCCCTTGTAAGACGCGCCGACAATCGCCGTGCTATTCGTCGACGCGCTGCGGGCCTAACCCGCTTTAGGTGCGGCCAATACCGCCAGTACCCGACGGGCGACCGCCGCCCCGGACGCCGGGTTCTGCCCGGTGATCAGACGCCCTTCGAGCTGGTCGGCGATGGCGAATTCCTGCCACGGATCATCAGCCTTGCGGTACAGCCCGCCGCGCGCACTGAGTTCGTTTTCGGTCAGGAAGGGCACCACCTTGTCCAGCTCGACCAACTGCTCCTCGACGTTGGAAAAGCCGGTGACCTCGCGACCCTTGACCAGCAGTGTGTTGTCACTGAGCTTGATGTTGAGCAGGCCCACCGCACCGTGGCACACCGACGCGACCACGCCACCGGCTTCGAAGATCTGCCGCGCCAGGGTCTGTAGCGCGACGTTGTCGGGAAAATCCCAGATCACCCCGTGGCCGCCGGTAAAGTAGATGGCCTGGTAGTCCTGGGCCTTGACCTGCCCCGGGTTGAGGGTGCTGCCCAGCCGGTTCATGAATGCCTTGTCGCCATACCATTGCCAGTCGAGGTCCTGGGCCATGCTCAAACTGTGCGGGTCGATCGGTACATAGCCGCCTGCCGGGCTGACATAGTCGACCTGGTAGCCGCCTTTTTCCACCACCTCGACAAAGTGCACGGCCTCACCCAGCCACAGGCCGGTGGCGCGCTTGAGGGTGGGGTACTTGGCCGTATTGGTCAGCACTACCAGTACTTTCTTGCTCATTGAAGCGCTCCTTCGGAAGTTGGGGCCGATGCGCCCGGTGGAAAAAGCGAACCTGTAGAGCATAGTCGCCACGGGAAAAGCCGCCATCGCGGCAGACGGTGTGCTAGCGTTCACTTCCATCAGTTGCCAGCAGGAGCCAGCCATGTCCGACGACACCCAGCGTTTTATGCAAGCCGCCATCGACGAGGCAAACAAAGGCCTCGATGAAGGCGGCATTCCAATCGGCTCGGTGATCGTGCACAAGGGCAGGATCATCGGGCGCGGACACAATCGGCGCGTGCAGCAGGGCAGCGCTATCCTGCACGGCGAGATGGACGCGCTGGAGAATGCCGGGCGCCAACCGGCCAGCGTGTACGCCGAGGCGACCCTCTATACCACCTTGTCACCCTGCGCGATGTGCAGTGGCGCGATCCTGCTGTATGGCATCAGGCAGGTGGTCATCGGCGAAAACCGGACCTTCCTGGGCGAAGAGGCATTGCTCGCAAACCGCGGCGTGCAGTTGCAGGTATTGAATGACCACCGTTGCGTCACGTTGATGGAGCAGTTCATCAGCGCCAACCCCGTGCTCTGGAACGAAGACATCGGTGAAGAGCCGCAGGCCTGAGCCGCCAGCAAGCCTGCCCTCGACGCGCTGTGCGTCAAGGGCATGTTTCAGCGCGAGGCGCTGCGGCGGTTGGATGCCGCAGCACTGACGGCGTGGTGGCTGGCCACGCGCTCCAGCACCAGGTACACCACGCAGGCAATCAGCAGCGGGAGCAGAAAGTAGATTGCCCGATAGCCAATCAGCGCTGCCAGCAGGGTGCCTTGCGCATACTGCCCCTGCAGCAGGGTGATGAACACGGCTTCAAGCACCCCCAGCCCCGCAGGAATGTGCGTGATCACCCCCGCGATGCTGCTGATCAGCAGAATGCCGAGAAGGGTCGGGTAACCGACCTTGTCGGGCAGCAGGCTGAAGATCACCAGCCCCATCAACAGCCAGTTGCTGGCGCCCATCAGTGCCTGCAGCAATGCCAGGCCAATACCCGGCAGGGTCAGCGTGTGCCCGCGCAACTGCCAACTGCGGCGCTTGGCAAAGGCGCAGGCGAGCAGGTAGGCGCAGGCCACCAGCAACAGCAGCCCACCGATCAGGCGCAGGCCGCTGCTGCCGATTTCCAGGCCCGCAGGCAGACGCGGCAAGCCGCAGACGAACAGGCTGCCGGCCACCAGCAGATAGCCCAGCCAGTTGGTCACCAGGCCCAGCCCGAGGATGCGGCTGATGGTCGCTACGTCCAGGCCCAGGCGCGAGTAAAGCCGGTAGCGCAAGGCGACCCCGCCAACCCAGGCGCCCAGGTTGAGGTTGAAGGCATAGCACACGAACGCCAGCGGTAGCACCTTGCGCGCGGGCAGGGCGTGGTCGGTATACCGGCGCCCGAGCAGGTCGTAGCAACTGAACAGCACGAAGCTGCACGCCGCGATGGCCGCGCCCAGCAGCAACACGCGAGGCTGATAGGACAGCAGGGCGTGGCGTACCTCGCCCCAGTCCTGATTGCGCAGCAACAGCAACAGCAGGGTCGGGACCAGGATGAAGAACAGCAGGGTCACCGCGCGCCGGGCTCGGTGCCAGTGCTTGTGTGCAATGTTCATGACAGCCGCTCCTGGCCCGTCACCTGCGGTTGCAGTGGTTTGAGGCGCGGTTGATGGGCCGGCAGCCAGCCGACCATGGCCGGAAAATAGCGGGTCAAATGGAAGGCTACGAAGATCAGCGGTGCCCGCCACCAGTAGCCGCGCAGCACGCGTTGCAGGGTCACCGATTTGCAGCGGCTTTGCGCAAGCTGCTGCAGGTGCTCGGCCAGTTGCGCAGTGAACGCCTCGTCGCGAATCACCAGGTTGGCTTCCAGGTTCAGCGACAGGCTGAGGGGGTCCAGGTTGCTCGAACCAACCGTGGACCAGTGCCGGTCCACCACCGCGACCTTGCCATGCAAGGGCCGCTCGCAATATTCGTGGATGCGCACACCGTCGCGCAGCAGGTAGTTGTACAGCATGCGCGAGCACAAACGCACCATGGCATGTCTGGCATGCCCTGCAGAATCAGCGTGACGTGCACGCCACGCCGGGCAGCGTTGCGCAAGGCCCGCAGCAGGCGATAGCCAGGGAAGAAATAGGCATTGGCGATAATGATCCGTTCACGTGCGGTGACAATCGCCCGCACGTAATGCTGTTCGATATCGGTAGGGTGCTCGCCGTTGTCGCGGATGCACAGGCATATCTTCACCTGCTCGCTGCTGGCGGCAATCGCTGGCGCGCGGCGCCACCATGCTCGGCCGCGGCCGCGCATGTGGCTTTGGGCGTTGAGCAGGGTGAGGGTTGCCTGCTGCAGGTCGGTGACGATCGGGCCGCGCACCTGCACCGCGTAGTCCTGCTTGGCCATTGGGCCGAAATCGGCAAGATGATCGGCGCTGTAATTGATACCACCGACAAACGCGGTCTCGCCGTCTACCACCAGGATCTTGCGATGCAGGCGCCTGAACAGGTTGGTGCGCATGCCCAGTCGCTTGGGGCTGGGGTCGAATGCCTGCACGTTGACCCCGGCCTGGCTCAGTGCGCGCAGAAAGTCGCTGCTGAGGTCGGCGGTACCATAGCCGTCCACCAGCACCTCGACCCGTACCCCGCGCTGCGCCGCCTCGATCAGTGCCTGTTGCAACTGCCTGCCGACCTTGTCCTCGAAAATGATGAAGGTTTCCAGCAGGACTTCCACGCGCGCTGCTGCAATGGCTGCGAACGCCGCCGGGAAATACTCCTCGCCATTGATCAACAGTTGCACATCGTTGCCTTCGCGCCAGTCGGCTTTCATAGCAGTACCTCGACACTTAACGGCAGGTGATCGGACAGGTGCGACCAGGGCTTGCGTGTCATTACCTGCGGCTGCCGCGCCTGGGCATTGCGCAGGTAGATACGGTCCAGGCAGAGCAATGGCCAGCGCGCCGGAAAACTGCGTGCGTGGCGCCCGAACGCCTGGCTGAACACCTCGACCAGGCCACTGCCGGCCAGTTGCGCGTCGGCCCGTCGGCGCCAGTCGTTGAAGTCGCCTGCGACAATCACCGGTGCCGCGGGCGGCAGGCTGTCCAGCAGCCGGCACAGTAGCGTGAGCTGCCGGTTGCGCTGGCGCTCGTCCAGGCCCAGATGGGCGCACACGGTGTGCAGTGGCGCCTGGCCCGGCACCTCGAGGATTGCGTGCAGCAGCCCGCGACGCTCGCTGCCGGTCACGCTGACATCAAGATTTTCGTAGTGCAGGATCGGAAACTTCGACAGCAGCGCATTGCCGTGCTCGCCATCGGGGTATACCGCATTGCGCCCATAGGCAAACACCGGCCACAGGCTGTCGGCCAGAAACTCGTATTGGGGTACCTCTGACCAGCCGGGGTGGCGGCTGGCGTGCTGGCGGTGACTGCCCAGCACCTCCTGCAGGAACACCAGGTCGGCATCCTGGCTGCGTACCGCATCACGCAACTCTGGCAGTACATAGCGCCGATTGAGTGGGCTGAAGCCCTTGTGTGCGTTGACCGTGAGGATACGCACCGCGTCTACGGTCGCGGCCTGGGCGACGCCTGCGCAGCGCTCGGGCAGGCTCATGGCGCTTTGCCCGTGCCGAGCATCTGCGCCACTTTGCGCGTCAGTTGGGTGAACTTGAACGGCTTGTTGATCATTTGCATGCCGGGGTCGAGGAAGCTCATGCGCGAGGTCGCGTTTTCGGCGTAGCCGGTGATGAACAGCACCCTGAGGCCCGGGCGCAGCTTGCGCGCGATCTCGGCCAGTTGGCGACCATTCATGCCCGGCAACCCCACATCACTGATCAGCAGGTCGATGGGGCGACTGGAGCGCAGCACCGGCAGCGCCAGGCTGGCGTCGGCCACCTCACTGCATTCGTAGCCCTGCTCGGTGAGCGTCTCGTGCACCAGCTGGCGTACCGTGGCATCGTCCTCGACAATCAGCACCCGGTTGCCCGCGTGGGTTTCGGCCGCCAGCGGTAGCGAGTGTGGCGCTGGGTTTTCGACATGGCGTGGCAGGAACAATTCGACCCGCGTACCACGGCCGATACAGCTGTGCAGTGCCACGTGCCCTTGGGACTGGCGAGTAAAACCGTACACCATCGACAAGCCCAGGCCGGTGCCCTGGCCGATCGGCTTGGTCGTGAAAAAGGGGTCGAATGCCCGGTCCAAGGTGCTTTGGGGCATGCCGCAACCGTTGTCGTGCAGGCTCAGCAGTACATAGTCGCCGCTGGCCAGTGGATTGCCGCCGGGCAACGGCTTGCCCTGGCGCCGATTGCTGGCATGGACATGCAACTCGCCGCCATTGGGCATGGCATCGCGAGCGTTGCTCAGCAGGTTGTCGAGGGCCTCCTGTAGCTGCTGTACGTCCACTTGCGCCAGCCACAGGCCAGCGTCGAGGGTCAGGCGCAAGCTGATCTGCGGGTTGAGCAGTGCCTCCAGCCGGGTGCGCTCCAGCATCTGCCTGAGGTCGACGGGCCGTGCATCCAGCGGCTGTCGGCTGGAGAACGCCAGCAGCCGATGGGTCATGCTGGCCGCACGCTGCACCGCGCCCAGGCTCATGTCGATGAGCTTGGGCAGCTCTTGCTGACGGCCTTGGGCGAGGCGTCGACGGATCATTTCCAGGCTGCCACCGATGCCGGTGAGCAGGTTGTTGAAGTCGTGGGCGACGCCACCGGCCAGCTGGCCGATGGCTTCCATTTTCTGGGTATGGCGCAGTTGCTGCTCGTCTTGCTGCAGGTGGCGCAGCTGTTCTTCGACGCGCTGTTCCAGCGCCTTCAATTGGGTAGCGTGCTGCTGGGCCTGATACTGACGGCGGCGTGCGCGCAACGAGGAGTGGGTCAGGGCCAGCAGCCCGCTGGACTGAAACGGGCATTGCAACACAAACAGATTGCCCAGGGCCGCATGCAGGTCTGCAGCGGCGGGTTGTTCGGCATGGGCCGGGTTGGTCAACAGCACCACGGGCAGGTCCGACCAGGATGGTTGTGCAGTCAGATAGCGGTGCACCGGCGACTGGACAAAACCGCCGAGCGATTCATCGGCCATGATCGCCAACCCCGCGCCCTGGCCCAGAGCATCGGCCATTTCGTTCAGGTCACGGGTGACCAGCGCCTCGATGCCGGCTTCGTCGAACAGGTCCAGGGCCTGGCTGCTGAGGGACGGGGGGGCCAGTATCAGTGCGCGTTCGCCGTTGGGCAGCGGGTTGTTCACGGGCGATCTCCTTTGATGACGCACAGCCAGGCGATTGCCTAATTCTCCATGCACTATCACTGGACATCGGCGCTAACGGCAGGGTTCAAACCGGTTGTGAATGGCCGGCGGACGGTGCTCAGAGGCCCTGCTGCACCAGGGGATCGTCGGGGTTCTGCTGCTCCAGCTGGGCCAGCAGCACCTGCACGTTCTGCAACTGGCCGGTCTCTTTCCAGTAGTCGATCAGCAGCACCCGAGCCCTGCGGTTGGCAGGTTGGCGCGCCAGGATGGTTTCCAACTGCTTCTGGGCCACCTCGACCTGTTCCAGGCTGTGCAGGCTGACCGCCAGGGTATAGCGGTAATCGTTGTTGTCCGGGTCCAGTTCCAGGGCCCGGGCGAAGGCCAGCAGGGCATACTCGTGCTGGCCGTGGCGCATCAGCCACACGCCCAGCTCGTGTTGCAGGAACGCCGACTCGGGATGACGCTGCAGTGCCCGCGCGAGCACTTCACGGGAGGCGTCGGCGTGGCCCTGGTCGTCCAGCAGATGGACCTTGGCAGCCAGGGCGTCGAGGTTGTCGGGGGCCAGGCGCAGGGCGCGCTCCAGTGCCGCCAGCGCTTCACGGTCATTGCGCTCGTGCAGGAACAGCCGGGCCAGGTGCACCTGCGCCGTGGGGTCCTCGGTCTGCTGCAGCAGGGCCTGCTGATACTGCTCCAGGGCGTGCTGCAGCGGGCCGAAATACAGGCCGACCTCATCCGGGCTGAGGCCGAGCAGGGCGTCGACGGCGGCGAAGCGAACGCTTTGCTCAGGGTCATCGAGCATCGGGCCCAGCAGCAGGCTGCGTTGCGGGCCGGGCACCAGCGCCGCGATGCTGGCAATCGCCGCCTGGCGCACCAGTGGGTCGTCGTGGCTCAGGTCGTTGTCGGCCAGCTTGAGTGCCAGCGGCGAAGGATAATGAGGCAACTCGGCATGCAGGCTGGCGCGCCGAATCGCCGACAGGTCGCTGCGCCCCAGTTGCTGGTAGAGCACCCGCGCTGCGCCGGGCTGGCCCTCGTGCGCCATGGCCAGGGCCGTGGCGTAGCTGTGCTTGGGCGCGGGTGCCGGTGCCGGCGCATCACTGCGCCACCCGTAGCCCAACCCGATGACGAGCAGCAGGATCAGGCTGAGCAGGGTATACAGGCGCGGCTTTGACATGCGACATCCGGGCAGGCGAGGAACCCGAAGCTTGGGTCAGGTGGCAAACAGAGTCAATCCACGGATCAAGCGTTTGCCGGGAGGCGCTGGCTACGGGCGCGCCCCGGGTTCAGGTGCGAAAGTGCACCACCAGGCTCTGCAGATCGTTGCCCAGGCGCGCCAGCTCCACACTCGAGGTGGCGATCTCGCTGCTGGCCAGGGCCGACTGGTCGGCAGTTTCGCGTACATGCAGCACGCTGCGGGTGATCTCTTCGACCACGCCGGTCTGCTCCTCGGCGGCGCTGGCGATGCGCAGGCTCATCTGCTGGATCTCCGACACCTGGCGGGTAATGACGGCCAGCGCATCACCGGTGTTGCGCACTCCGGTCACGGTCGATTGGGTCTGCTCGACGCTCGATTGCATGATCTGGGTGCTTTCATTGGCAATGCGCTGCAGTTCGCCGATCAGTTGTTCGATCTCTTCGGAGGACTGTTGCGTGCGTTGTGCCAGGCTGCGCACCTCGTCGGCCACCACGGCAAAGCCACGCCCGGCTTCACCGGCGCGGGCGGCCTCGATGGCGGCGTTGAGCGCCAGCAGGTTGGTTTGCCCGGCCACTGCCTTGATCACCCCCAGCACGCTGGCGATGCGGTCGATTTCCTTGTGCAGGCGGTTCATCGAGTCGGCCGATACACCGACTTCGCCGGCCAGGGCTTCGATCTGCACGATGGCATTGCGCGAAATGCCCGAGGCGCCACTGGCTTCCTGGTCGGCCAGGCGCGCAGCCGTGGCGGCGTCTTCGGAATTGCGCGCCACGGCCTGCACCATCGACGTCATCTCGTTCATGGCGGTGGCCACGCGGTCGGTGTCGGTCTTCTGGCTGTCGGTACCGGCCTGGGTCTGGGTGGTGATGGTCGCCAGTTGGCTGGCCGAGACCGCCAGTTGTGACGAACCGTGGCCGATCTGGGTGATCACATCGCGCAGGCGCTGGCTCATGTGCCCGATGGCACGCAGCAACTGGCCCAGTTCATCATTGCGGTGGCTGTCCAATTGCACGGTCAGGTCACCCTGGGCGATACGCTCGGCGGCGTCCAGCGTCTGGCGCAGCGGCCGCACGATCTGCCGACCGATCAGCCAGGCGATCAGCACGCCGAGTACCAGGGCCACTGCGGTGACCCCCAGCAGGATCGACACGACCGTGCCGACGCTGGTGGCCGCGCGCTCTTCCTCTTTCTTGTAGAGCACATTGATGTTGTCCTGCAGCGCAGACAACCGTTCGTTGGCCTGCACGATCGCCTTGGCATCGGCCGGCAGCGCTGCTTGCGCGGCCTGGTGCGCCTGGTTGTAGCGATCGAGGTCGGCATTGAGCTGTTGCACGGTGGGCAGGTCGTCCACCGGCCACTGGTTGCCCTGAACGTCCTCAAGCAGTTGGGCCAGCGCTTGCTTGAGCGTCAACTGGTGCTCGGCGTGGCTGCCCAGGTGGGCCTTGTCCGCGCTCAGCGCGTATTGAAAGTTCGCCTCTCGGGCGTACACGGTTTCGTCGAAGAGCGCACCGAGCCGGCTGATCCGCTCGAACGATTGCTCATCGTTGCGTAGCCCCTTGAGGCCAGTGCCGGCGAGCAGCACGGCCAGGGCCAGCAGCAACCCGAAACCAAGCCCCAGCTTGCGGGTGACAGTGAGATTTTCCAGAGAAAGTACCCGCAGCATGAACGCTCCTAATGTGAGTGGAACCTGGTTCCTTCCAGCATCAGTATCGGGCGTGTGCTGCGGGACTTGAGGGCAAAGTGCCATCTATTCTGCAAAAGATTGATCTGCGGCAACCTTCGGCAGGGCCTGGCCTCAGAAATCGTAACTCAGGCTGGTGTAATAGAACGCACCCTGGGCGCCCTCCGGCGAAGTGATCGAGTATTTCTGCACGCCGTACAGGGTTTGCCCGTCGAGTGTGTCGGGGTGGCTGTCGAACAGGTTGATCGCCCCCACCGACAGTTTCAGGCCCTGGTCGAAGCGGTAGCTCAGGTCCAGGTCGGTGACCCATTGCGCGCTGAAGGTCTGGTCCAGGTCCGGGTTGCTCGCGTTCAGGCTCTGCCATTCGCCGTAACGGCGCTGGGTCAGGGTGACGCCCCAGTTCTGGTACAGCCAGTGGGCGCTGAGGGTCAGCTTGCTGTCGGGGGTACCGTGCTCAATCAGGCCCTGGGTCGCGCGCCCGACGATCTGCTCGCCGGCGATGCCGCCCGCATCGCGCAGTTCGGTGATGCGTGTGCGGGTCTTGGCGAACCCGGCGCTCAGGTCGAGCCGGCCGAACTGCTGCAGGTCCCACTGGTACTGGCCGGCCAGTTCGACGCCCTCGGTGCGGGTGTCGGCGATGTTGGTATAGAAGGCCGCGCTCTGGATGTTGGCGTACGGCGTGCCGGCGAAAATCGGCCCCACCACACCGGCGGGCAGCTGGTCGGACAGGGTGATGCGGTTGTCGATGTCGATGCGGTAGGCGTCGAGCGTCACCGAGGCGTTGGCCAGGGGGCGCCACACCAGGCCCAGCGAGTAGTTGGTCGATTCCTCAGGCTTGAGCGCGCGCCCGCCCAGCAGGGCCGCTTCCGGGCTGTCGGCGCGCAGGGTGCGTTGCTGCACCTCGACCCAGTTGCCGCTGCCCGGCGGTTGCTCCACCACCTGCACGCTGAACGACGACAGCCCGCTCTGCACCAGCGAGGGTGCGCGGTAGCCGCTGCTGATACTGCCGCGTGCGGCAATCTGCGGGGTGAAGTCATAGCGCAGCGAGAGCTTGCCGTTGGTGGTATCGCCGAAGTCCGAGTAATGCTCGGAGCGTACCGCCACACCGGCCTGGAATTTTTCGGTCAGTTGGCCTTCCAGGTCGACATAGGCGCCGAACACCTTGTGTTCCAGCGAGGCGGCATCAACGTTGGTGATGCCCGAGTAGTAGCCGGGGATCGGGCGTCGCCCCAACTCGGGTTGATGGCGTTGCGGTCGGTGGACTTGAGTGTGTCGTTGCCATAGTTGGCGGCGAGGTCGAACGTGCCCAGGGTGTCGTCCTCGTAGCGCACCCCGCCGGTCAGGGCATAGTCCTGAAGGTTGTAGCGAGTGATCGGCAGGCGCCCGTCGGGGTAGCGCTGCAGCGCGTCGCTGCCGTAGTTGCGGATCAGCGTGGTGGGCGGGTCGAAGAAGCCTTCGGCGTCGGTGTTCTTGTGTGCATAGGTGGCAAAGCCGTAGGCGGTGAAGCCGTCGGCCAGGCCGACCTCGCTGTTGGCCACCAGGTTGTACTGGTCGGACACGTTGCCCGAGCCCCAGCGCCAGCCCCTTCCAGCCGCTGAGCTTGCGCTGCAGGCCGTCGCCCTTGTCGTAGCCACCGAAGCGATAGCCCAGGTTGCCGCCGTTGTCGTTCTCCTTGAGCACGATGTTGATCACCCCGGCAATCGCGTCCGAGCCGTACTGGGCCGCGGCGCCATCACGCAGGATCTCCACCCGCGACACCGCGCTCAGCGGGATCAGGCTGAGGTCTACCGCTGCCGCGCCACGGCCGTTGGCCAGGCCCTGGCGGGTGACGTTGGCGCTGGTGTGGCGGCGCTTGCCGTTGACCAGCACCAGCACCTGGTCGGACGCCAGCCCGCGCAGCGAGGCGCCTTGAGCGATGGAGCCGGCGAAGGCGCCCTGGGGCGACTGCGGGAAGCTGAATGAGGGCGACAGCGCGGTCAGCGCACCGGACAGGTCGGTGGCCCCGGTGTCCTGGAGCTTCTCGGCGCTGAGTACATCTACCGGCGCGGCACTTTCCAGGGCGGTCACATCGCTGCGGCGCGTGCCGACCACCACCACGGTGTCGAGCTTGTCGTCGGCGCTCGGGCCGTTCTGGGCGTGAACAACGGGCACGGCAAGGCTGCCGATGACCAGCGCGATGGTGTAGTCGGCCCCCAGCGACACCACATTGCGCGGCGAGCGCACGAAGCTGTTGGCGCTGTAGTCGGCCGTGACGGCGCCGGTGGTGGGGTTGGTGTTCTTGAAATCGGTGTATTCGGTGTCGAGGAACGACACGGCGGCGCGCAGGTGCAGGTTGTCGGTGGGCTGGCCCTCGATTTCCAGCTCCGCCCCCTTGACCTTGGCGCCGTTGGTCAGCGCGGTGGTGAGCACGCCACTGTTGACCGTCAGCAGGTTGACCTGGATGTCCTGGTAGTCGTAGTAGAACAGGTTGGCGTTGACGGTCAGGCGGTGGTCGAGCCACTCCGACTTCAGCCCCAGTTCATAGGCGTCCAGTTGTTCCGGGTCAACCGTGGTCAACTGCGCCAGGTTGCTCGACAGCCCGGTATTGAAACCGCCCGAGCGAAAGCCATGGGCATACCGGAAGAACACCCGCAGGTTGTCGTTGATGCGGTACTCGGGGGTGACATCGTAGGTCCAGGCGTCCCAGCGCTTGCTCTTGTCGCGGCTGCCGTTGCTGCCTGCAGCGCCCAGGGGCACGAGTGGGCCATTGGCACTGGTGCGGGTGAGTTGGGCCAGGCCCAGGTCGATGGTTTTCTTCTCGGTGGTCCAGCGCAGCCCGCCGGTGACCGTGAAGTCGTCGGTCACATCCACCGCCAGGTTGCCGAACAGCGCGTAGCTGTCGGTCTTGTGGGTATAGCCCAGGTCGCTCAGGTCGACCCCGCCGATCTGGTTGGAGCCGGTGCCGTTGGGCGTCGGGCCGGGCGTCACGAGGCGTCGGTCGCTGCTGTCCAGAGTCTCGTGGAAGTAGTGGCTGCCGAGCATCCAGCGCAGGGTTTCCTGTTGCGGTGAGGCCAGGCGCAACTCTTGCGAGTACTGGTCGTAGCGGTTGTCGGTGTGGCTGGCGCCGTTGACCTCAAACGGGGTGTAGTCGGCGTCGCTGACCGACTGCTGGCGGATGTAGTCGTAGGCGCTGATCAAGGTCAGGGTGTAGTCGCCGATGTCCCCGTTCAGGGTCAGCGAGGTGCCGTCGTGGTCGAGCTTGGCGTTTTCATCCACGTTCAGCTCGATGCGTCGGCCTTCGGGGCGCTAGTAGCCGACGTTGTAGTAGGTGCCCAGGGGCAGCGAGCCGCTGCTGCCGTCGCCCTTGAACTGGCGGCCGTGGAGCTTCCACAGCGCTGCGAGGTCGGGGTTGAGCTTGGCCAGGAACTGCACGCGCACCGCCTTCTTGTTGACGTCGCTGTAGGTCTGGTCGTTGGTCAGGTTGTGGGTGAAGCCGTCGCGTTCTTCGGAGTACAGCGACACCCGGCCGGCCAGGCGCTCGTCCACCAGCGTGCCGCCGCCGGCGACGGGCGCATTGAGGTAGACATCGTCGGCATAGATGCCTACCGGGTACACGGTGGCGGCGCCGGTGTCGCCAGTGCCCAGGCCGCGGATATACCAGCGTGGGCGGCCGTCGCCGTCCGGGTTCTTGGCCGCGGCATTGGGGATGAACGTGGTGATATCGCCCATGGCGCGTACGCCATCGGCGGTGATGCTGGTGCCTTGTACGGCGCTGACGGCCACTGGCACTTGCTGAAGGGATTCTTCGCGGTGTTGTGCGGTGACCGTGACGGTCTTGAGTGCCGGCGTGGTGTCGTCGGCGTGGGCGGTGGTGCCTGCCAGCAGCAGGCCGAGGCCGATGCCCCTGGCGATGGGATGATGCTGATGCATGGTGTGTGGCTCCCCGAGCGTTGCAGATAGGAGAGCTAGAGCAGGGTTTGTGCCATGTTTTCAATGTGTTGATTTATATGAATATTTACTGATTTCAGGACAGGCGTTGCGCGTTATTCATCAGGGGGGTGTGGAATGCCTGCTGCTCCAGCAGCAGCCTGCTTCAAAAGCTTCGCTGGCTTGCCAGCGAAGGGGCCGGCCTGCGGGTCGAGCAGCTGCGGGTCGAACTCGCCAGCGGCGCCGACATCATCGACCACATCCACTTCAGCCTGGCCCCCGGCGAAATCCTCGGCCTGGTGGGCGAGTCGGGCTCGGGCAAGACCACCCTCGCCACCGCGCTGCTGGCCCATGCCCGGCGTGGTGCGCAGATTGCCGGCGGGCGCATCGACATTGGCCCGGTGGCACTGCTTGACCTGCAGGGCGACGCCCTGCGCCGCGCCCGTGGCGGCCTGATCGGCTACGTCGCCCAGGACCCGGCGATGGCCCTCAACCCCGCCCTGCGCATCGGCAACCTGCTGCGCGAAACCCTGCTTGCCCATGAGCCCCAGCTGTCTCGCGCAGCGCAGGCCGAGCGCCTGCGCCAGACCTTGGCCGATGTCGGCCTGCCGGGCGACAGCGCGTTTCTCAAGCGCTTCCCCCACCAGCTCTCGGGCGGCCAGCAGCAGCGGGTGATGCTGGCGCTGGCCTTCGTGTTGCGCCCGCAGTTGATCGTGCTCGACGAACCGACTACCGCGCTCGACGTCGGCACCCAGGCGCATATCCTGCAAACCCTGCGCAGGCTGTGCAAGGAGCAGGGCGTGGCGGCGGTGTACGTGTCTCACGACCTGGCGGTGATCAAGGACCTGGTCGACCGCGTGATGGTGATGTACGCGGGTGCGCATCGTCGAGGTGGCGCCGCGGTGAACGCCTGTTCGCCGGCCCGGCCACCCTACACACTGGGCCTGCTGGCAGCGATCCCGGATGTGGCGCGCCAGCGCCCGTTGCAGGCGATTGCCGGCCACGCCCCGGCGCCCGGTCAACGCCCGCAGGGCTGCGCCTTTTCCCCGCGTTGCCCCCGCCGCAGCGCCGCGTGCACTCAGCACGAACCGCTACTCAAGGCACTGCACAGCACACAGCAGGTTGCGTGTCTGCACCCGCAACTGACGGCCATGGCCACGCCGGCAACACTGCTGGCGAGCAACGACACACCGTTGCTGAGCCTGCGCGAGCTCAACCTCAGCTACGACCGCCAGGTGCTCTTCGAACTGTCGCTGGACCTGTACAAGGGCGAGTGCCTGGCGGTGGTGGGGAGTCGGGTTCGGGCAAGACCAGCCTGGCGCGCACCCTGGCCGGCCTGGGTGACACCGCGCAAGCCTCGCTGCAGTTCGACGGGCAACCGCTGAGCCTGCTGGCGCGGCAGCGTCCGGCCGCCTCACGCCAGCGTATCCAGTACATCTTCCAGAACCCGTACCGCGCACTCAACCCGCGCCAGACCGTTGCGCAGTGCCTGCAGGCACCGCTCGAACACTTCTTTGGCCTCAAGGGCGCGGCCTGCCGTGCGCGCATCGACGCCGCCCTGGCACGCGTGGCGCTGGGGCCAGATACCGCGCGCAAGTACCCGCATCACCTCTCGGGCGGCGAGCGCCAGCGCGTGGCGATTGCCCGCGCGCTGGTGTGCGAGCCCACGGTACTGATCTGCGACGAGGTCACCTCGGCGCTGGACGTGTCGGTGCAGGCGGCGATCCTGGCATTGCTCAAGCAACTGCAGGGCGACGGCATGACGCTGCTGTTCGTGACCCACGACCTGGGGGTGGTGCGTGCGATCGCCGACCGCGTGCTGGTGGTCGAGGAAGGGCGGATTGTCGAGCAGGGGGGCGGCGTCGGATGTGCTGGATCGGCCGCAGGCCGCGTATACCCAGGGCCTGCTGGCGCACTCGCCACGGCTGGGCTGAGGGGCGGCGCACATCAAGCCGCCCGCAGCGTCTTGCACGCAGAATCATCTGAAGTTAGGAGAGAACGGATTCATCATGGCATTTGACCAGCCCTTGTTGTCGCCCATCGTGCCATTAGTTTCAAAGTGTCGTGCGACAAAGAAACCATGCACGTGGCCTGGTGCGCACAACACGTCAAACCAGCCAGTCGCATTCGTTTTGCATCGCGCCATTTGAGTGCCATCGGTGAAACAGACAAGAAGTTCACGGTTGGGTTCGCCTCGACCTTTAACCCTTACCTGAGTGTCGCTACAACCGTCGGCTGCTACAAAATCGAGGTAAATTTCCTTTGGCATGGTGTTTCTCCCGTTTGCTATCTAGGACGGCGTTGGTGCCAACCTTATTAGGCAGAACGGCGTGTTTTCGGTCTACTGCTACAAGTATCAGGTTGCAGGGGGGATCGCTCGGTTCAGTGCCGTGCAGTAATGGTCAAGGTTTTGCACCGGCATCTGCGCCAGTGGAGCAATCCCGTCGTACCTCGGCAGGGCTGAGCGGCCGCCCGGCGTGCATCAGCGCATGCACCAGCAGGCCGGCCAGCAGCCCCCAGAATGCGCCGCCAATACCCAGCAGGGTGACGTTGGCGGCGGTGGCCAGAAAGGTGATCAGTGCAGTTTCGCGGGTGCGCGCATCGGCCATGGCGTTGGCCAGGCTGCCGCCAATCGCCCCCAGCAGGGCCAGCCCCGCCAGGGTGGTGACGAAGCTGCGCGGCAGGATCGTGAACAGGCTGGCCAGGGTGACCCCGAACACACCCACGGTGACGTAGAACACGCCGCAGGCAATGCCGGCGATGTAGCGCCTGGACGGGTCGGGGTGGGCATCCTTGCCGGTGCAGATGGCGGCCGTGATCGCCGCGACGTTGAACGCATGCGCGCCAAACGGCGCCATCAGCAACGAGCCCAGCCCGGTGATGCCGATGATCGGGTTGGCGCTGGTGCTGAAGCCGTCGTTGCGCAGTACCAGCATGCCGGGCATGTACTGCCCGGTAAGGGTGATGATGAACAGCGGCAGGGCTACCCCGAGCAGGGCGCCAAGGCTGAAGCGCGGCATTTCGAACACCGGTGCGGCCACGCTCAGGTGCAGCCCCTGCAGGTCCAGGCGCTGTTGGGCCAACAACAGCGCCAGCCCCACCAGCAGCACGCCGACCACCGCAAAGCGCGAGGTGAACCGACGCAGCACGGCATAGGTGAGCAGCAGCACGATCACCAGCACAGGGTCGGCGCTGGCGCCGCCGAAGGCGTTCACGCCGAACTGCAACAGAATGCCGGCCAGCAGGCCCGCCGCGATCCCCGCCGGGATCAGCCTGACCAGGCGCTCGAACACCCCCGACAGCCCCAGCACGATGAAGCCTAGCGCGCACACCATGTAGGCACCGATCACCTCACCGTACGGGGTAAACGGCATGACGGTGGCCAGGAACGCCACCCCCGGGGTCGACCAGGCGGTGATGATCGGCGCACGGTAGCGATAGCTCAGCCAGGCCCCGGTCACGCCGACGCCGATGCTCACCGACCAGACCCAGGAGGCGGTTTGCGCGGCGCTCAATTGCGCCAGTTGCGCGGCCTGGAAGACCAGCACGAAGGTGCCGCCGTAATTGACGATGACGCTGATCAGCGCGGCAACGGTGGGTGAGACGAGGTCGCGCAGGTGCAGACGGGCAGGGCTTGGATTCACGGGCGATTCCTTGCAGGTGGGCTCAGGTTGCGAGCTTAGGCCTGCTCAGGCGCTCCGATCAGTCCACCTGCGCCGTCTGCGCCAGACCGTTGCGCGCATCAGGCGAGAGGGCCTGGGCCAGGCGCACCACGGCGCTTTTGATCTCGTGCGGGGTCAATGCCGAAAACCCCAGCAACCAGCCGCCCTCGGCAGGCGGGTTGGCGTACAGGCGGCTGAGCCCGGGCAACTGGATACCCACGCGGGCAGCCTGGCGCAGGGTCTCCAGTTCCGACCAGCCGGGTGCCAGGCGACAGAGCATCTGCAAGCCCCCCGGGGGCAGCTGTGCTGTGACGATGCCGCCCAGGTGCTGGTGCAAGGCCTCGGCCATGGCCTCGCGGCGTACCGCGTAGAGCGTGCGCATGGCGCGGATATGCGCGGCAAAGTGACCGTCTTCGATGAACCGCGCCAGGGTCAGTTGGGCCAGCTGTGGCGTGTGCCCGTCAAGCATGCTGCGTGCATGGCTCATCGGCGCGACCAGCGCGGGCGGCAGCACCATGAAGCCCATGCGCAGGCCGGGGTACAGCGACTTGCTGAAGGTGCCCAGGTAGATCGTGCGCTGTGCGTTGTCCAGGCCCTGCACGCAGGCAGTGGGCAGGCCGTCGTAGTGGAACTGGCTGTCGTAGTCGTCCTCGATGATCCAGCCGTTGCGCTCGCGGGCCCAGGCGATCAGTTCCAGGCGGCGCTGCAGCGACAGCGTCACGCCCGTGGGGTACTGGTG
>NZ_JAAHBU010000121.1 GCF_010671725.1 Pseudomonas brassicae | reverse complement strand
TCTGCAGGTAGGGGTTTTGTTTTTTAGCCCCTTGGCCAGCTGTGCTTGTCAACCCGCGAAAAAAACACCCGCATGGGGTGGTTTTCATGGTCGGCCGTTGCAGCTTCAGTCAATCGCCGTAATACTCGCAGCCACTGGTGCAGGTCTCGTGAATACGCACCTTGCTCAGTTCTGGCAGCAGCGGCTTGACCTGATCCCAGATCCACTTGGCAATCACCTCGCTGGTCGGGTTTTCCAGGCCAGGAATATCATTGAGGTAGTTGTGATCGAGCTGCTCGTAAAGCGGCTTGAAGATTGCCTTGATCTCGGAGAAGTCGCGGATCCAGCCGGTGTGTGGATCCAGCGGGCCGGTCAGGTGCAAGGCCACCTTGAACGAGTGACCGTGCAGGCGCCCGCATTTATGCCCGGGAGCAACATTCGGCAAGCGGTGCGCCGATTCGAAGGTGAACTCTTTGAAAATTTCCACGGTGTCTATAACTCTGAAAACCAATGCTGGCTCGCAGTTTACCAGCATGGCTAGCGCAGTGGTTGCAGATGGTCGTGCAGCGTGCCGCTTTCCACCAGTTCCAGAAACGCGTCGCCCAACCGCCGGCTCTCGCTCATGGCGCTGCGCCAATAGCGTTGCCGGCTGCCGGCATCCCCCATAAAGCGCTTGAAGTCGCTACGATCGGGCAGCTTGCCGTAAGGCAGGCGCGCCAGGTACTGCGGCGACGGCGCTACCAGCAACACGTTCCTGAGATACTCCAGGTTGCTGCGTCGCCACGGCAGCGCCTTGTCGAACCAGCCTGGCACCACCTTGTCGGTGAAGTGTGGGTACAGCACGATGTCCTCGCCGCTGTAGGGCAGGTCCAGGTGGTAATCCAGCAAGCCGCCATCGCGGTAAGTCCCCGTACCCACGCCAGGGATGTCGCGCACGCCCTCCATCACCATCGGAATGGAGCCGGAAGCGAGCAGGGCATGTCTCAGGTTGTTTGGTGCCAACGGCAGGCAACGGGAGGGGAAGTCCGTGAGTGGGTGCAGCGGTGGCGCGCTACGAGCGTCATGCAGAATCACCCGCTCGAAGTGTTTGGCCAGACGCGCGCGGCTGACGAGGTTGTCGGCAATCACCGACGACAAACCCATGCCCAGGCGCACTCGATGATCATGCTGGAGCAGCCCGTGGCTTTTGACCAGCATGATATTGAGCCGATAGTGTGGGCTTTCGAGGATGCGCGCATCCTGCCCCTCCAACAGCTCATCAAGCATGCGCTGACAGCTCTGGCTGACCTGGGCCTGTGTAACGCCCTTGGCAAAGTCCTGTTCGGTGTAGAGGTGCCCCAGGCGCACCAGGGCCTCTGCCGGGTCAGGCAGGCAGGCGCTGGCGAAGCGCCAGGAGCCGATTGATGCACCGATCAGCGAACGTTCACGAGGGGCGTCGCGCAGCCACTGGCCGAACAGCGCCAGATCGATGCCTTGTATACCCAGCGCCTTGGGGCCCCCTGCAGCGCCGGGCAGTACACCCACATCGGCGGCGTGCAAACCACGTTCGCGTACATGGGCGAGTGCCCGCGTGCCGGCCTTCAGCGTGAGCGCCGGATACTTGATATGGACTGCACTCATAAGGGCCTCGTTGTCATGGATCAACGATTATAGAGAACCCTGCGCAGATGCGATGCCGGCCTGCGCTATCATGTCGCCAGTTGTTTTCAGCTTCAGTTAAGTTCGGTTCGATAATCTGAACCCGTAAGCAAGATTGATCCTAAACGGAGAGACATGATGAAAACATTGACTGCCCTGTTCACCGCCGCCGCCCTTGCACTGAGCGCCAACGTTGCACTGGCCAAAGATGTTCAACCCGACGAGATCGTGAAGCTGGTTCAGAGCAAGACCATCAAGTCCCTGGAGGAGCTCAAGGCGACTGCGCTTGCCAAGCACCCGGGTGCCACGGTCAAGGACAGCGAGCTTGAAGACGAATACGGTCGCTATATCTATAAGGTCGAGCTGCGTGATGCCCAGAACGTGGAGTGGGATGTCGACCTGGACGCCAAGACTGGTGAAGTCCTCAAGGATGCGCAGGACACCTGATGATCGAGCGCAAGCGAGCAGCGCATTGCCTGTTCCTCGTATCGCTGGCGGTCTGTTCGCTGGCGCTGGCTCGCGACCTTGACCAGGATGAAGCCTTGGAGTTGCGGCAAAAAGGCATCATCCTGCCGCTGGAGCAACTGCTGGAGTCTGCCCTGGGGCGTTACCCCGGGGCGCGGTTGCTGGAGGCCGAGCTTGAGGAAAAGCACAAGCGCTACGAATACGAAGTCGAGCTGGTCACGCCGGAGGGCGTCGTGCGTGAAATCAAGTTCGACGCCAGGACCGGTGTGCTGATCAAAGATGAGGAAGATGACTGATGCGCTTGTTACTGGTCGAGGACAACGTCCCGCTGGCCGATGAACTTACCCAGAGCCTGCAGCGCCAAGGCTATGCCATCGACTGGCTGGCTGACGGCCGCGATGCCGTGTATCAAGGCAGCAGCGAGCCCTACGACCTGATCATCCTGGACCTTGGCCTGCCGGGCTTGCCGGGGCTCGAAGTGCTGGCCCAGTGGCGTGCGGGCGGGCTGGCGACGCCTGTGCTGATTCTGACCGCGCGTGGCTCCTGGGCGAGCGCATCGAAGGCCTCAAGGCCGGTGCCGATGACTACTTGAGCAAGCCCTTCCACCCTGAAGAACTGCAGTTGCGCATCCAGTCGCTGTTGCGGCGCGCCCGTGGTCTGGCCAACCAGCCGACCTTGCAGGCCGCCGGCCTGCATCTGGATGAGGGGCGCCAGTGCGTGAGCCGCGACGGCCAGGACGTACAACTGACTGCCGCCGAGTTTCGTCTGCTTCGCTACTTCATGCTGCATCCGCAGCAGATCCTGTCTAAAAGTCACCTGGCCGAGCATCTCTACAACGGTGAAACCGAGCGCGATTCGAACGTGCTTGAAGTGCACGTCAATCACCTGCGTCGCAAGCTGGGCCGCAGCGTCATCGAAACCCACCGTGGCCAAGGCTATCGCTTTGGCGCAGTGGTCGAATGAGGTCTATCCAGGCGCGTTTGAGCCTGGGGCTGGTAGGGGTACTGGTCGTGGTTGGCCTGGCCTTGGCGCAGATCAGCCTGTGGCTGTTCGAGGTGGGGCTTCAGCGTTACCTGGAAACCGGGCTGCGCAAGGAAAGCGAAAACCTGCTGGTTGCCCTGGTACGTGGCCACAGCGGCCTGGAACTGGATGAACGGCGTATTTCCTCGGCGTACCAGCGGCCATTTTCCGGTTATTACTTCCGTGTCGATTTCGACGGTGGCAGTTGGCGTTCCCGTTCGCTCTGGGACATGGACATGCCGCGCCCACAGGCGCCGGGGCTGCATGCCGGGCTTGAGCTGGGGCCGGCAGGCCAGCAACTGCTGGTGCTGCGTGCCGACTACCGGCGCCTGGGCCAGGCAATCTCCATCAGCGTCGCGCAGGACTATACCCCCGTACGTGATGGGTTCCGGCGCATGCAGCAGATAGGGCTGGGCCTGGGCTTGGTGGCATTGCTGCTGGTGCTGATCCTGCAACGCATCACGGTCACCCGCTCTCTGCGCCCGCTGGAACGTACCCGCGAACAGATTGCACAGTTGCAGCAGGGCAAGCGCTCTCAACTCGACAGCCAGGTACCCACCGAGCTTGAACCCCTTGTCGCACAGATCAACCACCTGCTCGCGCATACCGAAGACAGCCTGCGGCGCTCACGCAACGCCCTGGGCAATCTGGGGCATGCCTTGAAGACCCCGTTGGCCGTGCTGATCAGCCTGGCGTCTAGCGAGCGCCTGAAGGACCTGCCGCAGGTGCGTGAGCAACTGCGCGAGCAGCTCGAGCAGATCAAGCAGCGTTTGAGTCGCGAACTCAATCGCGCCCGGCTGGCGGGGGACGCCTTGCCAGGTGCGCATTTCGATTGCGCCGTCGAGCTGCCGGGGCTGCTCTCGACACTGGCCATGATCCACGGGCAGCACTTGAACATTCACCATCAGATACCTGTGCGGCTGTCACTGCCCTGGGACCGCGAAGACCTGCTCGAGCTGCTTGGCAACCTGCTGGACAATGCCTGCAAATGGGCCGACAGCGAAGTGTGCCTGAGCATCGAACAATTGCCGCACGCCTACCGACTGCATGTGGACGACGATGGCCCGGGTATTCCGCACGCGTCCAGGGCAGGCGTGCTGGAGCGCGGCGCCCGGCTTGACGAACAGGTCGACGGCCATGGCCTGGGGCTGGGTATCGTGCGCGACATCATCGAGGCATGGGGAGGTCAACTGGCGTTGCTGGAGAGTCCCTTGGGCGGGTTGCGGGTGAGTATCGAGCTGCCCCGCAAGGCAGCCCGATAAGGTCCTCAGACCCTGAACTGGTCCATCAGCCCTTGCTGCTGATTGGCCAGGCTGTTCAGCGACTGGCTGACCCGTGCCGACTCATTGGCTTGCCCCGACAGTGATTCGGTCACATCGCGAATGGTCGCTACATTGCTGTTGATCTCTTCGGCGACCGCGCTCTGTTGCTCGGCGGCGCTGGCGATCTGCAGGTTCATATCGCTGATCACGGTGACCGCATCGCCAATCTGGCGCAGCGCAGTCACAGCCTGGCCGACCTGCTCGACGCTGCCCTGGGCCTGACGATGGCTGCTGTGCATGGCGCCCACCACTTCGCGGGTGCCCGCCTGCAACTGCTCGATCACCTGGCGGGTTTCTTCCACCGACTCCTGGGTTCGGCGGGCGAGGTTGCGCACCTCATCGGCCACCACCGCAAAGCCGCGACCCGCTTCACCTGCGCGAGCCGCTTCGATGGCGGCGTTCAGGGCCAGCAGGTTGGTCTGCTCGGCGATCGAACGGATCACTTCCAGTACCGAGCCGATCTGCTCGCTGTTGTCGGCCAGCCCTTCGACCTGAACCATGGCCGTGCTCATGTCGGCGGCCAGGGTATCGATGCTGCTGGTGGTGCGGTCGATCACCGCCAGGCCCTGGCGGGTCGCCTGGTCGGCATCGCGAGCGGCCTGGGCGGCTTGCGCTGCGCTGCGCGCAACGTCCTGGGCAGTCGCACTCATCTCATGCGAGGCGGTCGCGACCTGATCGACCTGACGGTACTGCTGCTCCATGCCGGCACTGGTTTGCGCAGCAATGGCCGATGACTGGTCGGCGGTATCGCGCGCAGCTTGTACCGAGCGCTTGACCTCGGCAATGGTCGGCTGCAGCTTGTCCAAAAACCGGTTGAACCAGCCGGCCAGCTCGCCCAGTTCGTCGCGCTTGTCATAGTTCAGGCGCCGGGTCAGGTCACCTTCGCCACTGGCAATATCCTTGAGCATGCTCGCCACGCCGAGGATCGGGCGGGTCACACTGCGCGCCATCACCCAGATCAGCAGCAGGCCGATCACCGCGGCCAGCAGGCCGAGGCCCAACTCGATCAGCGTACCGCTGTTGTTGCGTTGGTCGAGTTCGTTCTTGAGCGCTTCGGCCGGGCCAATCAGCGCACTTTCCGGTACATCCAGCAGTACGCCCCATGGTTTACCGCCGGGGATCGGCGCGAACGAAGCGAGCACTTTCATGCGCCCTTCGTGGTGCAGGCTGTGCAGCGGCGTGCTGTCGCTCAGCAAGCGGATCAGCTCGGCGCCGTTGGCACTGTCGACCTGCTCGAAGCGCTGCGCCAGCTTGCCGGCGTCCGGGCTGTAACCGGCCAGCAAACCGACCGGGCTGAGGATGCGACGCGTGTCTGGCCGTTGTACAGGTTACGGCTCGCCTGCTGGCTCAGGGCCTGCAGGCTGTTCAGGTTGATGTCGACCGACAGGGTGGCGATCACCTTGTCGGCGGCCATCAACGGGAACACGATGCTGGTCATCAGCACCTTGTGGCCATTGATCTCATAGAAGTAGGGTTCGATCACGCAGGTCTTGCGCGTGGTGCGCGGGCACACCGACCAGGTGTTGGCCGGCTCGCCGCTTGGGCCGACGCTGGTGTCGTTCATGTCCTTTTCGGGCAGGGCCATGGAGGTCAATTGGCCTGGGGTGGGCTGCGACCAGTACAAGGCGAAGCGTCCGCTCTCGTTGCTGCCCAGTTCGGTCTGGTTGGCGAACAGCGTATCCTTGCTGTCGAGCGCATTGGGTTCGAACACCAGTGACAGGCCCAGCAGGTCCGGGTTGGCCTGCAAGGCAGCACGCACCTGGCGCGTCATGTCCTCGCGCAGGTCGAACGCATCCAGGAAGCGTTTTTCCGCCTGTTCACGCAGGAACAGCACCTGGCGCGAGAATCCGGCGCCGTATTGGTAGGCATCCATGAACTGACGACGGATGCTCAAGGCCTGGACTTCGCCCTGGGACTCGATGCGCGACTGTGCGGCCTCGGTCAGCATCTGCATGCTGCTGGCTTTGACCAGCGCCGAGTTGTGCTCCATACGGTACAGCGAGAGGCCCACCAGCAGAGTGACGATGCTGGCCAGGCAGAGCCCGGCCAGCAAGGTGATTTTCCATTGAATGGAAAGCTGTCTGAACGACATTGGCGAAGTCCTTTGATGCAAAAAAAGTGAGGCTATCGGCTGTAACGGCGGCAATCAGGTTTTCTTTATTCAAACGTTCAATTGAAATGCGTCGTTTTCAGATACCTATGCGACCCGCTTCGGTCCGGCTTGCCCTGCACTTTGACAAGCGCCGGGTGCTGCTGCAGAGTGTGCGCCCTCCATAAAAATACCTACCGTTCGGCCACTGCCAAGGCAGTCTGTCGCCGACGCGCAAGCTTTTTGTCTGGTTTCTAGAGGTCACAGAAATGAATGCAGTAATTGCCGCGGTCGGCATCATGCTGATACTGAGCCTGTCCCGCGTGCACGTGGTGATTGCCCTGATCATCGGCGCCCTGGCCGGTGGGCTGGTGGGCGGTCTGGGTATCGAAGGCACGCTCAAGGCGTTCAATGGCGGGCTGGGTGGCGGTGCCACGGTGGCTTTGTCCTACGCATTGCTTGGGGCGTTCGCCGTGGCCATCGCCAAGTCGGGCCTGGCCCACGCCCTGGCCGATCGAGCGCTGGCAATGTTCCATGGCCAGCGCAACGCCGACAGCGGCAAGGTCAAGTGGTTGCTGATCAGCCTGCTGCTGGTGGTGGCGATCTCGTCGCAGAACATCCTGCCGATCCATATTGCCTTCATCCCGCTGCTGGTGCCGCCGCTGCTGTATGTGCTGACCCGCCTGCAGATCGACCGGCGCCTGGTGGCCTGCGTCATGACCTTCGGCCTGATCACCCCCTACATGTTCCTGCCGGTAGGCTTCGGCAACATCTTTCTCAACCAGATCCTGCTGGCCAACGTCAGCCGCAGCGGGGTGGACATCAGCGGAGTGAATGTCACCCAGGCCATGGCAATCCCGGCGGCGGGCATGCTGTTCGGGCTGTTGCTGGCGGTATTCGTCAGCTACCGCAAGAAGCGCGTGTACGACTTGGCGAAAATCGAACAGGTCGAACAGGTTGCCATCCGCTACAACCCGTTGACCCTGATGGTGGCGGGTTGCGCGATTGGCGCAGCGTTCATCATCCAGTTGTGGTTGGACTCGATGATCATCGGCGCCATGGCCGGCTTCCTGATTTTCTCGCTGTCGGGCATCGTGCGCTGGAAAGAGACCGATGACCTGTTCACCGAAGGCATGAAGATGATGGCCATGATCGGCTTCATCATGATTGCCGCCTCAGGCTTTGCCGAAGTGATGAAGGCCACTGGCGAAGTGAAGACCCTCGTCGAAGCGTCGGCGCTCTGGATCAACCACAGCAAAGGTATCGGTGCGTTGCTGATGTTGCTGGTAGGGTTGCTCGTCACCATGGGCATCGGCTCGTCGTTTTCCACGGTACCGATCCTGGCGGCGATCTTCGTACCGCTGTGCGTGCAGTTGGGCTTCGACCCGCTGGCCACGGTATGCATCGTGGGGACTGCGGGTGCGCTGGGGGATGCGGGCTCGCCCGCCTCGGATTCCACGCTGGGGCCGACGTCGGGCCTGAACGTCGACGGCCAGCACCATCACATCTGGGATACGGTGGTACCGACATTCCTGCATTACAACCTGCCGTTGCTGGCCTTTGGCTGGGTTGCGGCGATGGTGCTGTAAGGGGGGAGGGCTGAGCGCAAGGCTCAGCCTTTTCTCGGGGGCGGGGAAATACGGTTGAGCACCGTGTCGCCGTCCTTGTTGCGGGTCAGGTACACCGGCAGCACCTTGGGCAGGTTGCTCACCAGGCGCTTGACCTCGGTGGTGTTGTAGATGCCGCTGATGCGGATATGCCCCGTGCTGGCGTCGGCCAGCAGCAACGGTTTTTCCAGGTAGCGATTGATCAGTGGCAGCGCCTGTGCAAGGGGCAGGTTGTCGAGGATCAGCTTGCCGCTGCGCCAGGTCAGGCTGGTGTCATGGGCGTAGGTCTGGCTGAGGCGCGGCTCGTAATCGCCATTGGTGTAGCTGGCCTGCATGCCAGGGCCGAGGCGATAGCCGCTGTCCGGGTCGCTGCTGTCGGTACTGACCAGCACGGAGCCTTCGACCAGCGTGACCTTCACCTGTTGCTGATACTTCCAGACGTTGAACTGGGTGCCGGTGACCTTGGTCTGGCCGTGCCCGGCACGTACCACGAAGGGGTGCACCACGTCGTGGTGGACCTTGAAGAACGCTTCGCCGCTGACCAGGGTCACCCGGCGTTCGTCCTTGTAGTTGGCATACCGCAAGGTGGTGTTGAGGTTCAGCTCGACTTCGCTGCCGTCGGGCAGCACGACGCGTGTGATCGCATCGGTGCTTTCGAGGCGTTGATAGCTGTTGGGCACCCAGCCTTGTTCCCAGCCGATCCACGCACCCAGCGGCAGGGCCAACAGCGCGATGGCAGCGGCCGAGGCGTAGTGGCGATAGCTGCGCGGGCGCGGTTTGACCGGCAGTGTCAGCAATTGGGCGGGCTGATGGCGCGGCAGGTGATCGGCGGTTTGCCAGATCTCCTGCATGGCCTGGAACTCTTGCTCATGCAGTGGGTGAGCGGCACGCCACTGTGCACACGCCGCTCGCTCCTGTGCGCTGCAATCCTCAGCATGCAGCCGCATGCACCACTGCGCGGCGGCATCGGTGATGGCATCGAGTTCGGCTGCGCTGAGACTGGTTGGATTCATTGACACTCCCGGTTTTGGCCATTCTACCCTTGCCAGGTGGCCGGCGAGAACCGAGAACATAGTGAATGACTATCAGTTGTACGAAATATTTGTAGGGAAAACCGCGCAAATGCGCGGTTTTATGTGGAAAGGCACCCGTTTGAGTGTATTGGCGAATCAGAACTGCTCGGCGGCCAGTGTATAAAGCGACGCGCTGCCGGCGCGAATGCTGGCCTGCAACGACAGCACACGGGGCAGCAGGCGGTCGAAGTAGAACTGCGCAGTGGCCAGCTTTGCGTGATAGAACGCTGGCTCCTGCGCCTGCCTGGCCTGCGCGTCGCGGCCATGCGCGACCACATGTAGGCGTAGGCCACGTAGCCGAACAGGTGCAGGTACTCCACCGAGGCCGCACCTATCGCATTGGCATCGCCTGCGGCCTGTTGCTGCAGCCACTGGCTGGTACCTTCAAGCTGGGCCAGGGCGTCCAGCAACGGCTGGCCGAAGGGCGGTCGGGTTTGGCAGAAGCTGCGGACCTCGTGGGCGAAGATGCGCAACGATTGCGCGCCGTCGGCCACCACCTTGCGCCCCAGCAGGTCCAGCGCCTGAATGCCGTTGGTGCCCTCATAGATCTGCGCGATACGCACGTCGCGCACCAGTTGTTCCTGGCCCCATTCGCGTATGTAGCCATGGCCGCCGAACACTTGCTGGCCGAGTACACAGCTTTCCAGCCCGGTGTCGGTGAAAAACGCCTTGGCCACTGGTGTCAGCAGGGCCACCAGGCGCTGCGCCGTCTCGCGTTCGTCAGGCTGCTCGGCATACTTGGCGATATCCAACTGCTGGCCCACATAGGTAGCGAAGGCCCGGCCGCCTTCGGTCAGCGCGCGCATGCTCAACAACATGCGCCGTACGTCGGCGTGCACGATGATCGGGTCGGCCACCCTGTCATTGGCCTGGGGGCCGGTAGCTGCACGGCTTTGTACACGGTCACGGGCATAGCGTGCGGCGTTCTGGTAGGACGCCTCTGCGCAGCCAATGCCCTGCAGCCCGATCGACAGCCGCTCGTAGTTCATCATGGTGAACATCGCCGCCAGCCCGCGATTGGGCTCGCCCACCAAGTGGCCGATGGCGCCATCGAAGTTCATCACGCAGGTGCCGATGCCTTGATCCCCATCTTGTGCTCGATCGAGCCACAGCTGACAGCGTTGCTGGCGCCCAGGCTGCCATCATCATTGACCAGGCGTTTGGGCACCAGGAACAGCGAGATGCCCTTGGGGCCGGCTGGCGCGTCGGGGAGCTTGGCCAGCACCAGGTGGACGATGTTCTCGGTCAGGTCCTGCTCGCCGCCGGTAATGAAAATCTTGGTGCCGCTGAGGCGATAGCTGCCGTCGGCCTGGGGCTCGGCCTTGCTGCGAATGATGCCCAGGTCGGTGCCCGCATGTGGTTCGGTCAGGCACATGGTGCCGGCCCACTGGCCGCTGTACAGCGCTGGCAGGTAGAGCGCCTTGAGCGTTTGGCTGGCATGCGCGTCAATCGCCAGGCAGCAGCCGGCGCTCAGTGCCGAGTACAGGCTGAAGCTGCAGTTGGCGGCGTACAGCATCTCTTCGAACTGCACCGCGAGCATCTTGGGCATGCCCAGCCCGCCGTACGCGGGGTTGCCCGCCAGACCGACCCAGCCGCCGTCGCGGTACGTGTTCCAGGCCTGGATGAAACCTTGCGGCGTGCTCACCTGGCCGTGGGCGAACGCCACGCCTTGCTCGTCACCACTGCGGTTGAGCGGTGCGATCAACTGGCCAGTGATCTTCGCCGCTTCTTCCAGGATGGCATCGGCGGTCTCGGCATCGACACTGGCCGCCAAGGCTGGCAGGCGTGCCCACAGGGCAGGTCCCTGGAACACTTCGTGAAGGACAAAGCGCATATCGCGCAGCGGGGCGTTGAACTCAGGCATGACGGTTCTCGCATCAAAAGAAAAGGGATCAGAGCGCCTTGGCCCAGTCGCGCAGCAGGTACTTCTGGATCTTGCCGGTCGAGGTCTTGGGCAGTTCGCTGAACACCACGGTCCTGGGCAGCTTGAACCCGGCCAGGTGTTCGCGGCAAAACGCGATGATCTCGGCCTCGCGGGTGTGCTCCATGCCTGTCTTGAGGGTGATGTAGGCACAGGGTGTCTCGCCCCATTTCTCATCCGGTCGCGCAACCACTGCGGCTTCCAGCACTGCCGGGTGGCGGTAGAGGGTGTCTTCGACCTCAATGGTCGAGATGTTCTCTCCACCGGAAATGATGATGTCCTTGAGTCGATCCTTGATCTCTACATAGCCGTCGGCATGCCACACCGCCAGGTCGCCGGTGTGGAACCAGCCACCGCGAAACGCCTCGGCGGTGGCCTCGGGGTTTTTCAGGTAACCCTTCATCACCGTGTTGCCGCGCATGAAGATTTCGCCCAGGGTGTTGCCATCGCGCGCCACCGGTTCGAGGGTCTGCGGGTCGGCCACCATCAGCCCTTCCAGGGTCGGGTAGCGCACGCCCTGGCGGGACTTGATCCGCGCCCGCTCATGCAGGGGCTGGGCGTCCCACGCCGCGTGCCAGGCGCACACCGTCACCGGGCCATACACCTCGGTCAGGCCGTACACGTGGGTAACCTGGATGCCCATTTCCTCGACTGCGCCGATGACCTTGGCCGGCGGCGCGCGCCAG
>NZ_JAAHBU010000120.1 GCF_010671725.1 Pseudomonas brassicae | reverse complement strand
CCTCGACCAGCCGCTTGGCCATCTGCAGTTCCTGCTTGTCGACCGTGGCAGCGCTCACACGCTTGTCCAGCTCCAGCCCCTTCAGGCCACGCACCTGCTCGGGCCAGCGCAAGGTGATCATCACCAGCGCATCCTCCGGCGGGCGCAGCAACGCCAGGTGCTGCTGGGTGTGCAGCACCACCTTGGCCAGCGCCACCTTGCCGGTGCTTTCCAGCGTCTGGCGCAGCAATGCGTAGACCTTGCTCGCTGATCACCACATAGCGCCCCTTCTCGACCTGTACGCCCTTGACGATGTGCGCCTTGTCGATCTCCTTGCCGGTGACCTTCCGAAGCTGATCGCACCTTTCCAGGTCGCTCTGCTGGCCATGCCTGCCTCCTCGATGCAGCGCTTTACTGCACCCTTGCCTTGGATGCTGTTGGTGCTGGTCCCCACGGTGTGCCTGTTCATCGGTACCACGTCGGCCGCCTGGAGCCTGGCCGAGCACGAGAATGTGCGGCTCAGCGCCAACAGTGCCTTGCAGCTGTGCATCCTGCTGTTTCTGGCGATCATGGCCGGGACGGTGCTGATGGGGGTGTTCATTCGCTGGATGTCGCGCACCTTCGAGGCACGCCCCAGCCTGAACCAGTGCATCGGGTTTGCCGCCTGCACCGCCACGCCGTAGTTCATTGCCGGGGCAGCCGGGCTGTACCCGAGCCGCTGGCTGGCCAGCCTGGGCTGAACCGGGCACTGGGCCATTCAGGCGCGCGACCGCTGAGCGTGCGCAAGCCCGAGCGTGAGGCGCTCTTCGCGGACCTGCCCGACCAGGTCAGCAATGGCGCGGGCGTTGGGCAACGCACTCAGCCGAACGCCGGTGACGGTCATCTCGTCATAGTCCGCGTCCGCCAGCAGACGGATGGTCAATGCCAACCCGTCCGTACACGACACTTCACAGCGCCAGGGCAGGAATGCCCCTTCGATCATTTGCCTCAGTTCAAGATCACACACTCCGTTCATTGGCATGATGCAGCCCTCGTTGGATGAGGTGTAACGCTAAGTAAGAGCCTGTGCGGCCCGCCGTTCAAATTGAAAACTCTGATGCCTGCGCGGATGGGCGATTGACGCCTGCAATGGTTGCCCGTTCAACCATTGCGCGTCACTGTCAGCCCCACCGCCGCAATCCGTTCGACCGCCTGATAGCCGGGCTCCAGCAATTGCTCGCCGAACACATCCGGGTCCAGTTCGTGGTAGTGCCAGGACCACTGCGGGTCTTGCAGCTGGGTGCGGATGGCCGCGAGGAATGGGTCGTGCCCATCGACCATCGCCACGCCGGTGTACAGCAGCAGGGTCCCACCCTGGGCCAGGCGTGCCAGCGACTCGTTGACCATGCGCAGCGACAGCCCGGCCCCCAGTGCACCACCGCCATGCCGATAGGCCCGTGCACTGGCATCGAGCATATAGGGCGGGTTGGCGACGATCAGGTCGAAGCTACCGGTGATACCCTGCAGCACATCGCTGTGCTCCACCGAGACATTGGCCAGCTCGGCCAGGGCCGTGTTGATCGCGGTCAGGCGCAAGGCATAGGGATTGATGTCCACGGCCATGACCTGGGCATGGCGGCGCGCCCGACCGATCAGGATCGCGCCCACGCCGCTACCGCAGCCAATGTCTACCGCATGCCTGATCTCGCTGAAACGCCCTTGCAGGTGGCTGGCGATAAAATGCGCGAAGCGGTAGCTGTCCGGGCCGAAGAACACCGAATCGGCCTGGGTGGTGGGGTAGCCCGAATGCACCAGCAGCAGGTCCTCCAGGCTCGACCAGCGCACGCGGCTGCGCCAGCAGTCGCCCTCTTCATCGAGGATCTGCGCCAGGCGCATTTGCGCCAGCTCGTCGGCAGACAACAGGCTGGCGGTAAACGCTCGGTTCCAGCCGAAGATGTCACGCAGCGTGCGTGCACGCTCGGCGCCTGGACGTTCATTGTTGCGCTGCTGGGTCAGCGGTGTGACACAGGTAAAACGGTACCCGTCGGCTTGCAGGCGGCGGCCCAGTTGCAACAGCGCCTGATCGGCATCACGCTGGCAAGGATTCAGTAGCATGGCTGGCCTCCTTCAGTTCAGACCGGTGAGCTGGCGGTACAGGCGGGTCGCCAGCAAGCCGGACGGCAAGGCGTGACGGTTGCCGGCCAGCTGCTCGATCAGCCGTGGCACCCGACTCTCGGCCGCCAGTTGGCGCAACTCGGCCTCAAGTGCCTCGCATTCGGCATCGCGCATCGCGGCGACCGGCTCAGCGTGCGAACGCACACGCGGCTGCTGCGCGGCAGGCCGCCAATCGCCGGCGATCCAGTCGTGCAGCAGGTGTTTTTCGTACACGCTGAACACACCGAACATGGCTGCCGTCGGCCCTTCGAGCAACGACCAGAAACGGCTGTGCAGCGGGTCTTGGCCGCGCAGAATCCAGCCTTTGTCTTGCAGCGCGGTCAAAAACCCGGGAATACTGCCCGGCTCGGCAAGCCATTGGTTGACCGTGCGCCCTTCGAAGCGGCAGTAGTCCGAGTGCAGGTGTTGGCCAAATGCGCGCTTGCGTTCCAGCATTGCGACCACTTCGGTGTACAGGTCGAATGCGGCGATGATCGCCGCCGAGCCCTGCCCCAGGTCGTTGAGTCGGTAACCCGCCGCCACCCGCTGATAGAATTGTCCGTCATGGGCCGGCATCAATTGCTGCAACGCCTGCACCGCCTTGCAGGCGTGGCCGCTGCTGGCATTGTCGATCGTCACGTGCAGGCGAAAGTACTGCGCGTCCAGGCCCAGTTCGTCGAGTTCAAAGGCACACACCAGCAGGTGCAGGGGTAACTGTTCGTAGCCCAGGTTGTAGCCGATGACCTCGGGCAGGAATACGTCAGTGTTCAGCCCCAGTGCCAGTTGTAGGCAACCCTGCAGGTAGCGTTCGTCGGCCAGTGGCACGCTGTCGTGGCAACCCGCTTGGGCCAGCAGGCGACGATAGACCAGCACGTGGTTGCAGGCCGGCACGCCATCACCGAGCTCTTCCAGGTAGGTGCGGATCAGCCCGTGATAGCGCGGGTCGGGCCAGTGCTGCAGCATACCGTGCAACCAGGCCCCATCCACGCACTTGGTGGGCGTCACCTGATGCAGAAAATGCAGCGCGTGCGCACGGCTGTTGAAGTAGCGCCGCCCCTCGCCGGCTTGGCGCCCCGCCAGGTAATCGGCGTACGCGTGTGCCACTGCTGCGGCACGACGTGCGCACCAGTCGGGGAGCTGTGCAACATCGTCGGGCAGGTCGTGCTCCAGCGTCTGGGCCTGCCGCAACTGCTCGGCCAGCCAGGCAGCACTGCCAAAGCTTTCGCCGCGCAATAGCGCCTGGTAGCGGTGGTGCAGATTGGCAGTGGCCGTCAACGGATTTTCGATCGTCGTCGGGTTGGAGATGGTAAACGCGCTCATGGCTGGCCTTCCTGTGGCAACAGGTTGGTGTTCGATATGCAAGGGAATGATCAGCGCAGAACAAAGTTCCGGGAGCCGGTACGAGTGGTCCAATTATCGCTGTGGCCAACCGTTCGTCTCTTGTCGCCGAACATTTTTCAAACTTTACCCTTGCATCCCTTTCCCACCCTATGTGAGGCCAGAACGGCTTCGCACCTCCAACTGCCAAAGGAAGAGAATCATGACTAATAAAGATAGTTCGAATCCTGGAAATTTCGCCAACGACAAAAACAAAGCCTCTGAGGCAGGCAAAAAAGGTGGCCACGCCTCGGGAGGTGGCGCTGGCGGGCAAACCAGCCAAGGCGGCAAAAAACCGGACACCATGCGCGACAAGGCTGACAAGCCCAGTGGCGGTGGCCGTAGCTGACCCAGCAGAGGCCGCGCACCCTGCGTGCGCCGGACGTGAGGAACGCTGATGAGCCAGCATGTGATCCATTTTCACTGCCCGATCGATCAGTGCTCCACCGAGCGCTTTCGCGACAGTTGCCTGCAGGCAATCGGGGAAGGTGCGGGGTCGCTGTTGCTCAATCTTTCAACCATCGGCGGCAGTACGCACCTGGGCTTTTCGATCTACAGCTTTCTTAAATCGCTGCCCGTGGCGATCACCGCGGTGAATGCCGGCAATATCGAGTCCATGGGCATCGTGATGTACCTGGCGGCAAGCGAGCGCATCGCGGTGCCACATTCGCGCTTTTTGATCCACCCCATGACCTGGCACTTCAGCCAGAGTGCGGTGGACCATTCGCGCCTGCGCGAGTACCTGTCCAGCCTGGACAATGACCTGGAACGTTACGCGCGGATTTTCGAACTGGAAACCGCCCACGCCGAACGCAAGCTGGACATCATTCATTGCCTGTCGACCGAAGAAAAAGTCGTGCCGGCCTATGACTCGCTGGCCTGTGGCATGGCCCATCGGCTCGAGCACGTGGTGTTCGCCAAGGACGCGCGCCACCTCACGGTCAGCAGCAATCATTGAGTTTGAACAATCCGACTGAATTTTTACGTGGCTTGAGGGTACTTAACTAGAGGCGGCACTGGTAACCACGTTGAAAGGATCTTCTCGGAACCATGAATAACGCAAAACTCTTCGTTATCGACTATGAGCTGCACGGCGAGCACAAATCCTTCGTGATTCGTGCCGAGCTGATGGACAACGCCGAAGCCTGGCACTGGGCCAGCTGCGATGCAGGCGTGGGCCGGATCGGGCGGTATGGACGCGAGAAGGTGAAGAAGATCAGCAAGCCACTGGCCGAGCGGTATGGGATTACCGAGGTGAAGTGGCGCCAGACCACCTGAGGCCGCTTGACCAACAAGGCTGGCGCCTGCAGTGACAGGCCGGTGATCTTGTTGTGGGCACTCAGAGTGGCCTGCAGGTCTTTTGCGGCTGATCGGATAGGCGCAGCGATCAGCCGTGCGCAGCGTCGGCGGTGGCGCAGGCCCGCACCATCACCCAGTCGCGGTGACGTTCCGACCCACAGACAAAAACGGTCTCGCCGACCTGGCGAAAACCGTTGCGTTGGTAGAAGCGGATCGCCCGCGCGTTCTGTTCGTTGACGGTCAGGCGGATGGCGCCATCGAACTGCGCCAGGGTGTCGTCGAGCAAGCGCTGCGCCGCGCCCTTGCCGTGGTGTTCGGCCAGCACATAGCAACGGCTCAGCTCTGGCAGGCGGTCGGCCGCCTCGATGCCCAGCGCCTGTGCGGCGGTGTCGACCAGGGTATAGCCGACCACCACGCCGTCGTGCTCAAGCACGCGCAGCTTTTTTGCGCGGCTCATCAGTTGCAGGCAGAAATGCTCCGGTTGCAGGTTGTTGCGGATATACGCATTCAACGCCTTGGGCGAAGCGTCGGCGGGGCTGGCCAGGGCGAAGGTTTCGGCGGCGATGTCGCTGAGCGCTTCAGCATCGGCCGGCCGCGCTGTACGGGTACTGAAAAGCATGCTGCAACATCCTGTGGAACGGGCGAAGCTGCATGTTAGCCCGTTCCCTCCCCGGCGCAACAGCTCTGTCGGCCCTCAACGACGCCGAAACAGCGGCCTGGGCTCGATCACCGAGCGCCCGTAGAGCACGCTCATGCCTTGCAGGCCCTTGAGTGCATCCACCGCCGACTTGTCTTCACGCACCGCAAAGCTGTCGAAACCGCACTGGCGCATGTGGCTGAGCTGATCGCGCAGCACATCGCCCACCGCGCGCAGCTCGCCCTGCCAGCCCAGGCGCGTGCGCAGCAGATAGGCCTGGCTGTAGCCACGCCCGTCGCGAAAGCTCGGGAAATCGATGGCGATCAGCGGCAGTACCCCCAGCCACAACTGCAGCGACTCGACATCGTCGTCCGCGCCCAGCCACAGGCCGTTGAAGGCATTGGGCTGCGCCAGCCAGCGCGGCAACGGCAGGATCAACGCGCCCGCAGGCAGCACCTGCGCAGGCTCGCGCACCAGCTGCCACGGGTCGTTCTCGAGCAACTGTGCCTGCCCCTCATGCACACCGATCACATTGCGCATGTGGCCACCTCCGTGGGCTTGGCGTAGACGCGCTCCTTGAACGGCTCAAGGCCCACGCGGGCCACGGTGTCGACAAAGGGCTCGTCGAGCTCGCGGTAGGCGCAGTAGGTGGCGACGATCTGCTCGATCACCTGCGGGATTTGGGCAGCGCTGAACGATGGCCCGATCACCTTGCCCAGCGTGCTGGCCTTGCCCTGCGCGCCGCCCAGGGTGACCTGGTACCACTCGCTGCCATTCTTGTCGACGCCCAGGATGCCGATATTGCCGATGTGGTGGTGACCGCAGGCGTTGATGCAGCCGGAGATGTTCAGGCTCAGGTCGCCCAGGTCGTGCAGGTAGTCGAGGTCGTCGAAACGGCTCTGGATGGCCTGGGCGATGGGGATCGACTTGGCGTTGGCCAGGGCGCAGAAGTCGCCGCCCGGGCAGGCGATGATATCGGTGAGCAAACCCACGTTGGCGGTGCCCAGGCCATGCTCGCAGGCCAGCCGCCAGAGGGCGTGCAGATCGCTTTTGCGCACGTCTGGCAGGATCAGGTTCTGTTCGTGGGCGATGCGGATCTCGCCAAAGCCGAACTGCTCCGACCAGTCGGCCACGCTGTCCATCTGTGCAGCGCTCAGGTCGCCTGGCGGCGCGGCCAGGCCTGGCTTGGTCGACAGCACCACGCTGGCGTAGCCGGGAACCTTGTGCGGGTGCACGTTGCGCGATACCCAGCGGGCGAAGGCGCGGTCCATGGCCAGGTGGGTACCGTAATCGAGATCGCCATCGGCTTGCGTCGCATAGGCCGGTGGCACGAAACCCTGGGCCACGCGCTCGAACTCGCTCTCGGTCAACTGCGCCGGGCCGTCCTTGATGTGCTGCCATTCCTGCTCGACTTCACGGGCGAAGGCCTCGATGCCCAACGCCTTGACCAGGATCTTGATGCGCGCCTTGTACTTGTTGTCGCGGCGGCCGTGGCGGTTGTACACCCGCAGGATGGCCTCCACGTACGACAGCAGGTGTTGCCAGGGCAGGCCTTCGCGGATCTGCAGGCCGAGGATCGGCGTGCGCCCCAGCCCCCCGCCGACGATGACGCGCAGGCACATCTGGCCGCGGCCGTCGCGGTAAAGGTAAAGGCCGATGTCGTGCATCATGATTGCGGCGCGGTCCTGGCGTGCCGAGCAGATGGCGATCTTGAACTTGCGTGGCAGGAACAGGAACTCGGGGTTGATGGTCGACCACTGGCGCAGGATCTCGGCCAGCGGGCGTGGGTCGATGATCTCGTCGGCGGCCACCCCGGCGAAGGCTTCGGTGGTGATGTTGCGCACACAGTTGCCAGACGTCTGGATCGCGTGCATGTCGACCTCGGCCAGGCGCTGCAGGATATCCGGCACCTGGTTCAGGTCGATCCAGTTGAACTGGATGTTCTGGCGCGTGGTGAAGTGGCCGTAGCCACGGTCGTAGTCACGCGCAATGCTGGCCAGGGTACGTAGCTGGCCGGCACCGAGGGTGCCGTAGGGGATGGCGACACGCAGCATGTAGGCATGCTTTTGCATGTACAGGCCGTTTTGCAGGCGCAGCGGCAGGAATTCTTCTTCGCTCAGTTCGCCGGTACCGAAACGCAGCACCTGGTCGCGGAACTGTGCCACGCGTTCGAATACCAGTGCACGGTCATAGTCGTCGTAGTGATACATGGTCGGGCCTCATCAGGGAGGCCGTTACTATGGCGTTGAGGTGTATTGAGTTACAGATTCAGGTTTGGGGTATTAATGCGGATCAGTTGCTCACCGCTGTGTTTCACTGATCTCGCAATGCACACGCTCCTTGTGGGAGCTGGCCTGCCAGCGAAGAGGCCCTTACAGACCCACGCTCTCGCTGCGCTTGAGCTCGCCAATCTTCTCCAGCCGCGCCCGCACGATGTTGCGGCTGATGTTAAGCAAACGCCCGGTCTGCAACTGGTTGCCATGGCAGTAGCGGTACGCCGTACGAAACACCGTCTCTTCGATGTGCTCGTACAAGTCTTCGACATTCTGCTCGAACAGCGCCGTCAATGCCGCCTCCAGGCTGGGCGCCGTGGCGACCTGCATGCGCACCGGCTGCGCCTGCTCCTGCTGCCGGATCGCCACCGAGCGCATGTCCACCAAGTGCAGGTCGCCGGTTGCACCACCTGCTGGCGGCACACCAGCAAGGCATGGTGAATGGCGTTTTCCAGCTCGCGGATGTTGCCCGGCCAACTGTGCTGCAGCAGCTTGCGCTCGCTGTCCAGGCTCAGGCTGGCGCGGCTGTAGCCCAGGCGCTGGCAATGCTCTTCGAGGAAGAACTCGGCCAGCGGCAGGATGTCGCCCGGTCGCTCGCGCAGCGGCGGCAGGCGGATGGTCGCCACGTGCAGGCGGTAGAACAGGTCTTCGCGAAAGTGCCCTGCCACCACCGCATCGGCCAGGTTGACATTGGTCGCCGCCACCAGCCGCACATTGATCGGGATCGGCGTACGCGAGCCCAGGCGCACCACTTCGCGTTCTTGCAGCACGCGCAGCAGCTTGACCTGCATGTTCAGCGGCAGGTCGCCAATCTCGTCGAGGAACAGAGTGCCGCCGTTGGCCGCCTCGAACCAGCCGGCCTTGCTGTTGGTGGCCCCGGTGAAGGCGCCCTTTTCATGGCCGAACAGCTCGCTCTCGACCAGGGTTTCGGCAAACGCACCCGCGACGTGCAATACCTGGGCCTGAAGGGCAGCGTTGGCACCGGAGTGATCTACACCGTCGGCTCGAAAAACGTCGGCGAACAGGACCCGAACAAAGTCGACGCCTCCCTCGCCTACGGCTTCTACACCTTGCTGGCCGCACAGCAGTACGACCCGAGCATCGACCCGCGTGACTTCTACACCGACAAGGCACTGCCGCTGTTCGAACAGGCCCGTACCAGTTGCCTGGCAGCGCTCACCGCCGACGTGATCGGCACCGGCCTGACCCCGGCCAATACGCGCAAGGCCAACAGCGGCGACAAGCTCAAGCCATGGCTGGCCCAGGTGTCCTACCCCACCTTGAAGCTGGCCCAGCCGATCTTCATCGGCACCGGTGCCGAAGACAAGACCCCCGCCGCCTCGACCCAGGTGGCCCTGATGCAGGACGCCTGCGCCACCGGTTCGGTGGTCGAGGGCCACCTGTACAAAGGCCTGGGCCACAGCGAAACGGTGAATGCCTCGCTCAAGGACTCGCTGCCCTTCGCACGCAAGGTGTTCAACGACCAGCCTGTCACCCCGATCTGCAACCCCAGCGTGCAATAAGCCAGGAGCCTGCCCATGAGCATCGAATTCTTTACCCGCCTGCCGCTGCACGGGGAAACCCAGTTCCTCCCCGGTGACCCGCGCAATCGCGGCGATTGGCACGCCGGCGGCGACAGCACCGGGGCCGTCTCGGCCTTTGCGGTGGGTGATCACTTCAGCTACATCGACTACCTCGGCCAGATCGCCCGCGCCGCCGAGATCAACGGCTTTGGCGGCGCGCTGATGGTCAACGCACCGTCTGGCGAAGAGCCCTGGACGGTGTGCTCGCTGCTGGCCCGCGAAACCCGCACGCTGCGCTTTGTCACCGCGTTCCAACCGTATCACTACACGCCCTGGGTCGCGGTGCAGCAGGCCGCCACCTACCAGCGTGCCAGCGGCAACCGGCTGGTGTGGAACATCATCAATGGCGGTTCGGATGCGGTGCAACGCCAAGTGGGCGACTTTGCCGAGCACGACGAGCGCTATGCACGCGCCACCGAGTTCCTCGACGTGGTCAAGGGCTACTGGCACTCGGAAAATTTCCATTATGACGGGCGCTTCTACAAGGCCGAAGGCGGCGGCCTGCGCGGGCCACAGAAAAAGGCCGAGCTGCCGCTGATCTGCACTGCTGGCTCCTCGATCGCCGCACGCGAGTTTGCCGCCAAGCATGCCGACTTCTACCTGATGCGCGCCGAGCACCCCGACGAGATTGCCGCGCTGATCGCCGATATCCGCCAGCGCGCCCTCCACTACGGCCGCCGTGACATCCGCTTCGGCCTGTCGATCGACGTGATCACCCGCGCAACCGAGGCGCAGGCGCTGGCCGAGGCCAAGCGCTTCTTCGACGAAGGCGTGGCCAAGGGCGCGGCCAAGGCTGCCGCCGCCCATGCCGGCCTGCGCACGGCGCGCAAACTGAGCTACGAAGAGGATTACCGTGCCGATGAAGACGTACGTGCCTTCGACGACTTCTTCATCTACCCCAACGTGTGGTCGGGGTTCAGCTACATCGGCATCCCGCCCGGCCTGGCGCTGGTGGGCAGCTACGCCAACGTGGTGGCGCGCATCCGCGAGTACAACGCGCTGGGCATCGAGCTGTTCTTCCTCGCCGGCTACCCGCACCTGGAAGAAGCCTACCGCCTGGGCGAGCACATCCTGCCGCACTTTCGCGGCGAGCGGCAGCCGTTGCGCGCACTCGACGCGCTAGCGCCGGTGCTGCGCGCGGCAGGAGCGTAAACCCATGAACCCGAGCGATTTCAGCCGCCGCCAGTTCCTCGGCAACGGCCCGGCACTGGCCTCGGCGCTGGTACTGGCCGAACAGGCCAGGCGCATCGGCGTGACCCTGAACGTGCGCCTGGTCGACAGCGCCACCTTCAACGGCCCGCAGCAGGACCAATGGTTGCTGAGCACCGGCGCCAGCATCGGTGCGCCGTTTCTGGCCAGCGCGATGCACACTGACGCCCCGTTCGCGGTGGCCAACAAGACCCACTTCGACGATCCGCAATTCACCCAGCTGTTCATGCAGGCCATGGCTCAACCGGACCTGGCCCAGCGCAGCGCACTGGTCCACCAAGCCCAGCAGATCCAGTACGACAAGGGCGGCCTGCTGATCTGGGGCTATGCCAACCTGCTCGATGCGTTCTCGCGCCATGTGGGCGGCGCGGCGCCGGAGCAGACGCTGTTCAGTACCTGGCGGTTCGAGAACCTGTGGCTGAACGCCAGCGCCTGAGCCCTGTGAAAAGTACAAGCGCACCCGCGTAAAAGGCATTTTTCCGTTGTGCCTCTGCCGCCATCATGGCGCAGAGCGTTTGCCTCACACAACAACAATCAACGGAAAAATGCCATGTCAGCGCAAGCCCGCCTGCCGTTGGCGGTACTCCCCCGGCGTCACCTGTGCATAGCGCAGAAAGAACCGGCTGAAGTACGCCGGTCCTTGAAGCCCAGGCTGTAGCAGATCTCGTTGGCCGAGCTGCCGGTAAACAGCAGCAGGCGCTTGGCCTCCTGCATCAGGCGTTCGAGGATCAGCCGCTTGGACGGCAGGTCGGCGATGCGCCGGCATACGTCGTTGAGCCGCGCCTCGGTCACGCCGACGCCCTGGGCATAGCGCGACAGCGGCCAGTGCTCCAGGTAATGCGCCTCGATCAGTTCATTGAAACGGTGAAACACCTGCAGGTCTTCGTGACGGGTCTGGCGTGCCGGCAACGAGTGCGCGCACAGGCGCAACAGGCCGAGCATGATCAGCCGGGTCAGGCTGTCCAGGGCGGCGCCGCGGCCCGACTGCGCAGCATTGAGTTCGCCGTGCAGAGCGTCGAACAACCACTCCAGGCGCCGCGCCACGCCGGCGAACTGCCCCTCCAGCCCACCCAGCGCCACGCACGCCGGCGCCACGTGCGGCCCCGGTGCCAGCGTGGGGTCGGCTTCGAGCAGTTGCCAGACCAATTGCTGGCGTACCGTGAGCACATGGCCATCGGCATCCGGCTCGGTCACGAACGAATGCGCGATGGTCGGCGGCGTGAGGAAAAACATCGGCCCCGACTCCACGTACTGCTGGTCGTCCAGGTACACCCGCACGCTGCCGCTCTTGACGTAGTGCACCTGGAAAAACCGGTCGTGGCGATGCACCGGCATGTTGCGCCCGAAAAAGCCGGCCAGGTTGCCCAGCTTGTCGCAATGCACCTCGGCGTCGCTGTACCGCTGGTCGTAGACCTGCCCGATATTGATGTTGGGGATCGGCGTGCGATCGCTCATGGCGGGGTTCCCTGCTGTGTTTTTGTTCTGCTCGCAGCTTACCGCTTAAAACGTGCCGCTTGCCTTTAGTTAACATCTTAATTATAACGTTAACACATTAACAAACAGACCCGCAGGGTGCCCAGCGCCTTGCTTTGCCAGGAGAAGAGCATGAGCCGTGCCCTGCACGACGTTGCCACCGGCACCCTGTTCGGCGTTGCGCTGAACTACCAGGGGTTGCTGAACCAGCGTCTCGCCGAATTCGAACAGGCGCCCTATAAAAAGCCTCCGGTCAAACCGGTGCTGTTCATCAAGACCCCCAACACCCGCAACCGCCATGGCGCAGCGGTGGTGTACCCCACTGGCGTCGAGCACCTGCAACCTGGCCCGGCGCTGGGCGTGGTGATCGGCAAGCACGCCAGCCGCGTCAGCGTGGCCCAGGCTCTGGAGCATGTGGCCGGCTACACCGTCGTCAATGAGTTCAGCCTGCCCGAAGACAGCTACTACCGCCCGGCGGTCAAGGCCAAGTGCCGCGACGGTTTCTGCGCCATCGGCCCGGAGCTGGTGCCTGTGGCCCAGGTCGCCGACCCGCATCAGTTGGAAATCAAGCTGTGGGTCAACGGCGAACTGCGCCAGCACAACAGCACCGCCAACCTGGTGCGCAGCATTCCCCAACTGATTGCCGAGATCAGCGAGTTCATGACCCTGCATGCCGGCGATGTGCTGATCACCGGCACCCCTGAAGGCCGCGTGGATGTACTGCCGGGCGACCAGGTAGACGTCGAGATCGCAGGCATCGGCCGGCTGTCCAATCCGATCGTGGCCGAACAGGAGCGCCGCTGATGAAACACGCTCGTATCCGTTACCAGGGCCAGGTCCACGCCGTCACCGTCGAGGCCGAGAATGCCGTGCGCCTGGCCGATGGGCGCCTGCTCGCCGAGCAGGACGTGCAGTGGCTGGCGCCGGCCACCGGCAGCATGTTCGCGCTGGGCCTGAACTACGCCGACCACGCCGCCGAGTTGGCCTTTGCCCCGCCGACCGAGCCACTGGCGTTCGTCAAGTCGCCGGGCACCTACACCGGCCACAACCAGGTCAGCTGGCGTCCCGACAATGTCGCCTACATGCACTACGAGTGCGAACTGGTGGCGGTGATCGGCAAGCCGGCGCGCAACGTCAAGCGCGAGCACGCGCTGGATTACCTGGCCGGCTACACACTGTGCAACGACTACGCGATCCGCGATTACCTGGAAAACTACTACCGCCCCAACCTGCGGGTGAAAAACCGTGACGCCACCACGCCGGTGGGCCCGTGGATCGTCGACGTGGCCGATGTGCCGGATGCCTCCAACCTGGCCCTGCGCACCTGGATCAACGGCGAGCTCAAGCAGCAAGGCAGCACCCGAGACATGATCTTCGACATCCCCTACCTGATCGAATACCTGTCCAGCTTCATGACCCTGCAACCGGGCGACATGATCGCCACCGGCACCCCCGAAGGGCTGGCCGACGTGGTGCCGGGCGATGAAGTGGTGGTGGAAGTCGAGGGCGTGGGCCGTCTGGTCAACCGTATTGTCAGCGAAGCCGAATTCTTCGCGCAGCACCTGCAAGAGGCAGCAGCACAATGATCAAGCACTGGATCAACGGCCGTGAGGTCGAAAGCCAAGACGTATTCGTCAACTACAACCCGGCCACCGGTGAAGCCATTGGCGAAGTCGCCAGCGGCGGCGCCGAGGAAGTGGCCCAGGCCGTCGCGGCCGCCAAGGACGCCTTTCCCCGATGGGCCGCGACCCCGGCCAAGGAACGCGCACGGCTGATGCGCAGGCTCGGCGCCCTGATCGAAGAGAACGTACCGCGCCTGGCAGAACTGGAAACCCTCGACACCGGCCTGCCGATTCACCAGACCCGCAATGTGCTGATCCCGCGGGCCTCGCACAACTTCGATTTCTTCGCCGAAGTGTGCACGCGCATGGACGGCCACACCTATCCGGTCGACGACCAGATGCTCAACTACACGCTGTACCAGCCGGTGGGCGTGTGCGGGCTGGTGTCGCCGTGGAACGTGCCATTCATGACTGCCACCTGGAAGACTGCGCCGTGCCTGGCGCTGGGTAACACGGCGGTGTTGAAGATGAGCGAACTGTCGCCGTTGACCGCCAACGAACTGGGGCGCCTGGCCGTGGAAGCCGGTATTCCCAACGGCGTGCTCAACGTGATCCAGGGCTATGGCGCCACGGCCGGTGACGCGCTGGTGCGCCACCCGGATGTGCGGGCCATCTCGTTCACCGGCGGCACCGCCACCGGCAAGCAGATCATGCAGACCGCAGGCCTGAAGAAGTACTCCATGGAACTGGGCGGCAAGTCGCCAGTGCTGATCTTCGAGGACGCCGACCTCGAGCGTGCGCTGGATGCGGCGCTGTTCACGATTTTCTCGCTCAACGGCGAACGCTGCACCGCCGGCAGCCGCATCTTCATCCAGGAGAGTGTGTATCCGCAGTTCGTGGCCGAGTTCGCCGCGCGGGCCAAGCGCCTGATCGTGGGCGACCCGCAGGACCCCAGGACCCAGGTCGGCTCGATGATCACCCAGGCCCACTACGACAAGGTCACCGGCTACATCAAGATCGGCATCGAGGAAGGCGCCACCCTGCTGGCGGGTGGCCTGGAGCGCCCGGCCAACCTGCCCGCGCACCTGGCACGCGGGCAGTTCATCCAGCCCACCGTGTTCGCCGACGTGAACAACCGCATGCGCATTGCCCAGGAAGAGATCTTCGGCCCGGTGGTGTGCCTGATCCCGTTCCAGGACGAGGCCGAGGCGCTGCAACTGGCCAACGACACCGAATACGGCCTGGCCTCGTACATCTGGACGCAGGACATCGGCAAGGCGCACCGCCTGGCCTACGGCATCGAAGCCGGCATGGTGTTCATCAACAGCCAGAACGTGCGCGACCTGCGCCAGCCGTTCGGCGGGGTCAAGGGTTCGGGGACCGGGCGCGAAGGCGGCCAGTACAGCTTCGAGGTGTTTGCCGAGATAAAGAACGTGTGCGTTTCGATGGGTAGCCACCCCATTGCGCGCTGGGGCCTCTGACGCCTGATTAGCGGCGCCTGCTTCGCTGGCAAGCCAGCTCCCACAGGGACGGTGCACACAGTTCCTTGTGGGAGCTGGCTTGCCAGCGAAGGCGTCATCACTGACGGAATACAAGAACAACAGATCCAGGAGTAACCCCCATGGGCGAAGTCGTCCTCGCAGCCAAAGTCTGCCACGTCCCCTCGATGTACCTGTCCGAATTGCCGGGCAAGCACCAAGGTTGCCGCGAGGCCGCCATCGCCGGCCACAAGGAAATCGGTCGCCGTGCCCGCGCACTCGCGCCGACACTGCGGTGGTGTTCGATGTGCACTGGCTGGTCAACAGCGGCTACCACATCAACTGCGGCGAGCATTTCAAGGGCACCTACACCAGCAACGAACTGCCGCACTTCATCAAGAACATGGACTTCGAGTACCCCGGCTACCCGGCCCTGGGCGAGCTGATTGCGCAGCAAGCCAACGCCGCCGACGTGCGCACCCTGGCCCACAACATCCCCAGCCTGGAGCTGGAGTACGGCACCCTGGTCCCGATGCGCTACATGCACATGGACGTACCCGACGCCGACAAGCTCAAGGTGGTTTCGATTGCCGCCTGGTGCGCCTGGCATCGCCTGGAAGACAGCTTTGCGTTCGGCGCCGCCGTGCGCCGCGCCATCGAGCAAAGCGACCGCAAGGTGCTGGTGCTGGCGTCCGGCTCGCTGTCGCACCGTTTCTCGGACGATCGTAACGCCGAAGCCAACATCCACAACTGGACCCGCGAGTTCGACAAACAGATGGACATGCGCGTGGTGGAGCTGTGGAAGCAGGGCCGCTTCAAGGAGTTCTGCGCAATGCTGCCCGACTACGCCGCGCACTGCTACGGCGAAGGCGGCATGCACGACACCGCAATGCTGCTGGGCCTGCTCGGCGGCGCCGCCTACGACAAGCCGGTCGAAGTACTGACCGAGCCGTTCGGCAGCTCGGGCACCGGCCAGATCAACGCCATCTTCCCGGTCTGACCACCCTGGCGGGCAGCCCCTGCCCGCCCCCGAAGGAGCCTCGCATGCCGCACTTCATCGCCGAATACACCGACAACCTCGACACCCAGGCCGACCTGCCCGGGCTGTTCGAAAAAGTCCACCACTGCCTGGGCGCCACCGGCGTGTTCCCGCTGGGCGGCATCCGCAGCCGCGCGGTGCGCCTGGACACCTGGCGCATGGCCGACGGTGCGCACGACTACGCCTTCGTGCACATGACCCTCAAGGTCGGCCACGGGCGTGACCTGGCGACCCGCCAACAGGTGGCCCAAGCCCTGTTCGAGGTGATCACCGCGCATTTTGCCGAGCTGCAAAGCCAGCGCCTGCTGGCCCTGTCGTTCGAAATGCTGGAGCTGCACCCGCAACTGAATTTCAAGCAGAACAACGTGCACGCGTTCCTCAACAACCAGCAGGCGGGCTGAACGACCGCCCGCCTGCTCCCCCGCAACGGCACTCTGACAAAAAAGAACAAGATCATGAGCACAGCCAACACCGCCGCACAGGCAAGCCTTGCCCGCCACGACGCACCCACAGCACCATCACCTGGCGGCTGATGCCGCTGCTGCTGGTGTGCTACCTGTTTGCCCACCTGGACCGCATCAACATCGGCTTTGCCAAGATGCAGATGAGCAGCGACCTGCACTTCAGCGACACGGTGTACGGCTTCGGTGCCGGGCTGTTCTTCATCGCCTACGCGCTGTTCGGCGTGCCCAGCAACATGGCCCTGGACCGGGTCGGCCCACGCCGCTGGATCGCCACCCTGATGATCGTGTGGGGCGCGCTGTCCACCGGCATGCTGTGGGTGGAGTCGCCTCGGGCTTCTATGTGCTGCGCTTTCTGCTGGGCGTGGCCGAGGCCGGCTTCTTTCCCGGCATCCTGGTCTACCTCAACCGCTGGTACCCGGCCCGGCGCCGTGGCCAGATCACCGCGCTGTTCGCGATTGCCGTGCCGATGGCCGGGGTGATCGGCGGGCCGCTCTCGGGCGGCATCCTGGAGCTGTTCCACGACGCCGCCGGGCTGCGCGGCTGGCAGTGGATGTTCCTGATCGAGGGTGCCCCGGTGATGCTGCTGGGCCTGGTGGTACTCAAGCGCCTGCCCGACAGCTTCGAGCACGTGAACTGGCTCGACGCCGAACAGAAGCGGCAACTGCGCGAGCGACTGGCCCAGGAAGAGCAACGCAAAGCGATCACCTCCTTCGGCGGCATCCTGCGCAACCCGCAGGTGTGGCTGCTGGTGGCGGTGTACTTCGCGGTGATGCTGGCGGTCAACACCCTGGCGTTCTGGATGCCCACCCTGATCCATGGTGCCGGCATCGGCAGCGATGGCCGTGTGGGCCTGCTCAGCGCCATCCCGTACCTGGCCGGCTGCCTTTTCATGATCGCCTGCGGGCGCTCGTCGGACCGCCAGCGCGAACGCCGCTGGCACCTGTGCGTGCCACTGCTGATGTCGGCGCTGGGTATCGCGGTGGCCGGCCTGGCGCCTGGCAACCCGCTGCTGGTCCTGAGCGGCCTGGTGATTGCGGGCATGGGCGCCAGCGCGGCCTTGCCGATGTTCTGGCAGTTGCCACCGGCGTTCCTGTCCACCTCGACCCAGGCGGCCGGCATCGCGCTGATCAGCTCGTTCGGCAGCATCGCCTCGTTTCTTGCGCCCTACCTGATCGGCTGGATGCGCGACACCACCCAGAGCGCCAGCCTTGCGCTGTACGTACTGGCGCTGTTCATCACCCTGGGCGGCCTGCTGGTGCTGCGCACCCGGGCCGCCATCGTCAACCCTCAGTAAGAGAGCCCGTCATGCTCGACCACAGCCAGATTCTCCACGCCGCCGCCCAGCTCGACCGCGCCGAACGCAGCCGCGAGCAGGTCCGCCAGTTTTCCCTCGACCACCCCGGTATCAGCATCGAGGACGCCTATGCTATCCAGCGCGCCTGGGTCGCCCAGAAGATCAAGGACGGACGCAAACTGGTCGGCCACAAGATCGGCCTGACCTCGCGCGCCATGCAGGTGTCGTCGAACATCACCGAGCCGGACTTCGGTGCGCTGCTGGACGACATGTTCTTCGACGAAGGCAGCGACATCCCCTTCGAGCGCTTTATCGTGCCACGCGTGGAGGTCGAGCTGGCGTTCATCCTGGGCAAGCCGCTCAAGGGCCCCAAGGTGACCGTGTTCGACGTGCTCGACGCCACCGAATGGGTGATCCCGGCGCTGGAAATCATCGATGCACGCATCCAGCAGGTCGACCCGCAGACCGGCACCACGCGCAAGGTGTTCGACACCATCTCCGACAATGCCGCCAACGCCGGCGTGGTCATGGGCGGGCGCGCCGTGCGGCCTACCGATATCGACCTGCGCAAGGTGCCCGCGGTGCTCTACCGCAACGGCGTGATCGAAGAGTCGGGGGTCTCGGCGGCGGTGCTCAACCACCCGGCCAAGGGCGTGGCGTGGCTGGCCAACAAGCTGGCGCCGTACGACGTCACGCTGGAGGCCGGCCAGGTGATCCTGGGCGGCTCGTTCACCCGCCCGGTGGCGGCCAACCCGGGCGATACCTTCCATGTCGACTACGACATGCTGGGCTCCATCGCCTGCCGTTTCGTCTGAGCTGGGGAGACTGTCATGGACATGCCTGTGAACCGCTTCAAGCAACGCCTGGCCAGGGGTACACCGCAGATCGGCCTGTGGCTGGGCCTGGCCGATGCCTACTGTGCCGAGCTGGCGGCCAACGCCGGTTTCGACTGGCTGCTGATCGACGGCGAGCATGCGCCCAATGACCTGCGCGGCATGCTCGCGCAGCTGCAGGCGGTGGCGCCGTATGCCAGCGAGGCGATCGTGCGGCCGGTGCTCGGCGATACCGCGCTGATCAAGCAGGTGCTCGACATCGGCGTGCAGACATTGCTGGTGCCGATGGTGGAAAGTGCGGACCAGGCGCGCCAGCTGGTGCGCGCCATGCACTATCCGCCGCAGGGTGTGCGCGGGGTGGGCAGCGCGCTGGCGCGGGCCTCGCGCTGGAACAGCATCCCCGACTACCTGGAGCAGGCCGATGCGCAGATGTGCCTGCTGGTGCAGATCGAGAATGCCGAGGGCCTGGCCAACCTGGACGCGATTGCGGCGGTCGACGGCGTGGATGGCGTGTTCATCGGGCCGGCGGACTTGAGTGCGTCGATGGGCCACCGGGGCAATCCGGGGCACCCTGAGGTACAGGCGGCGATCGAGGACGCGATCCTGCGTATCCAGCGTGCGGGCAAGGCGGCCGGGATCCTCAGTGCCGATCAGGCCCTGGCGCGGCGCTATATCGCGTTGGGCGCGGCGTTTGTGGCAGTGGGGGTGGACACCACCGTGCTGATGCGCGGGTTGCAAGGGTTGGCGGCGGCGTTCAAAGGTGAGAGTCCTGCTGTGGGCAAGGCGGGAGACGTTTACTGAGTTGGCGGGCCCCTTCGCTGGCAAGCCAGCTCCCACAGGTTTTCAGTGATCTGGAGATCTGCGCTGTACCTGTGGGAGCT
>NZ_JAAHBU010000012.1 GCF_010671725.1 Pseudomonas brassicae | reverse complement strand
CCCTGCGCAACACCTCCGCTCGGCCTCTGCAAGGGGCGGTAGATCAAGATCAAGAGCAACGGCCAGATCAAGAGCAACAGCGCGACGGGCTTCGCTTAGGGGAGCATGCCGCGCTCTTCCTCACGCAAGGTCAATACCTCAACCCCCTGCGCCGTCACCGCCACCGTATGCTCCCACTGCGCCGACAGCCCACCATCCCGGGTGATCACCGTCCAGCCATCCTTGAGCGTACGCACCCCCCGCCCACCCTGATTGACCATCGGCTCAATGGTAAACACCATCCCCGGCCGCAGCACCAGCCCGCTCCCCTTGTGCCCGTAATGCAACACCTCGGGCGCCTCGTGCATCTGCCGGCCAATACCATGCCCGCAATACTCACGCACCACGTTGTACCCCGCCGCCTCGGCATGCCGCTGGATGGCATGCCCCACGTCCCCCAGCGTCGCGCCAGGGCGCACCTGGCGGATGCCTTCCCATAACGCCGCATAAGTCGTATCGACCAGGCGCTGCGCCGCCTCGCCAATCGTGTCGACGGCGTACATCTTCGATGAGTCGGCAATGTAGCCGCCATGCTCCAGCGTTATGTCGACGTTGATGATCGAACCGGCCGTCAGCACGTGCTGCGCACTCGGCACGCCGTGACACACCACGTGATCCACCGAGGTGTTGAGCGAGTAGGCAAAACCATATTGACCCTTGCTCGCCGGCCGCGCCTTGAGCACCTCGACAATGAAGGCATCGGCCTTGTCATTGATCTGCAAGGTGCTGACCCCAGGGCGAATGAAGTCGTCCAGGTGCGCAAATACCTGGGTCAGCAACTGCCCGGCATGGCGCATCAACGCCAGCTGCTGCGGGGTCTTCAGGATCACCTCGCTCATGCGATCAGTTCCTTGAGGCTGGCCTGCTCCTGGCGCAGCAACTGGCGCAGCAGGTCATGATAGGTCATTTGCGGATTGAGTTCGGCCAGCATGCCGATGCGAATCCAGAACTCGGCCTGCGCATTGATCGAACGCGACAGCGCGCCGCTGGCAATACGCAGGTCTTCATGCAGTGCGTCATCGATCTTGACGATGCCCATGGCGATACTCTTTGTATATGAAACGTATATATAACATAGCCTGATTTTTGCCCGAGATGCCATCCCTTGGTGCGCGGGGGCCCAAGGCGGTGCACGTTGTGTCCCGCGTTACATCATGCAAGCGCGTGAAACCGTGGCCTGGATGATTCTGGCGCGTACCTTGCTAATGCTCCGGTATCAGGCAGTCAACGCAGATTGCCCCGTTCACGACAAAGGCGCCGTGCTGCCCCGCTTGTTTTTCAAGCCGAGCGCAGCAGGGCGCCTTTTTGTTTGGTTTTCAGGAGGTGGGCATGGCCAGCACCACGGTACGCAGCGTTTGTCCCTATTGCGGGGTCGGGTGCGGCATCGTCATGACGGTGACCGGCAACCAGGTGACCAAGGTCAGCGGCGACAAGCAGCACCCGAGCAATGCCGGCCGGCTGTGCACCAAGGGGCTGACCAGCCACCAGCCGCTGTGCGAGTCGGGGCGCATGCAGCAGGCGTTTCTGCGCGACCAGCGCCAGCGCGACCCGGTACGCCTGGGGATCGACCAGGCCATCGCGCAGGCCGCGCAGCGCCTGCGCGCGATCCTCGATGAACATGGCCCCGACGCGCTGGCATTCTATGTGTCCGGGCAGATGTCGCTCGAAGCGCAGTACCTGATCAACAAGCTGGCCAAGGGCTTTGTGCGCAGCCGCCATATCGAGTCCAACTCGCGCCTGTGCATGGCCAGTGCCGGCAGCGGCTACAAGCAGTCGCTGGGTGCCGATGGCCCGCCGGGCAGCTACGACGACTTTGACCACGCCGAGGTGTTCTTCGTGATCGGCGCGAACATGGCCGATTGTCACCCGATCCTGTTTCTGCGCCTGCTCGACCGGGTCAAGGCCGGTGCCCGGCTGATCGTGGTCGACCCGCGGCGCAGCGCCACCGCCGACAAGGCTGACCTGTTCCTGCAGATCCGCCCCGGCACCGACATGGCACTGCTCAATGGCCTGCTGTACCTGCTGCTGGAAAACGGCCACACCGACAACGACTTCATCGCCCGCTATACCGAGGGCTGGGACGAAATGCCCGCGTTCCTGGCCGACTATGCGCCGGCGCGGGTCGCCGAACTGACCGGCCTGAGCGAGGCCGACATCCGCCAGGCAGCCGCCTGGATCGGCCAGTCACGCAACTGGATGAGCTGCTGGACCATGGGCCTGAACCAGAGCATCCACGGTACCTGGCACACCAATGCGCTGTGCAACCTGCACCTGGCGACCGGCGCCATCTGCCGCCCCGGCAGCGGGCCGTTTTCGCTCACCGGCCAGCCCAACGCCATGGGCGGACGCGAGATGGGCTACATGGGGCCGGGCTTGCCCGGTCAGCGCTCGGCACTGGTAGAGGGCGATCGCCAGTTCGTCGAGGACCTGTGGCAGATACCGCGCGCCAGCCTGCGGGCCGAGGCCGGTGACGGCACCGTGGCGCTGTTCGAAAGCCTCGCCGCCGGGCGTATCAAGGCCTGCTGGATCATCTGCAGCAACCCGGTGGCCAGCATGGCCAACCGTCAGCAGGTGATCGACGGCTTGCAGGCAGCGGAACTGGTCATCACCCAGGATGCCTTCCTCGACACCGAAACCAATCGCTACGCCGACATCCTGCTGCCGGCGGCACTGTGGGCGGAGGGCGAGGGGGTGATGATCAACTCCGAGCGCAACCTGACCCTCACCGCCAAGGCCGTCGAGCCCCCGGGCGAGAGCCTGCCGGACTGGCAGATCATCGCCCGCATCGCCTGCGCCATGGGCTACGCCCAAGCGTTCAGCTACGCCAGCGCCGAGCAGGTATTCGACGAAATCCGCCAGGCCTGGAACCCGGCCACTGGCTACGACCTGCGCGGCATCAGCTATGCGCAACTGCGCCAGGCGCCGCAGCAGTGGCCCTGCGAGCCGGGGCGGGCAGACACCCGCAGCCCGCTGCGCTACCTCAATGACGGCCGCCATCAAGGCATACGTGAGGAAGCGCTCGGTCAGCGTCCGGCCTTGAACTTCGCTACCGCCAGCGGCAAGGCGCGTTTCTTTGCCCGGCCCTGGCTGCCGCCTGCCGAGCTGCCGGACGATGACTTCCCGCTGGTGCTCAACACCGGTCGTGTGCAGCACCAGTGGCACACCCTGACCAAGACCGGCAAGGTCGCGACCTTGAACAAGCTCGATCCGGGGCCGTTTGTAGAGATCAACCCCGACGACGCCATGCGCCTGGGCATCGCCGACAAGGACCAGGTGCAGATCCGCTCGCGCCGTGGCCTGGCGGTGTTGCCGGCGCGGCTCAGCACGCGGGTGATGACGGGCAACTGCTTTGCGCCGTTCCACTGGAACGATGTGTATGGCGAGCAGTTGGCGATCAACGCCGTGACCTGCGATGCGGTCGACCCGGTGTCGCTGCAACCGGCCTTCAAGCACTGCGCCGTGACGCTGACGCGGGTCAGCGGCGAGCGCATCGATGCCCTCGACCTCACCACTGCCACCCAGGAGCCCGGGCCCATGTCCACCGATACCCTGCGACACGTACTGGGCCTGAGTGCCCCCGTCGAACTGGCCCTGGCCGAGCACGAGCAACAGTACATGCAAGGTTTCCTGCTCGGCCTGGGGCATGCCGATGCGCGTCATCAGGGCATACCGAGCCTGCCGGCGAATGCGCCGCTGGCCCCGTCGCGGCGGTTGTTCGTCGATGGTCTGCTGGCCGGATTGTTTTCCCGCAGCGCCACCGCGCCCGCGGCCCTCGATGCGCCTGCGCCAGCAGAGGCGCAACACCTGCTGTTATGGGCCTCGCAGACCGGCAATGGCCAGGCTCTGGCCGAACAGTGCGCCGCACGCTTGCGCCAGGCCGGATTGGCGGTGCAGGCGTGCAGCATGGAGGCCGCGAGCCTGGCCCAGCTCGAAGGCGCGGCCAGCCTGCTGCTGATCGCCAGCACCTTTGGCGACGGTGAGGCACCCGACAGTGGCGCGGCGTTCTGGCAAGCCTTGCACAGCGAAGAGGCGGCGCGCTGCGCGAGTGTGCCGTATGCAGTACTGGCGCTGGGGGATTCGAGCTACGACCAGTTCTGTGGCTTTGGCCGCAAGCTCGACCTGCGCCTGGCCGAGTTGGGTGCCCCGCGTCTGCTGGAGCGGGTCGACTGTGAACCGGATTTCGACGAGCCGTTCGCCCAGTGGCTGGAGGCGTTGACCGCGTTGCTGGGGAAGGCGCCGGCAGCACTGATCGAGACGTCTCCCCCCGTCACCACGTACAGCAAACAGCAGCCGCTGGCGGCCAGGCTGGTGGAAAACCGTCTGCTCAATGCACCGGGGGCGAGCAAGGAAACCCGTCAGTTGGTGTTTGACCTGAGCGGCACTGGGTTGCGTTACCAGGCCGGTGACGCGCTGGGGGTGTGGCCACGCAACTGCCCGACCGTGGTGGCGCAAATGCTCCAGGCGATGCAACTGGACGGCGACATCCAGGTCACGCTCAAGGGCCAGCCGGACATGCCGCTGGCCACCGCCCTGGCTGATCACCTGGACATCACCCGGATTACGCCGCAACTGCTCGAACAGGTGGCCACGCACCACCCCGACGGGCCGTTGCGGCACCTTTTGGAGGCGGCCAACAAGGCTGAACTCAAGGAGTGGCTGTGGGGCCGGCAACTGCCCGACCTGCTGGCGCAGTACCCGTTGCACCTGCCGTTGTCGGCCTGGCTGGCGCTACTCAAGCCGCTGCAGCCGCGGTTGTACTCGATCAGCTCAAGCCCGCGCCTGCACCCCGAGCAGGTGCACCTGACGGTTTCGACGCTGCGTTATGGCGAGCGCAAGGGTGTGTGTTCGACCTTCCTGGCCGACCGCGCCGAGGCGCTGCGGGTGGATATTTTCCCGCAGCCGTCAGCGCACTTTCGGGTGCCAGAGGACGACGATGCGCCGCTGGTGATGGTCGGGCCGGGTACCGGTATCGCGCCATTTCGCGGCTTTCTGCAAGAGCGCCAGGCGCGGGGGGCGAAGGGGCGCAACTGGCTGCTGTTTGGCGAGCAGCACGAGGCGTTTGACTTCTACTACCGCGATGAATTGCTGGCATGGTGCGCCAGTGGCTTGCTGACCCGCCTTGATACCGCGTTCTCGCGTGATCAGGCCGAGAAGGTCTATGTGCAGCAGCGCATGCTCGAGCACGGTGCCGAGCTGTGGCGCTGGCTGGAGGCGGGCGCACGCTTTTGCGTGTGCGGCGATGCCGAGCGCATGGCCAGGGATGTGGATGCCGCCTTGAAGCAGGTTGTGGCCGAGCATGGCGGTAAAAGTGCCGAGCAGGCAACGGCGTATGTAGCGCGCATGGTCAGCGACAAGCGCTACCTGCGCGATGTGTACTGAATGCGCCATAACGGGGAGGGCTGCACCAGCTTGGTTCGATTTTAGCTGGCCGAGGCTGGGAAACCGCCTGATTGCGCGGGGTTGCGGCAGTTGGCACGGTCCCTGCTTTTTACCTTGATACAACGCCCCGGGTGGTCAACGTCGATCACCGTCAAGGGCTGCATAACAGATGAATACCAGGCAAAGGCGCTGGAGCTTCGGCTCCAGGCGCCTTTTTTTGTGTGTTTTTTACGGGGTAGCCACCCCGCACCGTGATTGGCCTTGAGAGAGGATCGGGTATGAATGCGAGAGTGAGCATCGAGCAACGGCAGAAGCTGGTCATCGTCGGCAACGGCATGGTCGGCCACCACTGCGTCGAGCAACTGATCGAGCGCGGTGCATTGGCGCGCTTCGAGGTGCGGGTGTTTGGCGAGGAACACCAGCGTGCCTACGACCGGGTTCACCTGTCGGAGTACTTCAGCGCCAACGATGCCGAAGCGCTGGCGCTGGGCGAGGCCGGGCTATATGCCGAGCACGGCGTGATCCTGCAACTGGGCGAAGCGGTGCTGCAGATCGACCGTGAACGCCGCGAGGTGGTCACCGCGCAGGGGCGTTACGGCTACGACCAGTTGATCCTGGCGACCGGCTCGTACCCCTTCGTGCCGCCGATCGAAGGCAGTGAGGGCGCCGCGCGGCTGGTCTATCGCACCCTTGATGACCTGGACGGTATTCGGGCTGCCGCAGCCTCGGCACGCCGCGGTGTGGTGGTGGGCGGTGGCCTGCTGGGCCTGGAGGCGGCCAACGCGCTCAAGTCACTGGGGCTCGAAGCACACGTGGTGGAATTCGCCCCACGCCTGATGCCAGTGCAACTGGATGGCGAAGGCGGTGCGGCCTTGCGTGCGCAGATCGAGGCGCTGGGGGTGAGCGTGCACCTGTCGCGTGCCACCCAGGCAATCGTCGCCGGCCAGGACTATCGCTACCGCATGAACTTTGACGGCGGCGAGTTCCTGGAGACCGACCTGATCGTGTTCTCTGCCGGGATTCGTCCGCAGGATGCGCTGGGGCGTGGCGCCGGGCTGGAGATTGCCGCGCGCGGTGGGGTGGTGATCGACGATCATTGCCGTACCAGTGACCCGCAGATCTTCGCCATCGGTGAATGTGCTTCCTGGAATGGCAGCGTGTTCGGCCTGGTGGCGCCGGGCTACAGCATGGCGCGCAACCTGGCGGCGGCGTTGGCCGGCGAGGCGGCCCAGGCGTTTGCCGGGGCCGACATGTCGACCAAGCTCAAATTGCTCGGCGTGGACGTGGGCTCGATCGGCGACGCCCATGGCGCCACGCCCGGCGCGCGCAGCTACCGCTTCATCGACGAAGCCAATGCGGCCTACCGCCGGCTGGTGGTGGATGCCAGCGGCAAGCGTGTGCTGGGCGCGGTACTGGTCGGCGACAACAGCTACTACGACACACTGCTGCAATACGTGCAGAACGGCATCGCGCTGCCGGCCGACCCGGCGGGGTTGATCCTGCCGCAGTCGGGTGGGGCGCCGGCGCTGGGCGCGGATGCGTTGCCGGACACGGCGACCATCTGCTCCTGCTACAACGTCAGCAAGGGTGCGGTGTGCTCGGCCATCGATAGCGGCTGCAGCGACCTGGCCCAGCTCAAGTGCCAGACCAAGGCATCGACCGGCTGCGGTGGCTGTACGGCGCTGCTCAAGCAGGTGTTCGAGCATGAGCTGATCGCCCGCGGCGTGGCCGTGGACAAGAGCCTGTGCGAACACTTTGCCTATACCCGCCAGGAGTTGTACGCGCTGGTGCGGGTGGAGGGCATCCTGAGTTTTGACGAAATGCTGGCCAAGCATGGCCGTGGCCATATCGGTTGCGACATCTGCAAACCCACGGTGGGTTCGATCCTGGCGTCGTGCTGGAACCGCCCGATCATGGACCCGTCGCTGGTGCCGTTGCAGGACACCAACGACACCTTCATGGCCAACATGCAGAAGAACGGTACCTACTCGGTGGTGCCGCGCATTCCGGGCGGCGAGATCACGCCGGACAAGCTGATCGTGATCGGCCAGGTGGCGAAGAAATACGACCTGTACACCAAGATCACCGGTGGCCAGCGCATCGACATGTTCGGCGCGCAGTTGCACGAGTTGCCGGACATCTGGAGCGAGCTGATTGCAGCCGGGTTCGAGACCGGGCTGGCGTACGGCAAGTCCACGCGCACGGTGAAATCCTGCGTGGGCAGCACCTGGTGCCGTTATGGCGTGCAGGACAGCGTGGCGATGGCGTTGCGCCTGGAGGACCGTTACAAGGCCTTGCGTTCGCCGCACAAGCTCAAGTTCGCGGTGTCCGGTTGCACCCGCGAGTGCGCCGAGGCGCAGAGCAAGGACATCGGTGTGATCGCCACCGAAAATGGCTGGAACCTGTACGTGTGCGGCAACGGCGGCATGCGCCCACGGCATGCGGAGTTGTTTGCCACCGACCTGGATGACGACACGCTGATCCGCACCATCGATCGGGTGCTGATGTTCTATGTGCGCACCGCTGACAAGTTGCAGCGTACCTCGGTGTGGCGCGAGAACCTGGAGGGGGGGCTGGAGTACCTCAAACAGGTGGTGCTCCACGACAGCCTGGGCCTGTGTGCCGAGCTTGAGGCGCAGATGCAGCTGGTGGTCGACCGGTATGAATGTGAGTGGGCCAATGCCCTCAAAGACCCGGAAAAACTCAAGCGCTTCCGTACCTTCGTCAATGACCAGCGGCCTGATCCTGGCGTGCATTTCGTGCGTGAGCGTGGCCAGCGCCGGCCGATTGCAGCGGCAGAACTTCATTTGATCCCCACTACCGAGGAGGTGCTCTGATGAGCCAGTCGAACCATGCGGTGAAGCCGCAGCAACAGTGGCAGGTAGTGTGTGGACGCGCCGACCTGGTGGCCCAGTCGGGTGTGGTGGTATGGCATGAGGGGGCGCAGGTGGCGTTGTTCTATGTGCCGGGCAGTGAGGGTGAGTTGCATGCGCTGGACAACCATGATCCGCAGTCCGGTGCCAATGTGATCGGGCGCGGGATCGTGGGGAACCTGAAGGGCGAATTGGTCGTGGCTTCGCCGTTGTACAAACAGCATTACTGCCTGCGTGATGGACGTTGCCTGGAGGATCCGACGCAGGTGCTGCGCACCTGGGCGGTGCGCTTGAATGGGGATCAGGTGGAGTTGGGGGTGGCGTGATGGCCATTTCGCTGGCAAGCCAGCTCCCACGGCTATGCCACCGCTCTGGAGGGCAGTGGGGTACCTGTGGGAGCTGGCTTGCCAGCGAAGGCTTCACTGCAGAGTTGCGATAGACTGCGCCCATGAACCTCGACACCCGCATCAAGTTCCGCCACCTGCTGTGCTTTCTCGAAATCGCCCGCCAAGGCAGTTTCGCCAAGGCCGCCGATGCCGTGGCCATCAGTCAGCCCGCCATCTCCAAGACCCTCAAGGAGCTGGAGGACCTGCTGCAGACCCGCCTGTTCGAACGCGGCAAGCACGGCGTCGAACTGACCCCCGCCGGGGTACGCTTCATGCGCTACGCCGGCCCCTGCGTACAAGCCCTGCGCGAAGGTGTGAGTACCCTGCGCGGCGAAGAACACGCGCCACCACAGGTGAAGATCGGTGTGCTCTCCACCGTCGAAAGCCTGCTGATCCCCGAAGTCATCTGCCGCCTGCACCAACGCCACCCGGCATTGGTGGTCAGCGTCGCCACCGGCCCCAGCGCCCACCTGCTGGCGCAATTGCACGTGGGCGAACTGGACCTGGTGATCGGGCGCATGACCGACAGCCCGCAGATCCAGGGCCTGCTGTTCGAACACCTGTACAGCGAATCGATGTCGCTGGTGGTACGCCCCGGCCACCCGCTGCTGGCGCGCAACCCGCTCGAACGCAACCAGGTTGGCCGCTACCCGCTGGTGCTGCCCCTGGCGGGCACCACCATCCGCAAACACGCCGACAGCCTCTTCGTGCAATGCGCCATCGAACAACCGCAGCAACGTCTGGAAACGCTTTCTCCGGCGCTGAGCCGGCGTTATGTGCTGGGCAGTGATGCGGTGTGGGTGGCCCCGCGTGACGCGGTGCGCGTGGACCTTGGCCGTGGCGAGTTGTGCGAACTGGACCTGGGCGTGCGCGAGCCCGGCGGCTCGGTGGGCATCTGCAGCAATGCCGCACTGCCCCAGGCCCTGCCGGCACAATGGCTGTGCGAGGTGTTGCGCGAGGTGGCGGGGCAGTACCGGCAAGGGCACTACCCGTAAATTTCATCAGCAAACCCAGGCGCACCTGCAATACTGGCCATTGGCTTATCGGTTGTATGAAGAAGCTTTAATCTGGGTGAACTTCTCAACCTTTTGTTGCTCTCATGCCGGTAGCCATTGGTCGTGGCCGCCTGATAAGCTCGCGGCTTTACTCGATTGCCCTTTTGGCGCATGAACAAGGAAATAGCATGAAACAGCATCGGTTGGCGGCTGCGGTTGCCCTGGTTAGCCTGGTACTGGCGGGTTGCGATTCGCAGACCAGCGTCGAGCTGAAGACTCCGGCACAGAAAGCCTCCTACGGTATCGGCCTGAACATGGGCAAGAGCCTGGCGCAGGAAGGCATGGACGACCTCGATTCCAAGGCCGTGGCCCAAGGCATCGAAGACGCTGTCGGCAAGAAAGAACAGAAGATCAAGGACGAAGACCTGGTCGAAGCCTTTGCCGCGCTGCAAAAGCGTGCCGAAGAGCGCCTGGTCAAGATGAGCGAAGAGTCGGCGGCTGCCGGCAAGAAGTTCCTTGAAGAAAACGGCAAGAAAGACGGCGTGGTCACCACCGCTTCGGGCCTGCAGTACCAGATCGTGAAGAAGGCCGAAGGCGCTCAGCCCAAGTCGACCGACGTGGTGACTGTTCACTACGAAGGCAAGCTGACCGATGGCAAGGTGTTCGACAGCTCCGTCGAGCGTGGCAGCCCGATCGACCTGCCGGTCAGCGGCGTGATCCCGGGCTGGGTCGAAGGCCTGCAACTGATGCATGTAGGCGAGAAGGTCAAGCTGTTCATCCCGGCTGACCTGGCTTACGGCGCACAGAGCCCGAGCCCGATGATCCCGGCCAACTCGGTACTGGTGTTCGATCTGGAACTGATCGCCATCAAGGACCCGGCCAAGGCGCAAGAAGAAGCCCCGGCCAAGTAAGCGTCACCCCGCGTGATCACAACGCCCCGTCTCGACGGGGCGTTGTCGTTCATGCACCAGGCTGAACCGTGGGCGTGATCTGGCGTCACACGATGGGCGAGCCTGTGACGCCTTTGGCAAAACGATTGCGGATTGAAACAGGTGTGTAAAAAACGCCCGATCTAAGCCAGGCCCTTGCCTGGCGGGCACCGCGGGCCTAAAAATGGCCTCTGTTCACAAGGTTATCCACAATTACTGTGGATAACCTTCCCGGCCCAGCCGTTGGAGGTGGTATGAAAGCACCCTGGAATTTTGCCCGTTTTTTGCCCCTGGCCGAACGCCTGCTCAGCCGTGGGCGCTTGCCCGCCCTGATCTTCGCGGTGGCCCGCAAGGGGCCGCGCCTGGGCAAGCTCAAGGACGACGTGCGCCTGCTGCAAGCCTTGTGCGTAGCCTGGTGGCGCGGCGAGTACCGTGCCATCAGCCCCAAGGCGCTGGTGACCATCGTCGCCGGGCTGCTGTACTTCGTCAGCCCGCTGGATGCCATCCCCGACTGGCTGCTGGGCGTGGGCATGCTCGATGACATCGCCGTACTGGCCTGGGTGCTGAAGACCGTGGATGACGAACTGGCGGCGTTTCGTGCCTGGCGCAACCGTCAGGCGCCGGAAAAACTGCGCGTGGTCGAGCGTCTGCCAGATAGCGCTGAAGCGCTGCGCCTGGAGCAGGAAAAAAGCTGAATCTGGTTACACCCTGCAATACCCCGGCGGCTGGTACTATATTTGGCATAAGCGCTATACCGACCGATTACATGCGCAGAGTCCGACAAGGGGGTTGTAATGGGGATTCAGGTTATCAGCCGAGACGGTCAACCCGAGTACGCGGTTGTGCCTTGGGAGCAGTACCAGGCATTGCTCACGGCCGCAGGCCAGCCTGCTGCCAGCATTGAACCGGCTGTTGCGGCCACTGCCGCCATCCCGGCCAGCTTGCCCAGCCTGGGTAAGCTGGCCGAATTGCGTGCGGGCAAGGGCCTGGCCGCCGAGCAACTGGCGCGCAAGGTGGGGATCAGTCCGGTGTACCTGGGCCTGATCGAGAGTGGCGAGCGCCAGCCTGATGCCGCGATTCGTCGCAGCCTGGCCTGGGAGCTGGGCGTGGCAGGCTGGAGCGAGCCATCGTGAGCGGGGTGCGGATCAGCCGTCAGCAATGGGAGGGGTTGCTCGGCGAGCTGGATGTCGCGCGCCGCCAACGCCACCTGCTGACCTACCGCGCCTTGCTCGAACGCCTGGAGCTGCCCAGCCCGGCGATGCAGACCCTGACTGCGGCGCTGGAGTACCTGGCAGTACTCGACGCGCGTGCCGAGCAACCGCTGCGCAGCTCGCTGGTGATCAGCCAGGGCGCAAGCCGCTTGCCGCGTACGGGGTTTTTTGAATGCGTGGAGCGCCTGGGGCGTTTCTCCGGGCCATCCGATGGCATGGCCGCCGCGTCCTGGCATGCGTCGGAGGTTGTGCGCGTGTTCGAGTTCAGTTACCCCGAAGCGGAGCCCGAGCAGGCCTGAGGCGCCAGCGCGGTATCGATCAGGTACAGGCTGTGGCCGGGCACGTCCTTGGCGTGGTGCTTGGCCTGTGAGGCAAGGTCGGCCAACTGGTCGGCGTCCAGCTGGGCGCAGGTGTGTGCATGCAGTTGCACCACGCCGATCGAGAGAGACAGCAGCGGGAACTCCTGGCGCTGACCCAGGCGGTTATGCGCGATGAAACAGCCTGCCTCCAGATGTTCGCTGCGGTAGAAGCGCCGGCACTCCTTGTGAAAGTCCTCCAGCAGCAGTTGCAGGCGTTGTTCCCAATCTTTCGAGCCGAGCACCAGCATGAAGTCGTCGCCGCCGATATGGCCGACGAAATCGCGGCTGGGGTCCACCCGTTCGCTCAGGCACTGGGCCAGACACAGCAGCACTTCATCGCCCTTGGCGTAGCCGTAGATATCGTTGAAGGGCTTGAAACTGTCGATGTCCACATAACAGATCGCCGCGTCGCGCTGCTGTTGCAGCAGACGCGACAGGCACTGCTGGATCGGTACGTTGCCCGGCAGCAGGGTCAGCGGGTTGGCATAGCGTGCTTGTTGCAGCTTCTGTTCGGTAATCAGCTTGAGCACGTCGATCACTCGGCCCAGGCCCTGGTAGCGGCCGTCCAGGGTGATGATGAAGTCTTCCTCGATGCGCTGACGGGCGCGGCTGGTGAGCAGGCGGCTGACCTTCTGCAGCGACTGGTTGAGCTCAACCGCCAGAAAATCTTCGCTCATCAGCCGGCTGATCGGTTTGCGCGCATACAGGTCGGTGGCAAACGGCTTGAGCAGTGCATCCGACAGCGAATGGCGATGCACGATGCCACATGGGCGCTGTTCGCGGTCGAGTACGGCAAGGGAGTTGAGGTTGGCCTGACGACGAAACAGCGCGAGCACCTCAAGGGTGGCGGCATCGCCGCTGACCGCCGGTTGCTCGTTGAGCAGGGCGTTGAGGTCGCTGCCTTCGTCCACCATTACCGGCGCATCACTGGGCGCGGGCAGTAGGCCAATGACATCGCGCGGTGGCTGCTCCTGAGGGCGACACAGCAGGTAGCCCTGCACCAGGTCCACGCCCATGTCGGTGAGCACCGCCAGCTCTTCGGGCAACTCGATGCCTTCGGCGATCACCTGGGCGCGGGAACCTTGGCGATCTGCAGGATCGAGCCGACGAACTCGCGCTTTACCGCATCCTGGTGAATGCCGTCGATGAAATGCCGGTCGATCTTGACGTAGTCCGGGCGCAGCTCCGACCACAGGCGCAGGCTGGAATAACCGGCGCCCAGGTCGTCGAGGGCAATCGAGAAGCCCATGTCGCGGTAGTGGTGCAGGGCATTGAACAGCAATTGGAAGTCATCGGTGGGGGTCTGCTCGGTGAGTTCGATCACCACCCGGCTGGGCGGAATGCCCAGGCTCTGCAGCAGCTTGAGGGTGCGCCCGGACTGGTACTGCGGTTCGAGCAGGGATTCGGGCGAGACGTTCAGAAACAGCTTGCCTTCCAGGCCCTGCTGGCTGAACCGTCGGCAGGCGCTTTCGCGGCAAGCGACTTCCAGTTCGGTCAGGCGCCCGGCATGGCGCGCCACGGCGAACAGGTTGATGGGGGAGTGCAGCGGGCTGTTGGAAGGGCCGCGACTCAAGGCTTCGTAGCCGAGGATACGCCGCTCGGACAGGCAGACAATGGGTTGGAACAGGCTGTGCAAGCCGCTTTGAGCCAGGATGGAGCTCAACGCGCTGAGCTGTTCGGTCACGGTCATGGCAGGGCTACCTTGAAAAAAAGGGACTGGGGCCATTGGCACCCAGTCCCTTATTTCACGACAGAATGATGACTGTTTGATGACCCGATGAGGTCGTCGTCACATTATTTTGCCATTACTGCCTCAGTGCTTGGCACCGCCGAATTCAAGCCCAGGTAGTCCAGCAGGATGCGCCCGGTTTCGGCCAGGTAGGCATCATCTTCCGGCTTGGTGTCGTCCGGCTCGACCGGCAGCGCGTCTTCGTCTTCCTTCTTCAGTTCCTTGAGCGGCTCTTCGCCCTTGGCCTTGCGCCGGATGTTTTCCAGCGCCAGTTGCTTGCCTTCGATCTCGCTGTGGCGGGCACGACGCTCCTGTTCATTGAGGCTGACGGTCTTCTCGCTCATCAGCTTCTGGGTCAGGGCCAGGCGGTCGCGAATGTAGACGAACTCCGGGTCCTTGGCGCTGCGGCTTTCATGGCGTGCCTTGAGTTGTGCAAGGAACGGCTTGAACGGGTCGCTGGCGGCTTGATCGCCGGGCGAATGGTGTCCCACGGCATCGCCTCGGGCAGGGCGCTCTCGCCGATTTCCTTGGTGTCGATGATCGACGGGTAATCGATGTCAGGCAGCACGCCCTGGTGCTGGGTGCTCTGCCCGGAGACCCGGTAGAACTTGGCCAAGGTCAGTTTCAGCTCGCCGTGGTTGAGCGGCTGGATGGTCTGCACGGTGCCCTTGCCGAAGGTCTGGCCACCGATGATCAGGCCGCGGTGGTAGTCCTGCATGGCACCGGCAAAAATTTCCGAGGCCGAGGCCGACAGACGGTTGACCAGCAACGCCAGCGGGCCTTTGTAGAAGGCACCGGTGTTTTCGTCTTCAAGCACGTCGACCCGGCCATCGGCATTACGCACCAGCACCGTCGGGCCCTTGTCGATGAACAGGCTGGTCAGTTCGGTGGCTTCCTGCAGGGAACCGCCGCCGTTGTTGCGCAGGTCGATGACCACGCCGTCGACTTTTTCCTTCTGCAGTTCGGTGAGCAGCTTCTTCACGTCACGGGTGGTCGACTTGTATTCCGGGTCGCCTGCGCGGAACGCCTTGAAGTCGAGGTAGAAGGCCGGGATCTCGATGATGCCCAGCTTGTAGTCACGCCCGTCCTGCTTGAGGTTGAGCACCGATTTCTTGGCGGCCTGTTCTTCGAGCTTGACCGCTTCACGGGTGATCGACACCACCTTGCTGGTCTGGTCGTTCGGCGCGTTGCTGGCCGGGATGACTTCCAGGCGCACCACCGAGCCTTTGGGGCCGCGAATCAACTTGACCACTTCGTCCAGGCGCCAGCCGATCACGTCGACCATTTCCTTGTCGCCCTGGGCCACGCCGACGATCTTGTCGGCCGGCGCTACCTGCTTGGTCTTGGCGGCGGGGCCGGCCGGGACCAGGCGCACGATCTTGACCTGGTCGTTGTCGCTTTGCAGCACCGCACCGATGCCTTCGAGCGACAGGCTCATGTTGATGTCGAAGTTTTCCGCGTTGTCCGGCGACAGGTAGTTGGTGTGCGGGTCGTAGGACTGCGCAAAGGTATTGATGTAGGCCTGGAAGATATCTTCGGCGCGGGTCTGGTCCAGGCGCGCGAGCTGGTTCTTGTAGCGCTTGGTCAGCAGTTCCTGAATGGCCTTTGGCTCTTTGCCGGCGATCTTCAGGCGCAGCACTTCATCCTTGACGCGTTTGCGCCACAGGTCGTCGAGCTCGGCGCCGTTCTGCAGCCACGGGGCATCCTTGCGATCGACCAGCAGCGATTCCCGGGTCGTGAAGTCAATCTTGTCGACGCCCTTGTTCAGCTCGGCCAGGGCGAAGTCCAGGCGCGACTTGACGCGGTCCAGGTAGCGTTTGTAGATGGTGAAGCCTGGGTCCAGGTTGCCACTTTTGAGGAAGTCGTCGAACTGCGTCTTCCACTTGTCGAACTCGGCGATATCGCTGGCCAGGAAATAGCTGCGTGATGGATCGAGCAGCTTGATGTAGCTGTCGTAGATGATGACCGAGCGCGCGTCATTGAGCGGCGGCTTGCTGTAGTGGTGGCGCTTGAGCAGCTCGACCACGTTCAGGCTGGCGACCACTTCGTCGCGGTCAGGCTGCAATTTGTCCCAACTGTTGGCGGCCGAAGCGTTGCCGGCCAGGGGCAGCGTGCCAAGGCCGATGATCAGGGCCAGGGCAGTGCTGGGCAGGAGTTGCTTCATGCTGATTCGACGTAGGGGCAATTGATCACGCATATTAGGCCGTCTTTGAATTCGCCGGCTCCATGGAGCCGGACGCATAATGCAAAAAGCCTGGTGCCAGGGCATCCAGGCTCAGTCATGACTCAACTATGGAGGCACTGTGAAGGCATTGCAAGGCGTTGACGGACATGTGGAGTGGGTAGCGACGACAAGTCCAACCTGCGATGTAGGTCAAGTACGTATTCGCGTGGCGGCTGCCGGGCTCAACCGTGCCGACCTGTTGCAACGTGCCGGGCTGTACCCGCCACCGCCGGGCGCCAGCGAGTTTCTCGGCCTTGAGTGTTCGGGGGTGATCAGCGAGGTGGGCGCCGGCTCGTCGTGGCAGGTGGGTGACCGGGTCTGCGCACTGCTGGCCGGTGGCGGCATGGCCGAGGAGGTGGTGGTGGATGCGCGGCATGTACTGCCGGTGCCCGAGGGCCTGAGCCTGCACGAGGCGGCGGCGATCCCCGAGGTGTACGCCACGGCCTGGCTCAACCTGTTCCAGCTGGGCGGCCTGAAGCCGGGCGAGAAAGTGCTGCTGCATGCGGGTGCCAGCGGCGTGGGCTCGGCGGCGATCCAGCTGTGCAAGGCGTTTGGCAGCCCGAGCTGGGTGAGCGTAGGGTCGGCCGAGCGCTGGCCTATTGCCAGGGCCTGGGGGCCAGCGGCGGTGTGGTGCGCGGGGATGACCTGGAGGCACTGAACGATTTTGCCCCGTTCGATGTGATCCTGGATCCGGTGGGCGCCAACTATGCCGCGCTCAACCTGAAGCTGCTGGCGCGCGACGGGCGCTGGGTGATCATCGGCCTGATGGGGGGGGCGCAAGGCCGAGTTCGATCTGGCGCAGGTGCTGGCCAAGCGCATTCAGCTTACGGGCTCGACGCTGCGCAACCGCGCTGATCAGTTCAAGGCCGACCTGCTCAGTGACCTGGGGCAACAGGTATGGCCGTTGTTCGCCGAGGGGCGATTGAAGCCACAGTTGGTGGGCAGCTACGCGGTGAAAGACGCCGAGGCGGCGTTTGCGGAACTGGCGGGTAATCAGGTCTCGGGCAAGCTGGTGCTGGTGATCGACGGAAGCCTTGTGTAAGGCCTAAGGGCCCCTTCGCTGGCAAGCCAGCTCCCACAGGTACACCACTG
>NZ_JAAHBU010000119.1 GCF_010671725.1 Pseudomonas brassicae | reverse complement strand
CTTGGTGAAGTTGCCGGTGGCGTTGTCCGGGGGCAGCAGGCTGAACTGTGCGCCAGAGGCGGCAAACAGGCTGTCGACACGGCCTTGGATGGGGGTGTCGGGGTAGCTGTCGAACACCAACTCGGCGTGTTGGCCCGGCTGCATCTTGCCGATCTGGGTTTCCTTGAAGTTGGCCTGCACCCAGATGTCCTGGTCGGGCACGATCGACAGCAGGTAGGCACCGGCCTGCACATATTGGCCATTGCGTGCCGCGCGCTGGCCGATCATGCCGCTGATCGGCGCATGGATTTCACTGCGGCTCAGGTTGAGCTCGGCCTGAGCCAGGTCGGTCCGTGCGGTGGCGATCTGTGCGTCCAGGCGCTTGAGCTCGGCAGCCAGCGCATTGACCTGCTGGCGTTGGCCTTGCAGATCCGCCTGCGCCTTGCTCACCTGCGAGCGCGCTACATTGCTTTCGGCCGACAGGGTGGTCACCCGCTCTTCCGAGACGAAGCCGGGTTTGCGCAGCGCCTGGGCTCGATTGAGGTCCAGCTGGGTGCGCCCAAGCGTGGCCTGGTTGGCCGAGACCTGGGCCTGGCCTGCAGCGATCAGGCTGGCCTGCTGGGTCAATCGGCTATCAGCCTGCAGACGCTCGGCCTCGCGGGTGGCCAGGGTGGCGCGGGCACGCTCCACGGCCAAGCTGAAGTCGTCGGCTTCCAGGCGCACCAGCAGGTCGCCCTTGGCCACGTGCTGGTTGTCTTCGACCAGCACCTCGTCGATACGTGCGCCCAGCTGGCTGGAAACCCGGGTGATTTCCCCCTGTACATAAGCATTGTCGGTGCTTTCGTAAAAGCGCCCCTTGAGGTACCAGTGGGCCAGGAAGGCGAGGGCGATGAGCAGGACCAGGGTGAGGAAAATCAGCAGGCGACGCTTGAGTTGGGCAGGCATGGGGTACGATCGTTCTAAAAATGTAAGCAAATTTAACAAGGTTTGGATCCGTTAACACAAGCGCTGATCGTGCCCATTGCTGGAGCAGGGTGGCCCCGTGCTGTTAACATCCAGCCTTTGTTTCATCTCTTGTCCGAGACTCTCATGACCACCGTTCGCACGCGTATCGCGCCTTCGCCGACTGGCGATCCCCATGTCGGCACCGCCTACATCGCCCTGTTCAACTACTGCTTCGCCAAGCAGCATGGCGGCGAATTCATCCTGCGTATCGAAGATACCGATCAGTTGCGCTCCACTCGCGAATCCGAGCAGCAGATCTTCGACGCCCTGCGTTGGCTGGGTATCGAGTGGAGCGAAGGCCCGGATGTGGGCGGCCCGCATGGCCCGTACCGGCAGAGCGAGCGCGGCGACATCTACAAGCAGTACGCGCAGCAATTGGTCGATCTGGGGCATGCGTTCCCGTGCTTCTGCACCGCTGAAGAGCTGGACCAGATGCGCGCCGAGCAGATGGCCCGTGGCGAAACGCCGCGTTATGACGGTCGCGCCTTGCTGCTGTCGCCCGAAGAAGTGCAGCGCCGCCTGGCCGCTGGCGAGCCTCACGTGATCCGCATGAAGGTGCCGACCGAAGGTGTGTGCGTGGTGCCGGACCTGCTGCGTGGCGACGTCGAGATCCCGTGGGACCGCATGGACATGCAGGTACTGATGAAGACCGACGGCCTGCCGACCTACTTCCTGGCCAACGTGGTCGATGACCATCTGATGGGCATCACCCACGTGCTCCGCGGCGAAGAGTGGCTGCCATCGGCGCCCAAGCTGATCAAACTGTACGAGTACTTCGGTTGGGAGCAGCCGGTGCTGTGCTACATGCCGCTGCTGCGCAACCCCGACAAGAGCAAGCTGTCCAAGCGCAAGAACCCGACCTCGGTGACCTTCTACGAGCGCATGGGCTTCATGCCTGAAGCCATGCTCAACTACCTGGGCCGCATGGGCTGGTCGATGCCGGACGAGCGCGAGAAGTTCTCGCTGGCCGAAATGGTCGAGCACTTCGACCTGTCGCGGGTCTCGCTGGGCGGGCCGATCTTCGATATCGAGAAGCTGTCGTGGCTCAACGGCCAGTGGCTGCGCGAACTGCCCGTGCAGGAATTTGCCGTGCGCGTGCAGCAGTGGGCGTTCAACAGCGACTACATGATGAAGATCGCGCCGCACGTGCAGGGCAGGGTAGAGACCTTCAGCCAGATCGCACCGCTGGGCGGGTTCTTCTTCGAAGGCGCGTTGAAGCTGGATGCCAAGCTGTTCGAGCACAAGAAGCTCTCGGCCGACCAGGTGCGCCAGGTCATGCAGTTGATCCTGTGGAAGCTCGAAGGCTTGCGCCAGTGGGAAAAAGACCGCATCACCGCCTGCATCCAGGCTGTGGTCGAGGCCCTGGCGCTCAAGCTGCGCGATGCCATGCCGCTGATGTTCGCCGCGATTTCCGGCCAGGCCAGCTCGGTGTCGGTGCTCGATGCCATGGAAATTCTCGGCCCTGACCTGACCCGCTACCGTCTGCGCCAGGCGTTGGACCTGCTGGGCGGCGTGTCGAAGAAAGAAAACAAGGAATGGGAAAAGCTGTTGGGCGCCATCGCCTGACAGTGGGCTGCTTGTGCGGCCCTTCGCTGGCAAGCCAGCGCCACAGGATTTTGCGGCACACACAAAAACCTGTGGGAGCTGGCTTGCCAGCGAAGAGGCCCGTGCAAGCAACCGAGAAACCAGAGTTTCACCCCGCAAAACCGGGGTGTTTCCCTTGGCAAGACGGTAAGTGATTGTTATCTCGGAAATTTCTTTTGGATTTTGTTGAAAATATATTTGACAGGCCCGCGATCCGATCTTAATATGCGCCCCGTCCACAGCGATGAACGAAACGAAACGCGAAGCACCCAGCCGAGCGATTCAGTTCAAAGCGACATTGTGGGGCTATAGCTCAGCTGG
>NZ_JAAHBU010000118.1 GCF_010671725.1 Pseudomonas brassicae | reverse complement strand
CGATCACCCTTCGGGCCTCGCAATCCTCGCGCGGCGAAGGGTGTTAAACGCGCTTAGTCCCGAATGATCTGGGAGATATACGCTTTACCTTGCAGCGGTTTATGGATTTCTACGGTCGCATTCCAGGTTGCTGGAGCGCCAGGTTGCTGCGCCTTGGACTGGAAGCGATAGTTCTTGCCAGCGACGACCTGAGTCGAAACCGTCTCAGGCGTGTACTGCACCCCCACAAAGCCTTGCAGGGCTTCATTGAATACATCCCGGTCTTCTTGGGTCAGTTTTTGGTAAGCGGTCCATTCGCCAACGTTTTTTTCCTGAGCTGACATACTATAAATCTCCCTATTCAAGTTCCTACTCGTCTGGCTTTTCGGAAGTCGCCCCGTCTATTGAATGGTTTCCGGAATCCATTTCCTGAGCGCCTTCCCAAGCAGCGACGTTCTGGTCGCAGAGCTGACACTGGGGAATACACCGCTGTGTGGCGCTTTAGTCCGGTAAGATCAGTTACAGGCCCGTATAAATGCTCGGGCGTTTGGCGATGCAGGTTACTCTGCGCTTGGCGCATTCGACTTGATGGCATTAAGCTATCAGGCTCGAAGGGAATGTCTGTAGGCCTTTGGCGGTAACAGGTGTCAGGTATCGACCCCTGATGAATGCTTTAATCTCGGATCCCGCCATTTCCAATCCAGGCGGCGCTCAATCTGGAATAGCCCTCGACAGGAGGAACGACATGCTCAATGCAAGCAAAACCCCGCTGGTGATCGCAGCTGGCCCACTGGTTACCGTGGGCCTCGTCTTTGCCGTGGTTGGCCTGTCGGGCCAGCCTGCATTCGGCTACACCGCCGTGGGCCTTCTGATTCCCGGTGTCGTGTTGCTGGTAACTGCATTCTGCTCAAAAAAACGACGCGGCTGAGTGCACGTTGCTCGGTTTTCGCTGAACGGCATCACCTGTGCCCACCGAACATCATGTTCAGCGCAAACAACTCAAACACAGCCACGAACACGCAGAATGCGACAAAACCGCGGGTAAATACGCGGCGAGGCTTCCAGTTTGGCGAATGGTAATTGCCGAGCGCGGCGAGCAGGTCAAACACAATTTCAAGTAACCACATCGACAATCATCCTTATGCATGTCGGTAAAAACGTCATCGCCCTGCAACGTGAGGGGCGTGCGTGCCCGTGCTCTGGTCAGCGGCGTGGGCACGATGTTGTCGCCCATCGCGCACCATGGCAACCCAAGACATTCCAGTCCTTTCTGAGGTGGCATTGAGCCATTGTTACGGATCGTGTCTCTCCTGCAAGGATGTATCTGATGTCAAAATCAATTCGGTCGATCGCGGTTGCAGTGGCGATGGCTTTGGGCCTTTGTGCACCCGCGGTGGCTCAGGACAAGTTGTTCAAGGACTTTGCCTACGACTCGCCTCAAAAGGCCTATACCGAGGCCAAGGGCTTCTATGATTGCACTGACGATGTCGGCGCCACCGCAATGTGCAAGGACGATGTCGATTTTATCGGCCAGAAATTCACCCTCGCGCTGGTATTTTCCAACGCCAAGCTCATAACGGTCTCGCTGGTGAGCAGCTTTGATCAGCACCTGTATGCCTCTGCCGTCGCTGCATTGGGGCAGTCGTTCGTGCTCGCGGCAATGTCCGATGGCAAGACGCAACTGGATCTTTTTGAGCTCAAGGGGCGATCGTCAAGCAAAGAAGACTTTGTCGCAAAGGTCGCCAGTTATGAGCACTCCGGTACTGACTCGGGTGACTTTACCTATACCTTTTTCGAAGGTATCGATAGCAGCAAAGCCCACTCGAACATGGGCGAGATGCTGACGACGTCGGCTACGAACTTGCGTTGTGCCGAGTTGATGCTGACCGGTCAGGATGCAAACACCGGCGTGGTGGTCCGCTTCTCGTTCCCTAACCTCGAAGTGGCCAAGGTCCAGGCGGCGGCTCAGAAGCCGGTGGAAGCATTTTGATCGACGTCAGAACGTCGGTGGGGTAATCACCCAGATCACCACCGCATCCACCTCGCCAGGGTTGCCGTATTTGTGCGGCTCCTGGCTGGAAAAGCTGAAACTGTCGCCTTCGCTCAGGGTGAAATGACGCTCACCCACCCACAGCTCGAAACTGCCTGACAACACGTAGCCGGCTTCCTCGCCCTCGTGGCTGTAGCTCTGCTGGCTGTAGGTGCCCGGCGGGAAGCGCGAATGGAGCATCTCCAGATCACGATTGGGTTGCGGCGTGAGCAACTGGTCGACGATGCCGTCTTCGTAATGCACGCTCATGGTGATGAGCTGGAGGAGCGCTTCAACGCCTGGGCAAGTCGCTAGGGCTCGCGGCGCTCGTGCGCTGAAAAACAGTTAACATGCCGCCACCCTCCAGCGCCTGCGGAACCTGCCTGATGAGCGACGACAACGATCTTCATGAGCCCGAGCACGACCACTTGCTCGATCCGGAATTTTACGACGAGTACGTGACCGCCGAGGTCGAGGCCCAGCCGATGTTCGACGATGCACACGAGGAGGACGATGCGTCGGGCATGCTGGATGACGATGATGAGTAGGTGTTCGCTGTTTTGCCATGCGTAGCATTGGCGACACACCCGGTGGCGTGCCTGCTCTTTCAGGCTCAGCTGGCCTGGCGGCACAGCGCCGGGCGCCAAAACCAGACCGCCCCGATAGGCGAAGCCTCGGGGCAGTCGGTTGTTGCGTCAACGCAGGGTGTTACGGTTTCGAATTCAGCTTGCGCAGTTCTTCATAGGTTGCCGACTGCACGAACCAGAAACCGGAGATGATGCACCAGGTCAGGGTACCGACCACCAGGGTACCCAGGCCGGCCATGAAGCTCTGGCCGAACATGAACAGGCCAGAAATCCAGATCACAGCCAGCGCTACGTACAAAACCACATTGTTGACGCTGATAACAAAATCTTTCACGAGTAGTCCTTCCCGAGTAATTGTCCACTGTTGCCGACATCATTGGTAACAGGCCGCTATCATATTGATATTGCGGAAACAATTCCATCTGGAAGGCGCTGCAGCTTGGTGTCGCTGGCTGGCAACGCGGCTAGCGGAACCGAGGCAACGGACGCTCCAGGCTGATCGACGTCAGGGATTTTTTCACCAGGACTTCATCGGCTTCAACCGCCTTGAGGGTATCGCGAATCTTGCCGGCCACAGGCACATCGCCCTGGCGGTCGATCCAGTCGGCAATTTCCTTGCAGGCCACGGTCAGGCGGTCCTGGCGATGGTTGATCAGGGTCAGCAGGGTGGTGATCTCTTTGTCGGACATGGTGCATTCCTCCCGTCGGCGAACTAAGTGTAGCAGCCCGCCGCGAAACGTCTCGGCAGGCACTCAGTCGTGTTTGCCGCGCACGATACGCCCGTCCTTGATCTCGTCGGCATAGGCCTTGAGCTTGTCCGAATCGCGATACAGGCGATTCATGAGGTGCAGCACCGCCACCACGTCCACATCCTTGATGCGTTCGGCCAGCTTGCCGATTTCACCGGCAGTGCGCTCCAGGTTGGTAGCAACCAGTTTCAGGTCGCGCTTGAGTTCTGCAGAAGACTTCTTGATACCCATGGGTGCTGATCACCTTCAAAAGCGCCAGTCTAACAGGCGCGCAATCGTCTCAGCGCTTGAAGGTCTTGAGAAACCACTCATCAAGCATGGCTTTCTCGGCGTAAAGCCTATCGCTGCTGGCCTGACGGCCGGGGCGCTGCAGGTAGAACTTGTCGTCTACGCGTACATCGGCCTGACGCACTACCTGGCCCTGCTCGCTGAGCACATAATGAAGCGCGACGCTTGGCCAGGTGATATCGCGCATGTAGCGTACCGAGTAGGTGTTGGCATGCCATGGCTCGTAGCGGCCGGCCAGGTCGATATCGCGAATGTCGATGCGTAGGGTCTGGCCAGGGGCGAGGTAGCGGGTACCCAGCTTCATCAGGTGCTGGCTGAGCTGCTTGATGACGTAGGCATCGGCACCTCGTTCGTACCCGTTGCTGTCCAGGCTGGCGTCGCGAAAGTGCTCGGGCTGCACGAATTGCACCTGCACCGCAGGGTTGTCGGTCGGCTGTGCCACGCTGTTGCAGGCCAGCAGGCCAAGGGTGGCAATCGCCAGTGCAGGGCGCATGATTCACCTCCCGATGCAGCGCGATACATCATCATTGTACGCCTGTAGCGGGGGCACCGGTGAGGGGAGGTCGAGCATGAACAGTGTACGGCAGGTAGGCGCGAACCCTTGCGGACGCGACCTTGCGGTGGGCGACGTGCATGGGCATTTTCGGCGCCTGCAACAGGCGCTGGATGCCATCGGCTTCGATCCAGCCGCCGATCGCCTGTTCAGTGTTGGCGACCTGGTCGACCGCGGCCCCGACAGCGAACAGGCCTTGGCCTGGCTGGAGCAGCCCTGGTTTCATGCGGTGCAGGGCAACCATGAGGCCCTGGCAATCGCCCATGTGCGTGGCCAATGGCTGGACCATGGGCTGTATCGCGCCAGTGGCGGCGGCTGGTTTCTTGACCTGCAGGCACAGCGCCAGGCGCAGTTCGCAGCAGCGTTCGAAAAAATGCCGCTGGCGCTGCAACTGGAAACTGGCGAGGGCCCGATCGGCCTGTTGCATGCCGACTGCCGTTCGCGCACTGGCAGCTGTTGTGCGAGCACTTGAAGCAAGCGCCAGCAGCCGACATTCAAGAGGTTTGCCAATGGTCACGACGACGCTTGCAACAGGAGGACAAGCAGGGTGTGGGTGGTTTGCGAGCGTTGGTGGTTGGGCATACCCCACTGCGTGAGGTACGCGTACTGGGCAATGTCTGGCACATCGACACCGCTGGCTGGGCCAGTGGTCATTTCAGCCTGCTGGACCTGACCCATCTCACATTGGCCAACGTACTCTAGATGAACCACCACGGTGCACCATTGGGCCTGGTCGGGCGCTGCCGGATCAGGCGCATGGCATACCAGAGCAGGGTCAGGCCCACCATGGCCATCCCCGCGCAGAACAAAAGATTCAGGGTAATCGCGGCATAAAAGTCGTCCGGGCTATCACGCAATGTGTAGGTCACCTGCCGTATCGGACGGAGCCGGTCATTGATCAGGCCCGGCACGCTGCCGAGGGACAGGAAATACAGATTCATCGCCACCAGCACTGCGGCGAGCATGAGCAGCAAGGCGCCCAGCGCCAGGAGCATTGTCATCGGCGCTGGCCCACTGGGTCGCGTTCGAACATGTTGGCCTCCCTGGCTGGCATCGGCAAAGCGCGCGATCATACGCTACTTGACGCGTACCGGCAGTGCCACGAGACTTATCGATCACGCCGCCGGAGCCAGCCATGGACCTCACCACCCTCGCGATATTCATCCCCGCCTGCTTCGCGCTGAACATGGCGCCGGGGCCCAACAACCTGCTGTCGCTCAATAACGCCAGCCGCTATGGCCTGCGTACCGCGTGCGTGGCCGGCGCCGGACGCCTGCTGGCATTTGCCGGCATGATCGTGCTGGCCGCGATGGGCCTGGCGGTGGTGCTGCACACCAGTGAGTACCTGTTCCTGCTGGTGAAGGTATTGGGTGCGGGCTACCTGTTCTACATTGCCTGGCAGTTGTGGCGGGCACCGGTCGGTGAGGCCGCGCAGGCCGGTGGGCGCAGCCAGGGTACCTTGCGTCTGGCGCGTCAGGAGTTCCTGGTAGCCGCCGGCAACCCGAAGGCGATCCTTATCTTTACCGCATTCCTGCCGCAGTTCGTCAGTGTCTCCAGCCCCACGCCGGTAGGCGAGCAGTTCGCCTGGCTGGGCGCTCTGTTCCTGCTGCTGGAGTGGGTGGCGATTGCGCTTTACGGATGGCTGGGTGCCTATATGCAGCGCTGGTTCAGCCAACCCGGGCCGCGTCGGCTGTTCAATCGCGTCAGCGCCACGCTGCTCAGCGCTGCCGGTGCGGGGTTGCTGGCAGCACGACGAGCTTAGCCTCACCAACTGATGCGCAAGCCAAGATTGCCGCCCACCGTTTGCTGTTGGCGGCTGTCGAGGTTGGCGCTGTAGCTGATCCCTCCATACACCGCCACGTCAACGCTCAGTTGTGCGCTCAGGCCGACGCCGACATCCATCCAGGTACTGGCCTGGTCGGTCTTGATCGGCTCACCGCCGTCGAACCTCAGGCTGTCGTGCCCGCCGAAGCTGCGCCACAGGTTACTGCGCAGGTAAGGTTGCAGCGGCACGCTGCCGACCATATGCTTACCCGTCACGCGCGCGCCGAGGCGACCGGTCCAGTTGGTCTGGCTGTTCTGGCTGACGTTGGAGATGCCATCGTTGCGGGTATCAAGATCGACGTTCTGCACAATCAGTTGCACTTGCGGTTCGACCGCCCAGCGACTGCCCAGTGCCAGCGGGTACCCTGTTTCCACCGAGGCGGTGAGGGCGTGTCCATCGAGGTCGAGCTTGACCCCGCGATCCGAGCGGGCCCGGCCATCCAGGCCGGTGTACTGCATTACCGTATCCAGGTACCACTGCTGCGGGCCGATCAGCGTCCAATAGGCGCCCACACTCTCGCCATGCAGGCTGACATCGCCTACCGGGTTGTCTGCAAAGCCCAGCGCAAAACCTTTGATGTCGCCTTTGAGGCGGGCGC
>NZ_JAAHBU010000117.1 GCF_010671725.1 Pseudomonas brassicae | reverse complement strand
CATGCTTGGGGATCAGAATCGGCGAGAAACTGCCGTTGCGATCACGCGGAATGTCCAGGCGTATCGGGCCATCGCCGGTGAGCACCGTCTTGCCGCTCTTACCGTTGCGCTGGTTGGTTTCATCCTCCGGGCGCTGCACGCCCGACGGATAGCCCAGGTGGTGGCCAAGCTCGGCATTTAGCGCTCGTTCAATCAGCGCTTTCTTGAAGGCCGCAGAAGCCTCTTCGATCGCCTCAGCGGTCATCAGCGTTTCAGGGAGTTGATCCAGCAGTTCCTTTGGAAGCTTCGGCAGCTCCCGTACTGGTTTGCGTTCAGATTTCTTTTTGGTTGGCATACATGCACCTCTTACTCATGTTATGCCCGAACACAAAATTTCTGACACCCCCACGTGCCATGGCCTGCAGGATCGCCGTTGTCAGCCTTGTTTGTTCGGCAACAGATTGCGGTGGGACCACCAAGTGACAGCCAATGTATCTCTGGCACCTTTGGGGTTAAGCATCAAGGCCTGATGCCCCCTGTACCCCCTCATCACCCCCACCTATTAACCTGTGCACCACCCACCCGCCTGCCTAGACTCGCCCCATCCCCAACAAGGTATGGCCGCCATGTCCGACACCCTGCTCAGCGCCCGCAACCTGGCCTTCGAACTCTATGAAGTGCTCGACGCCGAGGCCCTCACCCAGCGCCCGCGCTTCGCCGAACACAGCCGCGAAACCTTCGACGCCGCCCTGCACACCGCACGCACTCTGGCCGAAAAATATTTCGCGCCGCACAACCGCAAAGGCGATGAACACGAACCACGCTTCGAGAACGGCGAAGCCGTGCTGATCCCCGAGGTGAAACCCGCCGTCGATGCGTTCCTCGACGCAGGCTTTCTCAACGCCAACCGCGATTTCGACAACGGCGGCATGCAACTGCCCACCCTGCTCTCGCAAGCCTGTTTCGCGCACTTTCAGGCCGCCAATGCCGGCACTGCCGCGTACCCGTTCCTGACCATGGGCGCCGCCAACCTGATCGAAACCTTCGGCACCGACGAGCAAAAGCGCCTGTTCCTGCAACCGATGATCCAAGGCCGCTGCTTCGGCACCATGGCCCTCACCGAACCCCACGCCGGCAGCTCGCTGGCCGATATCCGCACCCGCGCCGAACCCGCCGCCGACGGCAGCTACCGTCTCAAGGGCAACAAGATCTTCATTTCCGGCGGCGATCACCCGCTGTCCGACAACATCGTGCACCTGGTGCTGGCCAAGCTACCCGACGCCCCACCCGGGGTAAAAGGCATCTCGCTGTTCATCGTGCCCAAGTTCCTGGTCAACGATGACGGCAGCCTCGGCGAGCGCAATGACGTGGTCCTCGCCGGCCTGTTCCACAAGATGGGCTGGCGCGGCACCACCTCCACCGCGCTCAACTTCGGCGACAACGGCCACTGCGTCGGCTACCTGATCGGGCAGCCGCATCAGGGCCTGGCCTGCATGTTCCAGATGATGAACGAGGCGCGCATCGGCGTAGGCATGGGCGCGGTGATGCTCGGCTACGCCGGCTACCTGTACTCACTGGATTACGCCCGCCAGCGCCCGCAAGGTCGCTTGCCCGACAACAAGAACCTGGCCACCGCCGCCGTGCCGATCATTCAGCACAGCGACGTGAAGCGCATGCTGCTGACCCAGAAGGCCTACGTCGAAGGCGCGTTCGACCTGGGGCTGTACGCTGCCCGGTTGTTCGACGATAGCCACACCGCACCCGATGAAGACCAGCGCCAGCAGGCCCAGCAACTGCTCGACCTGCTGACCCCCATCGTCAAATCCTGGCCCTCGGAGTTCTGCCTGAAGGCCAACGAGCTGGCCATCCAGATTCTCGGCGGCCACGGCTATACCCGCGACTACCCGGTAGAGCAGTACTACCGCGACAACCGGCTGAACCCGATCCACGAAGGCACTCACGGCATCCAGTCACTCGACCTGCTCGGGCGCAAACTCGCCCAGCACGGCGGCGCCGGGCTCAAGCACCTGGTGCGGCTGATCGCCAACACCTGCGCGCACTCGACCGCCTACCCGAACCTGCAACGCCTGCGCGAGCCACTTGAGGCGCTGCTCAAACGCCTGCAAGCAGTGACCCTTGGCCTGCTTGGCGACTTGTCCACAGGCCAGGTCAACGCGCTGGCCAACTCGGCGCTGTACCTCAAGGCGTTCGGCCACTGCGTGATCGGCTGGCGCTGGCTGGAACAGGCCATCCGTGCCGAACAGGGGCTGGCGCGGGGCAACCCGGCCGATGCCGGCTTCTATCACGGCAAACTGCAGGCCGCGCGGTTTTTCCTCACCTGGGAAGTACCGGCCTGCCATAATGACCTCGCATTGCTCGAGGCCCGCGACGATACCTGCCCGAGCATGCACGAGGCGTGGTTCTGAGGGGGAACCACCGGCACCCGGAGGTTCGCGCATGTTCGACTTCACCGCGCCGCTGCGCCAGCGCTTCGCTGGCCTGAACAGCGGCGCCGAGTTTTTCTCCCTGCGCTACGTGCAGGAAGCCCATCAGCACCTGTCGGTGCGCAAGAACATCGCCGAACCACCCAGCCTGGCCCGTGACCAGGGCGCGATGCTGACCGCGCGGGTCAACGGCGTGGAGGCCTACGCGGCCACCGCCGACCTGTCCCTGGCCGGCCTGCAACGCGCCCTCGACCAGGCCGAGGCACTGGCCCGCCAGATCGCCCGCCACGCCCTGCTCGACCTGCGCGAACACGCCGTCGCCAGCGGCCGCGCCGACTACTGCTCGCCCAACCTGGACACCATCTTCCCCCCGCTCGCCGACTGCTATGAGCTGCTGGCCCGCGAATCGGCCAGCGTGCCAAGCGACGCGCGCCTGGTGAACTGGCAGGCCAGCCTGGGCCTGAGCACGGTCGAGCAGATCTACCTCAACAGTGCCGGCGCCGAGCTGCGCCAGGCCCAGCGCTTCGTGTTCCCCGGCCTGAACGTCACCGCCTACGACGGCAGCGACAGCCAGAGCCGCAGCCTGGGCCGCGAGAACTTCGGCCAGCAGGGCGGCGTGGACGTGATCGAGCGCTGCGGCCTGCTCGGTGCCGGTGCCCAGGTGGCCGACCAGGCCCTGCAACTGCTGCTGGCCCCCAACACACCAAGCGGCGTGCGTGACCTGCTGCTGATGCCCGACCAGATGATGCTGCAGATCCACGAGTCCATCGGCCACCCGCTGGAAATGGACCGCATCCTGGGCGATGAGCGCAACTACGCCGGCACCAGTTTCATCAAGGCCGAGGATTTCGGCCACTTGCAGTACGGTTCGGCGCTGCTCAACGTGACCTTCGACCCGGCCATCCCCGAAGAGCTGGCCAGCTACGCGCATGACGACGACGGCACCCCGGCGCACAAGCAGTTCCTGATTCGCGATGGCGTGCTGCTGCGTCCGCTCGGCGGCGCGCTGTCGCAGTTCCGCTCGGGCCTGGACGGCGTGGCCAACAGCCGCGCCTGCGGCTGGAACCGCGCACCGATCGACCGCATGGCCAACCTCAACATCGAGCCGGGCGACCAGTCGCTGGCGCAACTGGTCGGCGGCATCGAGCACGGCATCCTGATGCGCACCAACCGCTCATGGTCCATCGATGACGCGCGCAACAAGTTCCAGTTCGGCTGCGAATGGGGCCAGTTGATCGAAGGGGGCGAGCTCAAGGGCGTGGTCAAGAACCCGAACTACCGCGGCATCTCCGCCGGGTTCTGGCGTAACCTCAGCGCAGTCGGCGACGCCAGCACCTTCAAGGTGCTCGGCACGCCCAACTGCGGCAAGGGCGAGCCCAACCAGGTGGTGCGCGTGGGCCATGCCTCGCCCGCCTGCGTGTTCAGCCAGATCGACGTATTCGGAGGAGACGCCTGATGGCCGCCACCCCTTTGCAGCATTTCCAGGCGCTGGCCGCGTGGCTGCGCGACAACGTGCACGCGCCCGAACAGTTCACCCTGAGTTACAGCGCCGAGCAGTCGACATTCATTCGCTTCAACCATGCCAAGGTGCGCCAGGCCGGTGAAGTGCAGCAGGCCAGCGCCAGCCTCAAGCTGATCGCCGACGCACGCCAGGCCGACCTGCACCTGACCCTCAGCGGCGACCCGGCGCTGGACCGCGATCAACTGCAGCAGGCGCTGGCCGAGCTGCGCCAGATCCTGCCGCTGATCCCCGCCGACCCGTACCTGTTGCTCAACGACAGCGCCTGGCACAGCCAGCAGGTGCAGGAGGCGCCGTTGCCCGACATCGCCCAGGTGCTGGAACAGATCGAACACGGCGCCGGTACGCTGGACCTGGTCGGCATCTATGCCGCCGGCCCCATCAGCCGCGGCTTCGCCAGTTCGTTCGGCGCCTTTGGCTGGCACCAGGCCAACAGTTTCAACTTCGATTTCAGCCTGTTCCACGCCAATGGCCAGGCGGTGAAGGCCAACTATGCCGGCCAGGTGTGGGAGGACGCGGCATTCGCTCGGCGCATGGCCCAGGCCCGTGAACAACTGGCGTACCTGGGCCGCCCGCTCAAGACCCTCGCCCCCGGCCAGTACCGTGCTTACCTGGCGCCGGCAGCGATGGACGAGATCATGGGGATGCTGTGCTGGGGCGGCTTTTCGGCGCAGTCGATCGCCAGCAAGGACAGCCCGTTGCAGCGGCTGTATGCCGGCGATGCGGTGCTGAGCCCGCTGGTGAACCTGGCCGAGCAGGTCAGCGGCTCGCTGAGCCCGGCGTTTTCCGGTGAGGGTTACCCACGCAGCGACCTGCGCCTGGTGGACCACGGCAAGGCGCAGGAGCAGTTGACCAACGCCCGCAGCGCCGCCGAGTTCGGGCAACTGGCCAATGGTGCCGAAGGTCACGAGTCGCCCAGCGCCTTGAGCATGGCGGCCGGCGATCTGGCACCAGATGCAGTGCTGGCCCGGTTGGGCACGGGGCTGTACATCAGCAACCTGTGGTACCTGAATTATTCCGACCTGCCGGCGGCGCGCATGACCGGGCTGACGCGCTTTGCGACGTTCTGGGTGGAAGACGGTCAGATCCAGGCACCGGTCAGTACCATGCGTTTCGATGACAGCGTGTACAGCCTGCTGGGTTCGCAGCTCGAGGCACTGACCCGCGAGCGCGAGCTGATCCTGTCGACCAGCACCTATGGGCAGCGCCAGACCAGTTCGAGCCATCTGCCGGGGGCGCTGGTCAAACGCCTGACGCTGACATTGTGATGCCTCCATCGCGGGTCAAGCCCGCTCCCACAGGGATCACCGCCACCCCTGTGGGAGCTGCGGTTCGACGCTTCGACTTGCCCGCGAAGGGGCCCTCAAGGACATAGAGCATGCCCAACCGTACCCCGCTGGACCCCGCCACCGCCCGCTGGATTCCGTGGGTAGTGGCCATCGCCTTCTTCATGCAGTCGCTCGACGGCACCATCCTCAACACCGCCCTGCCCGCCATGGCCCGCGACCTTGCGGAAAACCCGCTGCGCATGCAGTCGGTGATCATCGCCTACATGCTCACCGTGGCGCTGCTGATCCCGGCCTCGGGCTGGATCGCCGACCGCTTCGGCACCAAGCGCATCTTCTTCAGCGCCATCCTGCTGTTCAGCCTCGGCTCGCTGCTGTGCGCCCTGTCCAACAGCCTGGGCATGCTGGTCGGCGCACGGGTGATCCAGGGCCTGGGCGGCGCACTGATGCTGCCGGTGGGGCGGCTGGTGGTGCTGCGCGCCTACCCGCGCAGCGAACTGGTGCGCATCATGAGCTTCATCACCATCCCTGGCCTGCTCGGCCCGCTGCTGGGCCCGACCCTGGGCGGCTGGCTGGTGGAGTACCTGACCTGGCACTGGATCTTCCTGCTCAACCTGCCGGTCGGCGCCCTGGGCTGTTATGCGGTGTGGAAGTTCATCCCCGACCTGCGCGGCTCGGAACGCACCCGCTTCGACGGCGTGGGCTTCGTGCTGTTCGGCGCCGCCATGGTGCTGATCACCATTGCCATGGAAGGCCTGGGCGAACTGCACCTGCCGCACCTGCGGGTGATGCTGCTGCTGTTTGCCGGCATGGCCTGCCTGGCGGCGTACTGGCTGCGCGCCGGCAGCATCGACAACCCGCTGTTCTCACCCAGGCTGTTCCGCACCCGGACCTTTT
>NZ_JAAHBU010000116.1 GCF_010671725.1 Pseudomonas brassicae | reverse complement strand
GCTACGCTCCGGGTCCCTCCTTCCGGTGCCGTCCAGGGGGCACGCGGCACGAGTTGCTGCGCAACTCAACAGCCGCTCGCTTCGGCTGCGCCGAAGCTGCGCCCCGCCCCCCGCACGACACCTCCACTCGGCCTGCTGACGGGCCGGACAATCAAGATCAAGATCAACAGCGATAGCGTGCGACCATTACCTGCCGTTGTTCACGCCAGGTTCACCGCCCGCACCGAGCGCCGCGACAGCACACTCACCACCACAAAACTCACCAAGCCCACCGCCAGGCTGTAATAGATCGGCGTATTGGCATCCATCCCATCCTTGAACATGAACACCAGCGCCGTGACAAATCCCAGCGCCATGCTGGTGATTGCACCTGCTGTCGTCGCCCGTTTCCAGTAGATCGCCCCGATCAATGGCACCAGCATGCCACCCACCAGCAGGTTGTATGCCAACGTCAACGCACTGATCACATCCACCACCACCAGCGCAATGCCCAACACCGCAAACCCGGTCAGGCAAGTGAACAACCGGTTGATACCCAGGCTCGATTGCTTGCCACCGCGCAGCTTGGGCAGCAGGTCTTCGGTCAGCACCGTGGAGGCCGCCAGCAAACCAGCACTGGCGGTCGACATCATCGCGGCCAGCGCCGCTGCAATCACCAACCCGCGAATACCGTCCGGCAAGGCCGATTTGACGATGGCGGCGAATGCGTTGTTGGCATTGCCCAGGTCAGGCAGCAACACATGGGCACACATGCCGATCAGCGCACACACCAGGCCATAGATCACGCAATACACACCGGCGGTGGTGCCGGCGCGCTGGGCGACTTTCTCGTCACGGGCGGTGAACACGCGCTGCCAGATGTCCTGGCCAATCAGGATGCCGAAGAAGTAGATCAGGAAGTAGGTGATGATGGTGTCCCAGCCAATAGTGGTCAGGCTGAAGCTGGTTGAAGGCAATTTGGCCACCAGTTCGTCCCAGCCGCCCACCCGGTACAGGCAGATCGGCAACAGGATGAACATCAGGCCAACCGTCTTGATCACGAACTGCACGATGTCGGTCAGGGTCAGCGACCACATGCCGCCAATGGTCGAGTACACCACGACCACCCCACCACCGAGCAGGATCGCCGCCCAGAACGGCAGCTCGAACAGCACTTGCAGCACGGTGCCGATGGCCAGTGTCGAGGTGACCGCGATCATCAGTGCATACGCCAGCATGATGACGGCGCTGGCCTGGCGGGCCATGGGGTTGTAGCGCTGCTCCAGCACCTGGGTCACGGTGAAGATGCGCAGGCGCAGCAGCGGCTTGGCCAGGAACAGGTTCAGGGCAATGATGCCCAGGCCCAGTGCCGCGCACAGCCAGAAGCCGGAAATGCCATGCACGTAGCCCAGTTTCACCGTACCCACGGTAGAGGCGCCGCCCAGCACGGTGGCGGCCATGGTCCCCATATACAGGCTCGGGCCGAGGTTGCGCCCGGCGACCAGGTAATCTTCATGGGTCTTTGCCCGGCGCATGCCGAACCAGCCCAGTACCAGCATGCCGGCGGCATAGATCAGTACAACGAATATGTCCAAGGCCATGGGTGTCTCCGATTATCTTTTTTATGGTGAGATCAATCGCCTGGCGCTATGCGCGACAGGCGTCATTCATCCGTTGACGGGCCGCAGGTGCGGCGCCCAAAGGTTCCTTCCCGGGGTGAAGATCCAAGCCGATGGCGGTTAGCGGTGGGCCACGCCAGGCAGAACACAGAGCATTTCGTAGAGCAGGTTGGCGCCGAGCAACGAGGTGTTGCCGGTGGTGTCGTAAGGCGGGGAGACTTCGACCAGGTCGCAACCGATCAGGTCCAGGCCCTGGCAGCCACGAATGATTTCCATCGCCTGGATGGTGGTCAGGCCACCAATTTCCGGCGTGCCGGTACCCGGCGCCCAGGCCGGGTCGATACCGTCGATGTCGAAGCTCAGGTACACCGGGCCGCCACCGACCTTTTCGCGTACTTCGGCCATCAGTGGCTCCAACGATTTGTGCCAGCACTCTTCGGCCTGCACTACGCGAAAGCCCTGCTTGCGGCTCCAGTTGAAGTCTTCGGCGGTGTAGCCCTGGGCACGCAGGCCGATCTGGACCACCCGGTCGCAGTCCAGCAGGCCTTCTTCGACGGCGCGGCGGAAGGTGGTGCCGTGGGCGATTTTCTCGCCAAACATGTGGTCGTTCACGTCGGCATGCGCATCGATGTGCACCAGCCCGACCTTGCCATGCTTCTTGTGGATCGCCCGTAGGATCGGCAGGGTGATGGTGTGGTCACCGCCCAGGGTCATGGGGATCACGTTGTGTTCGAGGATCTCGTCGTAGGCTTCTTCGATGATGCGCACGGCATCGAGCAGGTTGAAGGTATTGATCGCCACGTCACCGATGTCGGCCACCGACAGCGAGTCGAACGGGGCCGCACCGGTGGCCATGTTGTACGGGCGGATCATCACCGACTCGGCGCGGATCTGGCGCGGGCCGAAGCGGGTGCCGGAGCGCAGCGAGGTGCCGATGTCCAGCGGGATGCCGACGAATGCGGCATCCAGGCCGGCAGCGCTGGGCAGGTGGGGAAGACGGAGCATGGTGGCAATGCCGCCGAAACGCGGCATTTCGTTGCCGCCCAGTGGTTGGTGAAGAATCTTGTCCACGGTCGGGCCTCACGGGTTCAATTGTTCTAGTTATTGGAACCTGTCGGGCCGTGGGGCGAGCTTGCACCCACATGCCGCCTGACAGGTGCATTGGGGCAGAGTCTGCAAAAGGTGGTGGGGCAAGAGAATCGCTACAGGCAAATACTTACTTCAGGTTTTTCTGAACTAATACGCACGCTGTGGGTAGACTGCCGAGTATTCGAAACTGCGTGGAAGTGCCGTGCCATGGCTTCAGCCCTGCCTGACCTGAAATTGCTGCGTATCTTTGTCAGCGTGGTGCGCCATCAGGGCTTCGCCAATGCGCAGCGCGAGTTGAACCTGTCGACCTCGGCGATCAGCACCTACATGAGTCAGCTGGAGGCAGGGTTGGGTATCGTGCTGTGCCACCGCGGCCGGGGCGGCTTCAGCCTGACCAGCAAGGGCGAGCTGTTTCACCAGGAAACCCTGCGCCTGCTGGCCGAGATGGACGGGTTCGAGCAGTACGCTGCGGCCCTGAAGGGCGAGCTGCGCGGCACCCTCAACCTGGGGGTGATCGACTCCACGGTGGGCGATCGCGCCTTGCCGCTGGCCGAAGCGATTGGCGCCTATAGCCAGGAGCACCCGGCCGTGCACCTGCACCTGTCGGTGTCGAGCCCGTACGAATTGCAGCTGGGGGTGCAGGACAACCGTCTGGACCTGGCCATCGGCGCGTTCTCCACGCGCATGAGCGGGCTGGTGTACCAGCCGCTGTACCGCGAGCAGCACTGGCTGTATTGCAGCCACCGGCATCCGCTGTTCGCCGAGCGGCGCATCCCCGAGCAGGTGATCACCCAGCAGCGCATGGTCGGGCGCGGTTACTGGAGCCAGGCCGAACTGGCCCGCCATGGCTTCAAGCACAGTGCGGCAACGGTCGAAAGCATGGAGGCGCAATTGATCCTGGTGCTGTCGGGCGCCTATATCGGCTACCTGCCCGAGCATTACGCCCAGGCCTGGGCCGACAAGGGCGATCTGCGTGTGCTGTCGCCTGCGACTTTTGGCTACCAGGCGCCATTTTCGCTGATCATCCGCCGCGGGCGCAGCCGCGAACCATTGATCCAGACGTTTCGCGACCGGCTCAAGGCGCAGCTCACATTGGCCTGAGCCGGCGCGCTTGAAAATCATTTGCGCACAGGTGTGAAAAATCCTTCAAGTGCCGTGTACACGCCCATGATTGCTCTGCTAAACCTGTTCTTGCTTTGATGAAATTTCCCATCATCTCCAAGCAGGGATCGCCCAGATGCGCATGAATTTGCCCGTCACCGAGCACCAAAGAACCTTTCCCAGCGAACAGCGGCTGATCTCCACCACCGACCTCAACAGCCGTATCACCTATTGCAATGACGCCTTTGTCGCGATCAGCGGCTTTACCTACGACGAACTGGTGGGGCAGACCCATAACCTGGTGCGCCACCCGGATATGCCGCCGTCGGTGTTCGGCCACATGTGGGAGACCATCAAGCAAGGCAAGCCCTGGATGGGGGTGGTCAAGAACCGTTCGAAGAACGGCGACTACTACTGGGTCAGCGCGTACGTCACGGCGATCTACGAAGACGGTCGCATCAGTGGCTACGAGTCGGTGCGTTCGGTGCCCAGCCGTGACCAGATACGCCGCGCGTCGGCGTTATACGCGCGCCTGCGCCAGGGCCGTGCAGCGATTCCCCTGGCGGCGCGGGCCAGTGCGCAGCTGGCGCAGGGTTGGCCGCTGATCGGTGCCGGCCTGGCGTCGGCAGCCGCCTACCTGTGGTTGCCCCAGTACGCCGCACTGGGGGTGTTGATGGCCAGCCTGCTGAGCGCCTGGTACCTGATTGAGGCGCGCCATAACCAGGTGATCCGGCGTACCTTGGCCGAGCACCCCAAGGCGTTCACCAGCCCGCTGGTGGCGCTGACCTACAGTGACAACCATGGCCTGCAGGGGCAATTGGACCTGGCGATCCTGAGCGAAGAGGCGCGCCTGCAGACAGCCCTCACGCGGTTGGTGGATGCAGGCATCGGGGTCAAGGCGCGAGCGGCGCAATCGTCCGACCTGTCGGGCGCCCAGGCGCAGATGCTCGATCGCCAGCGCAGTGAAACCGACCAGTCGGCCACCGCCATCGCGCAGATGGCCGCGACCATTCAGGAGGTCACCCACAACGTGCAGAACACCGCTACGGCGGCCTCCGATGCCGACCAACTGGCGCAGCAGGGCAGCGATCTGGCACAGCAGAGCCTGCGGGCCATGGGCAGCATGGCCGATGCGGTGACCGAGATCGGCCATGCGGTAAACGAACTGGCCGGGCAGACCCAGTCCATTGGCAGCGTGGTGGATGTGATCACCTCGATTGCCGAGCAGACCAATCTGCTGGCGCTCAACGCGGCCATCGAGGCCGCGCGTGCCGGCGAGCAGGGCCGCGGCTTTGCAGTGGTAGCCGATGAGGTGCGCTCACTGGCCCGGCGCACACGCACCTCGACCCAGGAGATTCACCAGATCATCGCCACGCTGCGCGCCGGTGCCGAACGTGCGGTGAGCAGCGCCAGCCGTGGCGAACAGATCTCGCGCGACAGTGTGCTCAGCGTCGAGGCGGTACAGTCGGCGCTGGTGGGCATCAGCCAGGCGGTCAGCCGCATCACCGGCATGAGCCAGCAGATGGCCACGGCGTCCGAGCAGCAGAGCCATGTGGCCGAGGACATCAACCAGCAAATCACGCGCATTGCCCAACTGTGCGATCACAGCGCCGGCCAGGCCAAGCAGGGGGCCGAGATCAGCCAGGACCTGGAGCGCATGGCCGACTACCTGCACAGCCTGGCGGAGCGTTTCAACCGCTGAGGCGCCGTTCTCCCACAGGGATGTGGGATCGTTTTGCGGGCCTGTTGTGGCACACTTCGCCCCCTCAGGAGAACCCGATGTCCAGAATTCACTGCGCGCGCTGCCTGCGCCCCCAATCCCATTGCCTTTGTGCCTTGATCCCCAGCCTTGCGAGCCGTACGCGGGTGGTGCTGTTGCAGCATCCCAGCGAGGTCGGGCACGCCTTGAATACCGCGCGCCTGGCGGCATTGGGCCTGCGCAATGCCGAGTTGCGGGTGGGTGAGGTGTTCGAGGATTTGCCGGCGTTGCTGGCCACACCGGGGTACAGGGTGGGGTTGCTGTTCCCGGGGGCTGAGGCGCAGGTGCTGGCAGGCTATGCCGACACGCCCGATCAGCGGCCGTGGTTGCTGGTTGTGCCGGATGGCACGTGGCGCAAGGCGCGCAAGCTGTTGCACCTGAACCCGCTGCTGGCGGCGTTGCCACGCGTCACGCTGGGGGCGGTGCAGCCTTCGCGCTATCGCGTGCGCAAGGCGCCGGAGGAGGGCGCGTTGTCGACGGTCGAGGCGGTGGTGCAGGCGCTTAATGTGCTGGAGGTGCCTGTGGTGTTCGACGCGTTGCTGCGGCCGTTCGACGCGCTGATCGAAGGACAGATTGCGGCGATGGGGCAGCAGACCTATGTGCGTAATCATCTGCGCTGATGGGTTGTCTGTACCGGCCCCTTCGCTGGCAAGCCAGCTCCCACAGGTTGAGCTGCGCCCTGATGATCACACGGTACCTGTGGGAGCTGGCTTGCCGGCGAAGGGGCCAGCAACGACCGTGATGACTAGCGCTCGCG
>NZ_JAAHBU010000115.1 GCF_010671725.1 Pseudomonas brassicae | reverse complement strand
GGCCAGCAAGGTGCCGAGCTCTTCACGACGGGCAAGGATTTCATTGCCGACTTTGTCCAGCGCATCGGCGCGGGCCTGGATCGGGAATACCGACCACTCGGCAAAGGCGCCACGGGCAGCACTGATCGCCGCATTGACCTGGTCGGCGCTGGCCTTGGCGTACTCGCCAATGACATCGCTCAGGTCCGACGGGTTGACGTTGCTGGTGTACTCATCGCCCGCCACCCACTGGCCGCCGATGTAGTTCTCGAAACGTTTTACGTTGCTCACTCTGTTTCTCCTTTAGCCGTGAAGACTGCGGCGCCCGCAAAGGGCGCCGCAAGCCAGAGTCTTACTGGGGACCGAGCTTGTCGATCAGCGCTTTCAACTGCGCAACTTCGTCCGGCAGCAGGTCAGTCAGTGGTGCACGTACCGGGCCTGCGTCGTGGCCAACCAGGCGAGCACCGGCCTTGATGATGCTGACGCCGTAGCCTTCGCAACGGTTGCGGATTTCCAGGTAAGGCAGGAAGAAATTGTCGATCAGGCGGCCAACGGTTTCGTGGTCTTCGCGGGCGATGGCCTCGTAGAACTCGATGGCGGTTTTCGGGATGAAGTTGAACACCGCCGAGGAGTAGACCGGTACGCCCAGAGCCTTGTAGGCCGCTGCGTAGACTTCAGCCGTCGGCAGGCCGCCAAGGTAGGTCAGGCGATCGCCCAGACGGCGGCGGATGGCGACCATGGGTTCGATTTCGCCGATACCGTCCTTGAAGCCGATCAGGTTCGGGCACTTCTCGACCAGTTGCTCCAGGCTGTCGGCGGTCAGGCGGCAGACGTTGCGGTTGTAGACGACAACGCCGAAATCAACCGATTTGCAGACTTCTTCAACGTGATTGACCAGGCCTTGCTGGCTGGCCTCGGTCAGATAGTGCGGCATCAGCAGGATACCGGCAGCGCCCAGGCGCTCGGCTTCTTGAGCGTAGGCAATGGCCTGGCGGGTTGGGCCGCCGGCGCCGGCGAGGATAGGCACCTGGCCTTTGCAGGTATCGACTGCAGTCTTGATGATCTCGCTGTATTCCTTGGGTTCCAGCGAGAAGAATTCGCCAGTGCCACCAGCAGCGAACAGGGCGCTTGCGCCGTACGGGGCAAGCCATTCCAGACGCTTCTGATAGGACTCTTTGTTGAAGTCGCCGTTAGCGTGGAAGTCGGTGATCGGGAAGGACAGCAGGCCGGAAGAGAGGACCTTTTTGAGTTCTTGTGGAGTCATTTTTCGCAAACCTCAGGATAAAGAATAATGGGGTTACCGTTGAGTGGTACGTCATCGTACAACTAAACAAACAACAAAACCAATCGAAGCGTCAAGAATTCTTATAAATGACGCTATGTTGTTGTTTTTAAAGGAATTAAATTTTCTAGAATCGTGATCGAACAACCATAAACCACCTATGTTGTACGATCACATTGCTTGGAACTCACACCGCCGCCGCAGCGCGTGGCGACTCCGCACTGAAGTCTCGGCTGGCCTGCACCAGCATACGTGTGTAGTCATGCTCGGCCAGGTCCTGGCTTAAGGCCTGGCTGTCCAGACGCTCGACGATGCGCCCCTGCTGCATCACCGCGACCTTGTCGCACAGGTGGCTGACCACGCCCAGGTCGTGGGTCACCATCAGGTAGGTGAGTTTCTCGCGCTGGCGCAGGTCCGACAGCAGGTTGAGAATCTCGGCCTGCACCGACACGTCCAGCGCCGAGGTCGGCTCGTCCAGCAGCAGCACACGCGGCTCCAGAATCAGTGCGCGGGCAATCGCCACGCGCTGACGCTGGCCGCCCGACAGCTGGTGCGGATAGCGGTAGCGGAAGCTGTCATTCAGGCCGACCTTGAGCAGGATGTCGTTGATGCGGTCATCACGCTCGCCCATGCCGTGGATGGTCAGCGGCTCACGCAGCGCGGTGTCGATGGTGTGGCGCGGGTGCAGCGAACCGTACGGGTCCTGGAAGACCATCTGTACCTTGCGAAAGTGGTCCTTGGGGATCTTGTGCTGCAACGGCACGCCGGCAATGCTCAGCGCCCCGCTCCAGTGCCGGTACTGGCCGGCCAGGCAACGCAGCACGGTGGTCTTGCCGGAGCCCGACTCGCCCACCAGGCCGAACGACTCGCCGTCTTCGACACTCAGGTTGACGTCGTGCAGCACCTGGTTGAGGGCTGCGCCCACGCCGAAACTCAGGTTCAGCGATTGTGCTTGGATCATGGACATGGTCAGTTACCTCAGCAGGTGAGCCAGAGCGGGTCGCGTTGCAGCACCGGCAAGCGCGGGCGGCGGTTGTCCATGCTCGGCAAGGCCGCCAGCAGGCCACGGGTATAAGGGTGTTCGGCGTATTGCAGGTCGCACGCGGCGAGTGACTCGACCACCCGGCCGGCGTACATCACCAGCACGCGGTCGCAGTAGTTGCGCACCAGGTTGAGGTCGTGACTGACAAAGATCAGCCCCATCTGCTGCTCCACCACCAGCTCTTCGAGCACGTTCAGCACTTGCTGGCGCACCGACACGTCGAGGGCCGAGGTCGGCTCGTCGGCGATGATCACTTCCGGGTTGGTGATCACCATCATGGCGATCATGATGCGCTGGCCCATGCCGCCGCTGACTTCATGCGGGTATAGGTTGTAGACACGCTTGGGATCGCGGATATGCACCTTTTCCAGCATCAGCATCACGCGGTCGCGGGCCTCGCTACGGCTGGCCTTGTGGTGCGCCAGGTAGGCCTCGGCGATCTGGTCACCGACCTTGACCACCGGGTTGAGCGAGTACTTGGGGTCTTGCATGATCATCGAGATGCGCTGGCCACGGATCTTCTGCATGGCCTTTTCGCTGGCGCTGAGCAGGTCGATATCGCCGAACTGCAGGGCCTTGGCGGTGATCTGCGTGCTGCCCGGGTGCAATTTGAGCAGGCTGCGCCCGACGGTGGACTTGCCCGAACCGGACTCACCCACGATGGCCAGCTTTTCGCGGCCCAGGGTGAACGAGACATCGCGTACCGCGTGCATTTCTTTCTTGCCGTTGACGAAGCGCACATTGAGCGAATCGACATTGAGTTTGAGCGTCGACATAAAGCCTCCAGTTACTCGCTACGCGGGTCGAGAATGTCCCGCAGGCCATCGCCCAGCAGGTTGAACGCCAGGCTCACCAGCATGATCGCTGCGCCCGGTACCGCCACCAGCACCAGCATTCGAGCATGTAGCGACGGCCGGTGGAGATCATTGCGCCCCACTCCGGCAGCGGCGCTGTGCACCCAGGCCGAGGAAGCCCAGCGCGGCGGCGGTCAGGATGATGCCGGCCATGTTCATGGTCAGGCGGATGATCACCGACGACATGCACATCGGCACGATGTGGCGCAGGATGATGCGCGTCGATGACGCGCCCTGCAGTTCCACGGCAACCACGAAATCGGCCTTGCGCAGCGACAGGGTTTCGGCCCGTGCCAGGCGTGCGATCGGCGGCCAGGAGGTCAGCGCGATGGCGACCACGGCATGCTCCAGGCCAGGGCCGAGGGCGGCGATGAACGCCAGCGCCAGAACCAGGCTGGGGAACGAGATGAAGATGTCGGTGATGCGCATGAACACCGTGTCGACAATGCCGCCGAAGTAGCCCGAAACGGTGCCGATGAACAGCCCGATTGGGCCCACGATGATGGTCACCAGGGCAATGATGTAAAGGGTGATGCGGGCGCCGTAGACCAGCCGGCTGAAGATGTCGCGGCCGTATTCATCGGTGCCGAACCAGTGTGCGGCACCGGGTGCCTGCAGGGCATTGCTCAGGTTCTGTACCACGGGGTCGTGGGTGGCGATCCAGGGTGCGAAAGCCGCCACCACGATCAGCAGCAACGCCACCAGCAACCCCGCCAGGGTCATCGGGTTGCGCAACAGGTGGCGCAGCACCCGCAGGCTGCTCTTGTACAAGGCCTCGAGGCTGGATGCCGGCGTGGTGTCGGCCTGCCGCTTGGCGGTAGATTCGGTAGAAGACATGTTGGCTATCATCGGCATGCTCTCGGTGTGAAATCATGGCCACCGGGGGCGCCCGCAGGCACCCCCGACGGTGTTCAGCGTTGCTTGTAGACGCCCAGGTAACGGGTCGCCTCGGCGTCGTCGCCGGTGAAGCCCTTGACATCGACCGAACTGACCGCGGTGTCGGTCATCTGCGACACGATCATGATCGGGCCGGCCTGCTCGTCGTACAGCTTCTGGGCTTCGTGGTACATGCTCAGGCGCTTGGACGCATCACGCTCCACCCCTACCCGATCGATCAGGTCATTGAGCTGGCGACTGAAGAACGAGGCGCGCCAGCCCTGGAAGTTGGGCAGGCCGGCGTTGTCGCTGTTGTCGGGGTTGTAGGCAAAGGTGCGCAGGCTGAAGTACGGGTGCGGATAACGCTCGGCGCCGCGGGCCACGATCATCTCGAAGTTGCGTGCGCGCATCGCGCCGTACACCTGGTTGCCGGTGCCCTGGATGATCTGGGCATCGATGCCGCCTTGCTTGAGGGTGGCCTGCATACGCGAGGCGATCTCGATGAACGGCGACTCGGACAAGGTGCGGATGGTGGTCTTGAAACCGTTCGGGTAGCCGGCTTCGGTCAGCAGCGCCTTGGCCTTGTCCACGTCCATCTTGTAGCCAGGATCGGGCAGGCGTGCCTCCAGGCCAAGCTGCATCGGCTGCTGGTTGAGCTTGCCATAGTGCGGCATGACCTGCTCGTCCAGGCCTTTGTAGTCGATCAGGTTGCGTACCGCTTCGCGCACTTTCTTGTTGGCGAATTCGGGCTGCTTCATGCTCATGGCCACGTAGTACATGGTGCCGCGCTGCAGCGCCTGGATTTGCAGCTTGTCCGAACCTTCGATGGCCTTGATGTCGGGCCCGGCAATGCCGTAGGCCAGGTCCAGGTCACCGCGTTCGAGCATCAGGCGCAACGACTGCGATTCGGTCATATGACGCACCAGCACGCGCTTCATCTTCGCCTTGTCGCCCCAGTAACCGTCGAAACGGTTCATCACCAGCGAGTCGTTGGCGGTCCATTTGGCCAGGGTGAACGGGCCGCTGCCGGCCTCGTTGGTGACCAGCCAGGCGGCGCCCAGGTCACCGTTCTTCTCGTGCTTGAGGGCTTCCTGGCGATCGACGATGACCGCACTGGGCGAGATCGCCAGCGAGTCGATGACCAGCAGCGGGTCGGTCGGCTGCGGCAGGTCGATGACCAGGGTGTGGGCGTCGGTGGCGCGGATCAGGCCCTGGATGTTCTCGACGCTGTAGCCGTAGGCCTTCCAGGTGGTGGCCAGGCCGAAGTTGAGCTTCATCACGCGGTACAGCGACCAGGCCACGTCTTCGGCGGTCAGGGCGTTGCCGGAGTGGAACTTGACGTCGCTGCGCAGGTGGAAGGTGATCTGCTTGCCGTCTTCGCTGATGTCCCAGCGTTCAGCCAGTTGCGGCAGGTGTTTTTCCGGGTTGCCGTTGTCGCGCTTGATCAGGGTGTCGTAGAGGTTGGCGTTGACCCCGGAGGCATCCAGGCCCGGGGCGTTGGCCGGGTCGATGGAGAACAGGTTGACCATGCTCATGCCGATGATCAGTTGATCGGCGGGGGTCTTGGCATTCACCGCGGCCATCGGGCTCAGCGCCAGGATGGCGCCCAGCAGGCTCATGCGCAGGGTCGGGAATACAGTCTTCATGTGGGCATCCTTCTTTTTATAGTTATTGATTGTGCTCATGCCGGCCATCGTGGCTCAGCGGGTCCGTGGGTCGAACACTTTGTACAGGGCATCGCTGATCAGGTTGAGTGCGACGAAGATCAGGCCGATCACCAGTACGCAACCCATCACCGCATTCATGTCGCCAAGCATCAGGCTGCTGGTCAGGTACTGGCCAAAGCCAGGCCAGGCGAACACCGTCTCGATCAGTACCGCGCCTTCGAGTAGCGAGCCGTAGGCCAGGGCCACCACGGTCAGCAACTGCACGAGGATGTTGCGAAAGGCATGGCCCCAGACCACCTGGCGCCGCGACAGGCCTTTAACCCGTGCGGTGATGATGTATTCCTGGGACAGCTGTTCAAGCATGAAGCTGCGGGTCATGCGGCTGATGTAGGCCACCGAGTTCAGGCCCAGGATCAACGACGGCAGCACGATGTGGCGCAGTGCGCTGGAGAAGGCGTCCCAGTCGCGTGCCAGTGCCGAGTCGATCAGCAGCAGGCCGGTCACGTCGGGCACCATGCCGTCGTAGGCCAGGTCGATACGCCCTGCCCCGCCCGCCCAGCCCAGCCAGGCGTAGAACACCAGCAGGCCCATCATGCCGACCCAGAAGATCGGTGTGGAGTAACC
>NZ_JAAHBU010000114.1 GCF_010671725.1 Pseudomonas brassicae | reverse complement strand
ATTACCACTGCCCCTTGTGGGAGCTGGCTTGCCAGCGAAGCTTTTACTCCACCCGGGTTTCGCCGGTAAACACCAGCGTCTGCCGACAGCGCCGGCACAGGTACCGACGCCCCTGGCGCACCAGCCCATGGCGCTGCGCCGAGAACGGGAAATCACTCCCCGCACACGGGCACTTGTAGATGTAACGCGTGACGCTGCGGCGCTTGACCGCGTAGTTGTGGCAGCGATTGGGCGGCAGCTCGTACACCCCGCGCATGATCAGTTGCCACTCTTCCCCGTGCGGCTGGATACGCTCGCCGAACAGCTGGTGCGCCACCAGATGCGCGACCTCGTGGGGCACGGTCTGCCTGAGGAAGTCTTCGCTGTTTTCACGGTACAACTGCAGATTGAAGCGCAGCAGGTTTTCGTGCAGGTGTGCGACACCGGCCTTCTGCCCGCGCAGCTTGAAACTCACTTCGGGGCGCAGGAAGGTGCGTTTGAAAAAGCTTTCGGCTTGCTGGTAACAGCGTTCGACGCGGGAATTGAGCAGCTCTGGCATAACGGTTGAATACTCCTGGCCGGCGATTATGCCGCAACCCGGGCGGCGTTGCCGAGACCGCTGGTCCACACAGCATCAGGCCGCCTTGCGGCAGCCTGATGGTACAGCCCCTATGTTGGCGTATTTTCTAGTTGGTGTAGACGGGCCCCACGCCCAGTCCCCAGACGATCACAGTGAAGGCCATGATGGCGACCAGCACCACCAGCCCCACCGCCAGCACCGAACTCGAGAACAGAAAGCCTTCATCGGAAGGAATGTTCATGAAGGTCGGCAAACCGACGTACAGCAGGTAGACCGTGTAGCAGATGGCCGCCGTGCCGACGATCATCCCCAGCCACAGGTGCGGATAAAGCGCCGCCAGGCCGCCGATGAACAGCGGGGTGGCGGTGTAGGTGGCAAACGCGATGCATTGGGCCATGCTCGGGGTGGCGTCGTAGGTGCGCGCCATCCAGTGGATGAAAGCCCCCATCACCGCCACCCCGCCGAGCATGGCCAGGTACGACATCACGGTCATCCAGATCGCGCTGTCGACCGTGAGCATGACCGGTGCGCGATTGCCGATGACCCAGCCGACCTGGGTGGTGCCGATAAAGGCGGAGACGGCGGGTATCGCCGCCAGGATCAAGGTGTGGGTCAGGTACATGTGGCTGATGGTTTCGTCTTCGCCACGGATTTCTTTCCATTCCTGGTCAGGATGGGTGAACAGCCCCAGAACGTGATGGATCATGCCAGTCACTCCCTCGTTGTTGCCATCGCCCCCCAGCGGAGCGCGTGCGCGGCCCAGAGGTTGGGCCTGACGGGATCAGGTCACGCTTGCTGTGGCCTTATGACGCAGTATAGGAAGGGGTTCGCCGCACAAACCCGCTTTTTTAGAGCAAATCGCGCTGTCAGGCGCGCCCTTGATTCCCTTGCAGTCTTTATCGGATGGGCCTACGCGCAGGCGGGGTTTATGCGTAAAATGTGCGGCTTTTGTCACACCTCGCGGATCCAAGCGCTATGGGCACCCTCTCGGTCAACCAGAACAAACTGCAAAAACGCCTGCGTCGCCTCGCTGGCGAAGCCGTCACCGACTTCAACATGATCGAAGAGGGCGACAAGGTCATGGTCTGCCTGTCCGGCGGCAAAGACAGCTACACCCTGCTCGATGTGCTGCTGCACCTGCAGAAAGTGGCGCCGATCAAGTTCGAGATCGTCGCGGTGAACATGGACCAGAAGCAACCAGGCTTCCCTGAGCACATCTTGCCGGCGTACCTGGCGGCGCTGGGCATCGAGTACCACATCGTCGAGAAGGATACCTACTCGGTGGTCAAGGAACTGATCCCCGAAGGCAAGACCACCTGCTCGCTGTGCTCGCGCCTGCGGCGTGGCACCTTGTACACCTTCGCCGACGAGATCGGTGCGACCAAGATGGCCCTGGGGCATCACCGCGACGACATCGTCGAGACCTTCTTTCTCAACATGTTCTTCAACGGCACGCTCAAGGCCATGCCGCCCAAGCTGCGCGCCGACGACGGGCGCAACGTGGTGATCCGTCCGCTGGCGTACTGCGCCGAGAAGGATATCCAGGCCTATTCGGACATGAAGCAATTCCCGATCATCCCGTGCAACCTGTGCGGCTCGCAGGAGAACCTGCAGCGCCAGGTGGTCAAGGACATGCTGGTGGAGTGGGAGCGCAAGACGCCGGGGCGTACCGAGAGCATCTTCCGCGGCCTGCAGAACGTGGTGCCTTCGCAACTGGCAGACCGCAACCTGTTCGACTTCACCAACCTGCGCATCGATGAAAACGCCGCCCCGCGTTTTGTCGACGTGCTGAATATCTGACCGGCATGCGCGATTATCAGTGGTTGCACACGTTCTGCCTGAACCGCTTCGGCTCGGCGGCCGCGCTCGAAGCGCACCTGCCCGAGGCGTTCGGCCCGGCGCAATTGCGCCTGATCAGCGATGACCGTTACCTCTCGACCATGGCCTTGCGGGTGTTTCGCGCCGGTCTCAAACACAGCCTGGTGGATGCCAAGTGGCCGGCGTTCGAGCAGGTGTTCTTCGGCTTCGACCCGCAAAAGGTCGTGCTGATGGGCGCCGAGCACCTGGAGCGGCTGATGCAGGACACCCGCATCATCCGCCACCTGGGCAAGCTCAAGAGCGTGCCGCGCAATGCGCAGTTCGTGCTCGACGTGGCGCGTGAGAAGGGCAGTTTCGGTGCGTTGATCGCCGACTGGCCGGTGACCGACATCGTGGGGCTGTGGAAGTACCTGGCCAAGCATGGCAACCAGATGGGCGGGTTGTCGGCGCCGCGGTTTCTGCGCATGGTCGGCAAGGACACCTTCGTGCCCACCAATGACGTGGTGGCGGCGCTGGTGGCGCAGAAGGTGATCGACAAGCAGCCGACCAGCCAGCGCGACCTGGCCACGGTGCAGCAGGTGTTCAACCAGTGGCATGCCGAGAGTGGGCGGCCGCTGTGCCAGTTGTCGATGATGCTGGCGTACACCGTCAATCACTGACTCTTGTGTTGCCCCCTTCGCTGGCAAGCCAGCTCCCACAGGTTCTGCGCTGCCCTTGAGAGCACTGCATTTCCCTGTGGGAGCTGGCTTGCCAGCGAAAGGCGCCCCAGCTCCCGCAGGTTCTGCGCTGCCCTTGAGAGCACTGCATTTCCCTGTGGGAGCTGGCTTGCCAGCGAAGGGCGCGCCGCTTACTCGGCGCCCGCCACCCGCCGTTCATACTGAAAGCGCCAGCGCACATACAGCAGCGCACTCACGAACAACCCCAGGCTGATCCCCACCTCCAGCCATCCCAGCAGCGCCCGTGCCGGGTCGAACGCGGCCAGCACGCCCTTGATGAAATACAGGTTCACCACAAAGCAAGTCCATGCATGCGCACGTGCACTGCCCATCAGCATGCCCGGCAGCACCAGCAGCAACGGCACCAGCTCGATGGCCAGGATCACCCCGGTGCGTGCGCCGTGCAGGTCGGCAAACCACAGGTTGTTCACCGTCAGCAGCGTGATCAGGCCCAGGAACGTCGCCAGGCTCAATATTCGCGTCACACGCAGGCGTGGCGCCAGCCACTGCAGCGGTGGCAGCACCTTGGGCTTCTTAGCCACGGCCGTTCTCCAGCAGCAGGGCGGTACTCGCCAGGCGTTGACCCAGGGCACGGCACAGGGCGATTTCGTCGGCGTCCAGGTCACGCTTGCCATCGGCCCCGGCATGGTGGCTGGCGCCATACGGCGTGCCACCGCCACGGGTGTCGAGCAAGGCCGACTCGCTGTAGGGCAAGCCCATGATCAGCATGCCGTGGTGCATCAAGGGCAGCAGCATCGATAGCAGGGTCGACTCTTGCCCGCCGTGCAGGCTGGCGGTGGAGGTGAACACGGCGGCCGGCTTGCCCACCAGACCGCCGCTCAGCCACAGGCTGCTGGTGCCGTCGATGAAGTACTTGAGCGGTGCGGCCATGTTGCCGAAGCGCGTCGGGCTGCCCAGGGCCAGGCCTGAACAATGGCGCAGGTCGTCGAGGGTGGCATACAGCGCGCCGGTCTCGGGGATGTCCGGGGCTACCGCCTCGCACTCGGTGGAGATCGCCGGCACTGTGCGCAGGCGCGCCTCCAGCCCACCAAGCTCCACACCGCGGGCGATCTGCCGCGCCATCTCGCTGGTGGAACCATGGCGGCTGTAGAACAGGATCAGGATGTACGGCGCGCTCACGGCAGGATCTCCAGCACCTGCTCGGGCGGACGGCCGATCACCGCTTTGTCGCCAGCCACCAGGATCGGCCGCTCGATCAGTTTCGGATGCTTGACCATGGCCTCGATCAGTTGTGCATCGCTCAAGGCCGGGTTGGCCAGCTCGAGGCTTTTATACTCGTCTTCACCGCTGCGCAGCAGTTGGCGTGCACCGATGCCCAACTTGCCGAGCAAGGCCTGGAGGGTGGCGGCATCGGGCGGGGTTTCCAGGTAGCGCACCACGGTCGGGGCCAGGCCACGGGCTTCGAGCAATTCCAGTGCGCTGCGGGATTTAGAGCAGCGTGGATTGTGATACAGGGTCAGGTCGGTCATGTTCGGGTCGCATCCAGCAGGGGGTGGCGGCTATTCTAACCGCAGCGAATTGGCATTTTGCCTGAATCTTGAAGAAGGATTGACCCATGACAAGGCGATTGGCGGCAGCCCTGGCCATTACCGCGAGCCTGCTGCTCGGTGGATGCGGTGCAGACTACGGCCTCGACCAGAACGGCAACACGGTGCAGGCCGAGCAGATCGACGGGCGCTGGGTGGTGCTCAACTACTGGGCGGAATGGTGCGGGCCGTGCCGTACCGAGATCCCCGAGCTGAACGCTGCTGCCAAGGACTGGCAGGCGCAGGGTGTGACGGTGGTGGGGGTGAATTTCGACGGTTTGCGCGGTGACGAGCTGAAAAAGGCCAGCGAAGCGCTGGGCATCAGCTTCACCGTGCTGGCCGACGACCCGGCCGAGCGTTACGAGCTGCCCCGCAGCGAAGCCTTGCCGGTGACCTACATCATCGATGACAAGGGCAAGGTGCGGGAGCAGTTGATGGGCGAGCAGACGGCCGAGGGGCTGGCCGAGAAGATCAAGCTGCTCAAGGGCGCCTGATCGGCGCTGCGCCTTTCGCTGGCAGGCCAGCTCC
>NZ_JAAHBU010000113.1 GCF_010671725.1 Pseudomonas brassicae | reverse complement strand
TTTTTCATCAACACCCAGGTGCTGCGTACGCAGATCGAGCCCTGCGCGCCGTTCAGCCAGTTGCTGGCGCAGGTACGCCAGGCCACCCTCGAGGCGCAGGCCAACCAGGACCTGCCGTTCGAGCAACTGCTCGAGGCGTTCCCCGAGGCGCGCGAGCAAGGCCTGTTCCAGGTCATGTTCAACCACCAGCAGCGCGACCTGAGTGCGCTGCGCCGCCTGCCGGGATTGCTTGCCGACGAGCTGCCGTGGCATAGCCGCGAAGCCAAGTTCGACCTGCAGTTGCACACTGAAGAAGACCATCAGGGCCGCGTGAGCCTGGCGTTCGACTACGCCGACGAGCTGTTCGACGCAGCCACCATCGCGCGTATCGCGGCGCAAATGGTCAGCCTGTTGCAGCAGGTCAGCGCGGCGCCGCAACTGCCGCTGGCCGAGCTGCAACTGCTGGCCCCGCAGGAGCGTACCCAGCTTCAAGCCTGGGGCCAGGCCCCCGCCGCGCCGGCCAGCCAGTGGCTGGTCGAGCAGCTCAACGAACAGGCCCGGCGCACCCCGCAACGCACTGCGCTGGTGTGGCAGGGCGGCAGCCTGGACTACGCCAGCCTGCACACCCAGGCCAACCGCCTGGCCCATTACCTGCGTGACAAAGGCGTGGGGCCGGACGTGTGCGTGGCGATCGCCGCCGAGCGTTCGCCGCAACTGCTGGTCGGCCTGCTGGCCATCCTCAAGGCCGGTGGTGCCTATGTACCGCTGGACGTGGATTATCCCGCCGAGCGCCTGGCCTACATGCTGGCCGATTGCGGCGCCAGCCTGCTGCTGAGCCACAGCGAGGTGCTCGAACGCCTGCCCTCGGTCGAGGGCGTGAGCGCCATCGCGATGGACACCCTGCACCTGGACAGCTGGCCCAGCCAGGCGCCGGGCCTGCACCTGCACGGTGACAACCTCGCCTATGTGATCTACACCTCCGGCTCTACCGGGCAGCCCAAGGGCGTGGGCAACACCCACGCCGCGCTGGCCGAGCGCTGCAATGGATGCAGGCAGCTACGCGCTGGACGCGCACGACGTGCTGCTGCAGAAAGCCCCGATCAGCTTTGACGTGTCGGTGTGGGAATGCTTCTGGCCGCTGCTGCATGGCTGCCGCCTGGTACTGGCCGGGCCGGGTGAGCACCGTGACCCGCAACGCATCGCCGAACTGGTGCAGCAGCATGGTGTGACCACGTTGCACTTCGTGCCGGCGCTGTTGCAGGTGTTCGTGCAGGAGCCGCTGGCCGCAGCTTGCAGCAGCCTGCGTCGGCTGTTCTCCGGTGGCGAGGCGTTGCCGGCGGCATTGCGCGACCGCGTGCTGCAGGTGCTGCCGCACGTGGCCTTGCACAACCGTTACGGCCCAACCGAAACCGCCATCAACGTGACCCATTGGCAGTGCCAGCCTGAAGACGGCGTGCGCTCGCCGATCGGTCGCCCGTTGTCCAACGTGCAGTGTGTGGTACTCGATGGCGAGCTGGAACTGGCACCCTTTGGCGTGCCGGGCGAGTTGTGCCTGGGCGGCCTGGGCCTGGCCCGCGGTTACCTTGGCCGCCCCGGCCTGACTGCCGAGCGCTTCGTGCCGGCGGCCGACGGCCAGCGGCTGTACCGCAGCGGCGACCGTGCGCGCTGGCTCGTCGAGCTGGGCGCGCTGGAGTACCTGGGCCGCGTCGACCAGCAGGTCAAACTGCGCGGCTTCCGGGTCGAGCCCGAGGAAGTGCAGGCCTGCCTGCTCGCCCAGCCGGGTGTCGAGCAAGCCCTGGTGCTGGTGCGCGAGACCACCGCCGGCCCGCAACTGGTCGGCTACTACACCCACGCACAGGATTGCAGCGACGCGCTGCTGGCCGCGCTCAGCGCGCAACTGCCGGCCTATATGGTGCCGGCGCAACTGGTGCACCTGGCGCAGATGCCGCTGGGCCCCAGCGGCAAGGTCGACCGCAAGGCACTGCCCGAGCCGACCTGGCAGCAACGCGTGCACATCGCCCCGAGCACGCCGCTGCAACAGCAGATCGCCGCGATCTGGCGCGAGGTGCTGGGCCTTGAGCAGGTGGGCCTGAACGACGACTTCTTCGCCCTTGGCGGCACTCGTTGCTGGCCACCCAGATCATTGCGCGCACGCGCCAGGCGTGCGACGTCGAGCTGCCGCTGCGCACCCTGTTCGAAGCCAGTGAACTGGGCGCGTTCGCCGCTCGCATCGATGCCCTGCAACGCGCCGGGCAACACAACCTGCAAGGCGAAATCGCGCGCATAGACCGCAGCCAGCCGTGCCGCTGTCGTACTCGCAGCAACGCATGTGGTTCCTCTGGCAGATGGAGCCCGACAGCCCGGCGTACAACGTCGGTGGCATGGCGCGCCTGAGCGGCGTACTGGATGTGAGCCGCTTCGAGCAGGCGCTGCAGGCCCTGATCGTGCGCCACGAAACCCTGCGCACCACCTTCCCGAGCCTCGATGGCGTACCGTATCAGGCCGTGGCCGCCAACAGCGGCCTGGTGATGGACTGGCTGGACTACTCCGCGCCGCGCCGGCGCAGCGCCAGCAGCAGTTGCAGGCCCTGGCCGACGCACAGGCGCACCAGCCGTTCGACCTGGAAACCGGCCCGCTGCTGCGCGCCTGCCTGGTCAAGGCCGGCGAGCAGGAGCACTACTTCGTGTTGACCCTGCACCACATCGTCACCGAAGGCTGGGCCATGGACATCTTTGCCCGCGAGCTGGGCGAGCTATACGAGGCGTTCCTCGACGACCGCGAGTCGCCGTTGCAGCCACTGCCGGTGCAGTACCTGGACTACAGCGTGTGGCAGCGCCAATGGCTGGAAGCCGGCGAACGCCAGCGCCAGCTCGACTACTGGACTGCGCAACTGGGTGACGAGCACCCGGTCATGGAACTGCCCGCCGACCGTCCGCGCCCGGCTGTGCAGAGCCATCGTGGCGAGCTGTACCGTTTCGACCTGAGCGACGAACTGGCGGCGCGGGTGCGCGGCTTCAATGCCGAGCATGGCCTGACCCTGTTCATGACCATGACCGCCACCCTGGCGCTGCTGCTGTACCGCTACAGCGGCCAGACCGACCTGCGCATCGGCGCACCGGTGGCCAACCGCATTCGTCCGGAAAGCGAGGGCCTGATCGGCGCGTTCCTCAACACCCAGGTACTGCGCTGCCAGCTCGACGGGCAGATGCGCGTGCTCGACCTGATCGAGCAGGTGCGCCAGACCGTGATCGACGGCCAGTCGCACCAGGACTTGCCGTTCGACCACCTGGTCGAAGCCTTGCAGCCGCCGCGCAGCGCCGCCTACAACCCGCTGTTCCAGGTGATGTGCAACGTGCAGCGCTGGGAGTTCCAGCAAAGCCGGCAACTGGCTGGTATGCAGGTGGAATACCTGGTCAACGATGCCCGCGCCACCAAGTTCGACCTCAACCTGGAGGTCACCGACCTCGACCGTCGCCTGGGCTGCTGCCTGACCTACAGCTGTGACCTGTTCGACGAGCCGCGTATTGCACGCATGGCGGCGCACTGGCAGCAATTGCTCGACGCCTTGCTGGTCGACCCGCAGCAGCGCCTGTGCGAATTGCCGCTGCTGGCGGCCGACGAGCAGCAGGCGCTGTTCGACAACCTGGCCGGCGATGCCCGGGCCCCGGGCCTGGATCGCTGCATTCACGACCTGTTCAGCGAACAGGCACGCGCAGCCCCGACGCCCTGGCGTTGACCTTTGCCGGCGAGCACCTGAGCTACGCCCAGCTCGACGCCCAGGCCAACCGCCTGGCGCGTGTGCTGCGTGAACGCGGGGTTGGCCCGCAGGTGCGGGTGGGCCTGGCGCTGGAGCGTTCGGCGCACCTGGTGGTCGGCCTACTGGCGATCCTCAAGGCCGGTGGCGCCTATGTGCCACTCGACCCGGAGTACCCGCTCGAACGCCTGCAGTACATGATCGAAGACAGTGGTATCGGCCTGCTGCTGGGCCAGCGTACGCTGTTCGAGGCGCTGGGCGAACTGCCGGCGGGCGTTGCCCGCTGGTGCCTCGAAGACGACCGTGCAGCGCTGCCCGCCTACAGCGCCGAGGCACTGCCATCGCTGAGCCTGCCGGCCCATCAGGCCTACCTGATCTACACCTC
>NZ_JAAHBU010000112.1 GCF_010671725.1 Pseudomonas brassicae | reverse complement strand
GAGAGCGTCGGCGCACAGGTGGCCTGCGACCTGCCCCACGCCGCCGCGTGGGCCCCGGTGTCGCGGGTAGCGCGCGAAGATGGCGGTTTCAGCGGCTTCCCGCACCTGATGGAGCGTGCCAAACCGGGCTTTATTGCCGTGCGCCAGGACGGTCGACGCTTCGTCAACGAAGCCAACTCCTATCACGACTACATGCGCGCATTGTTCGAGGCCACCGGGCCGGCAGAGGCACCGGTGTCGTGGTTGATCTGCGATCACCGCGCACAACGCCGCTACGGCCTGGGATGGTCCAAGCCCTTCCCGTTCCCGACCGCCGGGTATGTGCGCAAAGGCTACCTGTTCAAGGCGGCGACCCTGGCCGCGCTGGCGCACCAATGCGGCATTGATGCGCAACAGCTGCACGCCACTGTCAGCACCTTCAACCAGCATGCCGAGCAGGGTCATGACCCGCTGTTCCAGCGCGGTGAGTCGCGGTACAACAAAGCCCAGGGCGAGGCGCTGCACGGGCCCAATCCCGCCCTTGGCAGCCTGCGCCAGGGGCCGTTCTATGCCGTCAAGCTGGTGCCCGGCAGCCTCGGCACCTTTGCCGGCCTGAACACCGACGCGCATGCGCGCGTGGTGAACGCGCAGGGGATGCCGATCAACGGTCTGTTCGCCGTGGGCAACGACATGAACAGCATCATGCACGGTTATTACCCCAGCGGCGGCATCACCCTGGGGCCAGGCATGACCTTCGGCTACATCGCCGCACGGGTGCTGGCCGGTCACACCGTCGAGCCGCCCCTCAGAGGTTCATGCCCACTGCCAGCCGGTTGAACGCATTCATCAATGCCGCTGCCAGCGTCAGGTCGGAAATCTCGGCATCGGTCGAGCACCTACCAGGGCGGTCGAGTGCGCGTGGGTGTCGACGCAACCGGGCGCACCACGCTGGCCTTCGTGTGGGGCTGGCTGTCGGGCGCAAGTGGTGGCGGAGAGTCCAGCTACGTCGAGCAGCTTGGCGCGTAGAGCCCTCTTGGCCACCGCAAGGCTCAGCGCCCCCGTACCTTGCCACCGGGCCAGCCTGAACCGGCGCACACCAGCAACGCCGCCGCCGTGAACGCGCCGGCCAGCCAGAGATTGCCGGTCGGGCCTGCATCATCCACCACCAGCCCCCCGAGCCAGGCCCCCAGGGCGATGCCGACATTGAACATGCCCACATACAGCGCCGCGGCAACCTCCACCGCCTGTGGTGCAGCCTTCATCATCCACGTCATCAGGCCGACTGACACACCGCCGTACGCCAGCCCCCACACCAGCAGTACCACGCCACCGCCGAGCGTCGAATCACCTACCGCGAGGAACAGCCCCACCGTGGCCAGCAGGCTTGAGGCGATCACTGCCACGGTTGCCACGCTACGCCGCGCTGCCGTCAGCCCCGCCACAAAGTTGCCGAGAATGCCGGCCACGCCGTAGGCGAACAGCAACGGGCTGATCCATTGGGTGTCGAACATCGACACAGTCAGCAGCAACGGGCGCACGAAGGTAAACGCGGCGAAATGCCCGGCCACCAGCAGCAAGGTCAGCACCAGGCCGGTGCGTAACCTGCGATTGCCCAGTTGCTCGGCGAACTGGCGCACGCTGACAGAGCGGGTAACGGGCAATCGGGGAATGACCCTTACCTGCAAAACAAACACCAGCGCACTGAACAGCGCCATGCCGCCAAAGGCCCAGCGCCAGCCCGCGCTATCGCCGATCAGCGCGCCAAGTGGCACGCCAAGCACCGACGCGGCAGCGACCCCACCAAAGATGATCGACGTTGCCAGGCCCACCGCCTGGCCAGGCACCAACCGGGCTGCCAAACCTCCCGCAATGGCCCAGATGCCGCCCATGCAAAAGCCGACCAGCACCCGCGCCGCCAGCATCCACGCCATGCTCGGTGCCAGCGCCGAGGCCAGGTTGGCGATCACCAGCAGGCCGAGCAGACCGCACAGCAGTGTGCGCCGGTCGAGGCGCCCGAGGCGAGCACCACCAATGGCGCGAACAAGGCCGCCAGCAACGCCGGCAGCGAGATCATCATGCCGGCGGTGCCAGTCGCACTGCCCAAGGTCTCGGCAATCGGCGTCAGCATGCCGACCGGCAGCATTTCGCTGGTCACCACCGAGAAGGTCGCCAGGGCTACCGCCGCCACCGCCAGCCACGGGTTGGACGCCGACGTCGGTACGCCGGCCGTTGCAGCATTGTGCATGGTTAACATCCTTGAAGTGAGAACATGGAGCGCCGCCAAGCCGCGTCACGCTTGCCAGGACAGCACGGAGCCAGCACACTGCATACGCGCCGTATGAATAAACCCTACATTCATACGCAGTGAATGTAAATAATCATACGAGAAGTATGTAAGAGAGCCCGATATGGTCCGCCGTACCCGCGTCGACATGGAAGAAACCCGCGCCAGCCTGCTGGCCACGGCCCGCCAATGCTTCAGCCAGCGCGGCTACGCCGACACCTCGATGGATGACCTCACCGCGCAGGCAGGCCTGACCCGTGGTGCGCTGTATCACCACTTTGGCGACAAGAAGGGGCTGCTGGCGGCGTGGTCGAGCAGATCGATGCCGAAATGGACGCACGCCTGCATGCCATCTGCGACGCCGCGCACGACCCCTGGGAAGGCTTTCGCAGCCGCTGCCGCGGCTACCTGCACATGGCACTGGAAGCAGAAATCCAGCGTGTTGTGCTACGTGATGCCAAGGCCGTGCTGGGCGGCGCCTCGCCGGCGTCGCAACGCCATTGCATCGCGTCGATGGCCAGGCTGATCGACCACCTCATGCAGCAAGGGGTAATCGCCAAGGCTGATGCGCAGGCAATCGCAAGGCTGATCTATGGCAGCCTGGCCGAAGCCGCCTTCTGGATCGCGGACGGTGACCAGGGTGATGTGCGCCTGGCACACGCACTTGCCGGGCTGGACCTGCTGCTACGCGGGCTGCTGGAGACCCCACACGCATGAACACCCACACCATCACCCTCGCCAACGGCTGGGTCGCCAGCTTCGAAAACCAGGGCGAGTTCCGCATGTCGGCCGAAAGCTGGAACCTGGTGCTGCACGGCCCCGACCAGCGCACCCTGCGCTACTTCGACGACCAGATCGTGCTGGTGAACGACGAGGACGGCACGCAGGCCAGCAGCTGCATCCGCCTGTCGAGCGACGGCGTATATGGCTACCTGGGCACTGCGCTGGGCCACGGCTGGGTGATCGATTTTGCGCGGGGCATGATCGCGCCGCACCGCATCGACATCCGCCACTACCACGCGGGCTACGACGAAAGCGTGGCGGTGACCGAGCAACCCACGTTCAAACGTGCCCGCCAGTACATCCAGGTCACCGGCAAGTTCATCTACCTGACGTTTCCCTTCAACCGCGAAGAGGACTTCCCTGCCGTGTGGGAGGAATACCTGAGTATTCGGCGGCGTCAGCTCGATGAACTCTACTTTCGCAACTGAGCGATGCTGAGGATCACTTCGGCGCAGTGGCTCGCGCCGCGTGCAGCTTCTTGTAGCTGTCGATCAGGCGCAGGTGCCGGTCCAGCCCTTCGAGCTTCATGCTGGTAGGGGTCAGGCCGTAGAAGCGCACGCTGCCCTGCACCGAGCCAATCACCGCATCCATGCGCGGGTTGCCGAACATGCGACGGAAATTGACTTCGTAGTCGTCCAGTTCCAGTTCGTCGTCCAGCATCACCTCCAGCACCACGTTCAAGGCCTGGTAGAACAGGCCGCGCTCGACGCTGTTGTCGTTGAACTGCAGGAACGCACCCACCAGGTCGCTGGCCTCCTCGAACTGCTGCAGGGCAAGGTAGATCAGCAGCTTGAGCTCCAGAATGGTCAATTGGCCCCAGGCGGTGTTTTCATCGAACTCGATGCCGATCAGGGTCTTGATGTCGGTGTAGTCATCCAGCTCGCTGTCTTCCAGGCGCTCGACCAGCGCGTGCAAGGCGTCGTCGTCCAGGCGGTGCAGGTTGAGGATATCGGCACGGAACAGCAGCGCCTTGTTGGTGTTGTCCCAGATCAGGTCGTCGATCGGATAGATCTCGGAGTAGTCGGGCACCAGGATGCGGCAGGCGGTGGCGCCCAGGTGCTCATACACCGCCATGTAGACTTGCTTGCCCATGCCCTCGAGGATGCCGAACAGCGTGGCGGCTTCCTCGGTATTGGAGTTTTCACCCTGGCCGGAGAAGTCCCACTCGACGAACTCGAAGTCGGCCTTGGCGCTGAAGAAGCGCCACGACACCACACCGCTGGAGTCGATGAAGTGCTCGACAAAGTTGTTCGGTTCGGTCACCGCCTGGCTTTCAAAGGTCGGCTGCGGCAGGTCGTTCAAGCCTTCGAAACTGCGCCCTTGCAGCAGCTCGGTCAGGCTGCGTTCCAACGCCACCTCAAAGCTTGGGTGCGCACCGAACGAAGCAAACACGCCACCGGTACGCGGGTTCATCAAGGTCACGCACATCACCGGGAACTCGCCGCCCAGCGATGCATCCTTCACCAGCACCGGGAAGCCCTGGGCCTGCAGCCCTTCGATGCCGGCGAGAATTGCGGGGTACTTGGCCAACACGGCCGGCGGTACATCCGGCAGGGCGAGTTCGCCTTCAAGGATTTCGCGCTTGACTGCCCGCTCGAAGATTTCCGACAGGCATTGCACCTGGGCTTCGGCCAGGGTGTTGCCGGCACTCATGCCATTGCTCAGGTACAGGTTCTCGACCAGGTTGGACGGGAAGTACACCACCTCGCCGTCCGACTGACGCACATACGGCAGCGCACAGATACCGCGCGCGGTGTTGCCCGAGTTGGTGTCGTACAGGTGCGAGCCGCGCAGCTCGCCTTCGGGGTTGTAGATGGCCAGGCAGTGCGCGTCGAGGATCTCGGCGGGCAGCGCGTCCTTGCGCCCTGGCTTGAACCAGCGCTCTTCGGGGTAGTGCACGAACGCCGCGTTGGCGATGTCCTCACCCCAGAACTGGTCGTTGTAGAAGAAGTTGCAGTTCAGGCGCTCGATGAACTCGCCCAGCGCCGAGGCCAGTGCGCCTTCCTTGGTGGCGCCCTTGCCGTTGGTGAAGCACATCGGCGACTGCGCATCGCGCACATGCAGCGACCACACGTTGGGCACGATGTTGCGCCACGAGGCGATCTCGATCTTCATGCCCAGGCCAGCGAGGATGGCGGACATGCTGGCGATGGTCTGCTCCAGCGGCAGGTCCTTGCCGACGATGTACGTGCTGGTATCCGACGCCGAATCCAGCATCAGCAGGGCCTGGGCATCGGCGTCGAGGTTTTCCACCTCTTCGATCACGAATTCGGGGCCGGTCTGCACCACCTTCTTGACGGTGCAGCGGTCGATGGAGCGCAGGATGCCCTGGCGGTCCTTGTCAGAAATGTCCGCCGGCAATTCGACCTGGATCTTGAAGATCTGGTTGTAGCGGTTCTCCGGGTCGACGATGTTGTTTTGCGACAGGCGGATGTTGTCGGTGGGGATGTCACGCGTCTGGCAGTACAACTTCACGAAGTACGCGGCGCACAGCGCCGACGACGCCAGGAAATAATCGAACGGGCCCGGTGCCGAGCCATCGCCCTTGTAGCGGATAGGCTGGTCGGCAACCACCGTGAAATCATCGAACTTGGCTTCAAGTCGAAGGTTGTCGAGAAAATTGACCTTGATTTCCATACGGGATTACCATTACCGAGCAAAACGAAATTGGCCGCCATTATCCAGTTTTTCAGCCAGAAGTCGTGCGCGATGTGCACCTGTAGGCAGTGAGCACACCCCAACCACGTGTAGGCGCTGGCCGACACAGGCGCTGCACACCAGAGGTTCGCACATGACCACCACCACCACCACCTGGCTCCCGCTGTGTCTGCTTGCCGTAGCGCTGGCATTGACCGCAGGTTGCTCAGGCAACGCCTCCAAAGCCCGCTACGCCGCGGCGCACCAAGGTTCCAGCTGCTACGCAAAGGCTGTCCCGTCCGCAGGCGAAGGCGGGCTGGCCTGGGGCGATACACTGGGTATCGCCCGCAAGAAGTCCCTCGACAACTGCAAGCGCTACGCCGGCCGCTCCGGCGGCACGCCCGCGACCTGCCAGGTGTGCTGGCCAAGTGCAAGGACTGAGCACCCGCTAGCCCGCCGGCGTACGCCAGGCCAGCGCCTTGTACAGGTCCACCACCGTGCGATACGACGCGGTCTGCGCCAGCGCGATGGCCTGGCGCGTGCGCAGCAGGTCGCGCTGGCTTTCCAGTACCGCCAGGTAGCTGCCCGCCCCCGCCCCATAGCGTTGCTGGGCAATGTCGAACGCCGCCTCGCCATGGCGCGCCGCCTGAACCATCAGCAGCAGATGGCGCTGGTGCTGGGCGAGCTGGGTCACGGCGCCCTCCACCTCCTCCATGGCCTGCAGCAGCACGTGCTCGAAGCGCGCCGCCTCCCCTTGCGACAGCGCCTGCGCACCGCGCAGTCGCGCGCGCAGCGTGCCCAGGTCGAATGCCGGCCAGCTCAACCCGGGCGCCAGTTCGAACGCGCGGGCGGCACTGCCCAGGTCACTGTCGCGCAGCGCGACGAAACCGATGAAACCACCCAGGTTGAGGCGCGGATACAGGTCGGCAGTAGCCGCGCCCTGCTCCTCGACGCGGGCTGAAAGCAGGCGCTCGGCGCGCACCACATCCGGACGCTGGCGGATCAGTGCGTCCACATCGCCCAACGGCAACTGACGCGCCAGCGGCAGGTTCGGCCATGCCCCAGGCTCGACCGCCAGGCTGCCTGGCCGCTGGCCACACAACACCGCCAACCGGTACAGGCTGGCTTGCAGGCTGGCTTCAAGCGGTGCGATGGCTGCCTGGGCCTGCACCAGCTGACTGCGGGCACTCTCGCGGTGCTCCGGCAGGCCGCTGCCGGCCTGCAGTTGCGCCTCGGCCAGGGCGGTCGTCGCCTGCCAACTGCGTATTTCGTCACGCGCCAATACCAACTGCTGGCGCTGGCCTTGTACCGCGAAGTAGGCATGCGCCACTTGCGCGGCGATGCTCAGGCGCACCTGTTCGAGATCGGCCTGCGAAACCTCGGCACGCGCCTGGGCCGCGCGGCTCAAGTGATCCAGACGGCCGAACAGGTCCAGCTCCCATTGCAGGTCCAGGCCGGCACGCCAGGACTCGGACAGTGCCCGCGCCGGCCGCTCCCCCGCGGTTGGCGGTTGCGCACGGCTGCGCTGGTAGGCCAGCCCGCTGGTGACCACCGGCAGGCGCGCACGCTCGGCCTGATCCAGGCTTGCACGGGCCAGCAGCAGGTTCGCCCGTGCCACCCGGATATCGTGATTGCTGGCCACCGCGGTGGCGATCAACTGTTCAAGCTGTCGGTCGTCGAAGAACGTCCACCAGGCGGGCGGCAGCGGCATATCGGCGCGGGCGAATGCCTGCGCCTGCGCGCTGGCCAGTTGAATGGGGGCAACGTCAGGGGCCTGGTACTGCGGCCCGACCGAGCAGGCCGCCAACCCCATCAGGGCAGTGAGCAGGTACAGGTTAGGCCATGCGACATTCATGGCCGCACCTCCATCAGGCCAAGGCTGCGCTGCGCCTCTGCCAACTGTTGCGCGCGCTTGCCCGGTACCCGGTGGTCCCGCGCCAGCCAGCAGTACAGGGTGGGCAGCACAAACAGGGTGAACAGCGTACCGACCAGCATGCCGCAGACGATCACCAGCCCAAGGCCGAAGCGGCTGTTGGCCCCGGCGCCGCTGGCGAACAGCAACGGCGCCACGCCGAAGGTCATCGCCGCCGTGGTCATCAGCACCGGGCGCAGGCGGATCTGCGCGGCGCGGATGATGGCTGCGGCGCGGTCAAGCTGCTCGCGCACCTGGATCTCGTTGGCAAACTCCACCATCAGAATGCCGTGCTTGCTGATCAGTCCGATCAAGGTCACCAGGCCGATCTGGGTATAGATGTTGAGCGTGGCCCACCCCAGCGCCAGCGGTATCAGCGCACCACAGATCGACAAGGGTACGGTGATCAGGATGATCAACGGATCGATCAGGCTTTCGTACTGCGCGGCAAGCACCAGGTAGATCACCACCAGCGCCGCCAGAAACGCCAGCACCAGCGCACTGCCCTCCTGCACGTACTGGCGCGATTCGGATTGCCAGTCGTGGCTGAACGCTGGCGGCAGTTCGCTGGCCACCTGTTGCAGGAATGCCACGGCCTGGCCCTGAGACACGCCCGGTGCGGGGATCGCCTGCAAGGTGCTCGCGTTCTGCTGGTCGAACTGGTACAGCCGGTTCGGCGCCACGCTCATGCTCAGGTGCACGACGCTGGACAATGGCACCAGGCGACCCTCGTCGGTGCGCACATACTGGCGTGCCAAGGCCTGCGGCGTCAGCCGCTGACCCCGTTCGCTCTGCGCGATCACATCATAGGAACGCCCGTACAGCGCAAAGCGGTTGATGTACTGCTCACCCACCAGCACGGCCAGCGAGTCGCCGATGGCGTGCATGCCGATGCCCAGGCTGGCGGCCTTGGTGCGGTCGATGCTGAGTTTGACCACCGGATTGTTGTAATCCAGGTCGCTGTCCACCACCACGAACAGGCCGCTGTCGCGGGCGCGTTGCTTCAGGGTTTCCATGGTCTGGTACAGCACCGGGTAATCCTGCGCGGTACGCAGCACCATCTGCACCGGCAAGCCGCCACTGGAACCCGGCAGCGAGGCCACCTGGAAGGCAAAGATGCTGCTGCCTTCCACCTGCGCCACCGCCTGCTGCAACTGGGCCTGGATCTGGTCGGCAGAGCGGTCGCGCGACTGCCAATGGCTGAGATTGATGCCGCCGAAGCTGGCCGCCGGCCCGTCGGTACCGTTGATGATCCAGGTGTCGGTGGTTTCCGGAATGCGCTTCATGACCTGGTCGAGCTTGCGCGCGAAGCGCTCCACATACTCGAGGTTGGCGTACTGCGGCGCCTTGATCGCCGTGAGCACGGTGGCCTGGTCTTCCGGCGGTGCCAGCTCGCGTTGCGGCAGCAGGTACAGCCACGGCAGGCTCAGGCACACCAGCAGCGCAAGGGTCCCACTCACCCAGCGCCGCGACAGCGAATGTGTCAGCCCGCGGCCGTAGGCAGCCGCCAGGCCGCCGAAGAACCGCTCGGCCGCTTTGGCCATGCGTCCCTCCTGTTGCCCGGGCTTGAGCAGCAGCGAGCTCATCACCGGCGACAGCGTGAGGGCGATGACGCCAGAGACAATCACGGCACCGGCCAGGGTCAGGGCGAACTCGCGAAACAGCGTGCCGGTCAGCCCACCGATCAGCCCGATCGGCGCGTACACCGCCGCCAGGGTGAGGGTCATGGCAATCACCGGGCCGGCGATCTCGCGTGCCCCCGCCATGGCCGCCGCGATCGGGGTCTGGCCCTCTTCGATATGGCGGTGCACGTTTTCCACCACCACGATGGCGTCGTCCACCACCAGCCCGATCGCCAGCACCATCGCCAGCAAGGTCAGCAGGTTGATGCTGAAGCCGAACGCCAGCATCAGCCCGGCGGCGCCGAGCATCGACAGCGGTATGGCCAGCACCGGGATCGCCACGCTGCGCAACGAGCCCAACGACAGCCAGATCACCAGCACCACGATCACCATGGCCTCCAGCAAGGTGTGCATGACCTCCTGGATCGAGGCTTCGATAAAGCGCGCGGTCTCGTAGGCCAGGGCGACCTTCACGCCGGGGGGCAAGGTCTGCTGGATCTGCGGCAGCAATGCGCGAATGCCGTCGACGATCACCAGCGGGTTACCCGACGGCGTGGGGAACAGCCCCAGGTGCACCGCCGGCTGGCCGTCCATGGTCGCGCTGGTCTGGGTGGAGGCTGCGCTCAGTTCCACCGTACCCACGTCCCGCAGGCGCACCAGTTGGTTGCCCTGGTTGCGCACCACCAGCTCGCGAAACGCCTCGACACTGGTCAGGTCGGTGTCCATGCGGATGTCGGCCAGCACGAACTGGCCACGTACCTGCCCGGGCGTGGCCTGCACGTTGTTGCTGCGTACCGCCGCGGCCACGTCGGCGGCGGTGACACCGCGCCCGGCCATGCGCTCGCTGTCCAGCCACAGGCGCATGGCCAGCGTCTGGCCGCCGAAGGTCTGCACCTTGGCCACGCCATCGATACCCGACAGCTGCGGCTCGACCACCCGCGACAGGTAGTCGCTGAGCTCGGGGATCGACAGCGTCTCGCTGGCAAAGCCCACATAGGCAACAGCAGTGGAATCGCCTGCCGACAACTCCACCACCGGGTCGTACGCGTTGTCCGGCAAGCGGTAGCGCACCTGGTTGACCTTGGCCATGGTTTCGCTCAAGGCCTGGGTCGGGTCGCGGTTGAGCAGCATGCGCAAGGTGATCACACTGCGCCCCTGCACCGAGGAGGACGAGAGGTAGTCGATGCCCTCGACCGACGACACGGCCTGGGTGATCGGCTGCGTCACGAAGCCTTGCATCAGCTCGGCCGACGCGCCGGGGTAATCGGTACTGACCGTGATGGTCGAACTTTCCAGCAAGGGGTATTGGCGGATCGGCAGTTTGCCCAGGGCGAACAGGCCCATGAGCACGATCAGGCTGCTGACCACCAGCGCCAGCACCGGGCGGCGCACGAACAGGTCGGTGAAGGTCACGAGGCCTGCCCCCCTTCGTCGCGCAAGGTGTCGTGGGCGACCGGCTCGACCTGCATGCCGTCACTCAGCTTGAGCTGCCCGGAGACGACCACCTGATCGCCTGCCTCCAACCCCGAGGTGACTTCCACCTTGCCCTCCCAACGCTCCCCGGTGGTGACCCGCACGCGGCTGACGCTCAGACGTTGCTGGGCATCGCGCTGGGCCACGAACACCGTCTGCCCGTAGGCGGAGTAGGTGATGGCGGTCTCCGGCACCACCATCACCGTGGTCGGCTGCACCGCACGCACGCGCACACGGGCATACATGCCCGCCTGCAACTGGCCGCCAGGGTTGGCCAGGGCGGCCTGTATCTGCACCTGGCGCGACTTGCCGATCAACGGGTCGATGGCATTCACCTGCGCCGGGAAGGTGCGCTCGGGCAAGGCGTCCACGCTCAGCTCCAGGCTTTGCCCGATACGCAGGTGCGTAGCGGCCTGTTCGTTCAGCGCGAAATTCACCCGCAAGGTGCTCGCGTCCACCAGGCTGGCGACCGCCTCCCCGGCAGTCAGGTACTGGCCCTGGTGAACCCGGCGGATGCCGAGGGTGCCGGCGAAGGGCGCACGAATGGCTTTTTGCGCGATCACCGCGTCGACCTGCTGCAGTTCACCCTGGGCCATTTGCAGCGCGGCCGTGGCGTTGTCGAGCTGCTGCTGGGTGGCGACGTTGGCCGTGCGCAGCGTGGCGGTACGTTGCTGCAGCAGGCGCGCATTGCGCAACTGGGCGTGCAGCCGCACGCGTTGGGCCTGCTCGGGCGCGTCATTGAGCTGCACCAGCAACTGCCCCGCCTTGACTGTCTGGCCAGAATCGAACGCAAGCGTGCTGATGCGCCCGGCGGCCTCTGCCGCCACCTGCACCTGGCGAGCAGCTTCCAGCTCACCGGCGGCAAAGGCCTCGCGGGGCGCTTGCATGTGCGTCACCGTAGCCAGTGCCACCTGGGTCACCGGCCACGCCGTGCTCGCCTGCGCCTGCTGGCCATCAACGCTCATCAGCCTGACCACGACCAACACCCCCAGCACAGCCGCCACGCCCCCCAACAGCACCCGTTTGCTCATGCTCCGCTCCTCAATGGTGTATTCACTGCGCCACGCCCACCGCCCAGCGGCAGTGCAAAGCGGTTGCAGGAAAGAACGGGCCGGACTATAAAACCTCGACTTAAGTTGAGGTCAATGAGCATGACGCTACAGAAACACAGCGAAGGGGTGCGTTCGCTCACGGTCGGCGAGGTTGCCAGGCGCAGCGGCGTGCCGGTCTCGACCCTGCATTTCTACGAGGCCAAGGGCTTGATCGCCAGCACGCGCAATGCGGGCAATCAGCGGCGCTTCCCTTCCCTGGTGCTGCGCACGATCGCCATCATCAAGGTGGCCCAGCGCACCGGCATTCCCCTGGAAGAGATCAAGCGGGCGCTGGGCCGCTACCCACCCAACAGCAAGCTCACGGCGGCGCAGTGGGGGGAAATGTCGTCGGCCTGGCGCGAAGACCTGAATGCGCGAATCCGCACGCTGCAGGCACTGCGCGACAGCCTGGACAATTGCATTGGCTGTGGTTGCCTCTCGCTGGATGATTGCCCGTTGCGCAACCCCGGCGACGCACTCGGGCAAGACGCACCGGCCCGCGGATTCTGGAAGCGGCCAGTGCCGGATCACGCACCTGAGCGCCTGGCGGGGTTGCCTTGCACGTGAGGAACACGCAGATTACGCACCAGGCTGTACTGACCGACTTTCCAAGGTGGAATTTTGAACGCGACTTTCAAGCGCAACACCCTCATTGCCCTGCTGACTGCCACACTGGCGCCCGTCGCGCTGGCCACCACACCCGAAATGCCCACGCCACGGACTGCCAGCGAGCTGATGCCGACCGAAGCATTCGCCTCGACCTACCCAGGCTTCGAGCAGCAGAAAAAGCGCTTCCCCGCACAGTTGCAAGGCAGCGGCGAGTTCAAGGTCACCCGTGCCGCGAGCATCTGCCCCGGCCCTGCCGAGCCCGTCCAGCAGGCCGCGTTCGTCACGCCCGCGATGGAAGTCGAACACTTCACCCGCATGGGCAACCTGCCGATGGCGGCCGAGCTGGACAAGCGCAACATCGACTGGGAAATGTGCGAGGCCGCGACGGTCGGGCAAACATTGAAAGTGGTGCGGTTGCAGGTCCTGAGCATGGGCTGTGCCTACCCCTTCCTCGACCCGAGCAAGCCCAATACTTCCCCGGTGGTGGAGCACGCCTGCTTCTACATGCCGGTGGTCGAATACAAAGGCAAGGAACAGGCGATCGCCAGTGATGCACTGCAAGGCTTCGACGCGTTCGCAGTCGAACGCCTCAACGCCTACCTGAAGCAATGACCGTGAACGAATACCAGGGCCTGCTGCTCGAAGACACCCGCGAACCCGCCAGTGACCACGACATCGCCCAGCTGGAAGCCCGGCTGGGCGCACGCCTGCCCGATGACTACCGGCATTTTCTGAAGACCTGCAACGGGGCGCAGCTGGAGTACGACGTCGACGTCGTCATGGCCAGTGGCGAGCGGGAACTGTTGGGATTTTCGCTGTTTGGCGTGGGCGAGGACGAGCACTGGGAATGCAACCCTGAAGAGTTCGAACAGGCGCGCAGGCGGCCCGGCTACCCGGCCACCGGCCTGCTGCCCATCGGGCGCGACGGGGGCGCCAGCCTGTTGTTGCTCGACCTGCGCGAGGGCCGCCAGGCAGTGGCTGCCATGGTCGCCGCCCTGCCCGCCTGGACCGGGCGCGCCAGCAGGAGGATGAGTATGTGGTGCTGGCGGACTCGTTCACTGCGTACCTGGCGCTGCTGCACCTGGCGGACGACACCATTGCCCGCCATATCGACACGTTCGTTGTCGAGCAAGGCAGTGTCGAGGCTACCCTGGCCTGGTTCGACTCTGGCAACCCGACCTGGCGCGAGCGTCATCGCGAACGCTGGAACGCGCGGGTGACGAACCGGCGGGTGTGATGATCCTGTCTTGAAATCGCATCAGGGCATGAAGGTGCATGCCTTGGATTCTCCTGCGGTCATGAGATCGAGCGCCGCCCGCGCCGGCGCTTCGCTGGCAAGCCAGCTCCCACATTTGTTGCAACGTACCATGGCCTGACAGATCGGCGTGGTCAGCCTTGGTGGTCCGACCTCAGGCCATGGTGGGGCCAA
>NZ_JAAHBU010000111.1 GCF_010671725.1 Pseudomonas brassicae | reverse complement strand
AAAAAATCTGACAGTCCCCTGAAGGCGGGCAGAAAAGACTGACAGCGCCAATCTGTCAGGCCATGGCGCGTTGCAACAGATTTCGGTGGGGCCACCATGTGCCAGTCAATGCATCTCCAGCGCCCTTGAAATCGAGCGCCGCCCGCGCGGCGCATCGCGGCGCAAGGCCGCTTCCACATTTGTTGCAACGTGCATGGCCTATGAAATTTCAGTGGTCAGCCCTGTCGGTTCACCCTCACACCTGCGCCGCCACCAACCTTGCGCGATAACTCCCCGGGCTCTCGCCCGTCCATTTCTTGAACGCACGATGGAACGCACTGGGCTCCTGGAAACCCGTCTGCTCGGCGATCTGCGCCACACTCAGTACGCTGCCACGCAAACACTCGAACGCCAACGCCCGACGTACTTCGTCCTTGATCTGCTGGAACGAACAGCCCTCACGCTCCAACTGACGACGAAAACTGCTAGGGCTCAAACCCTCGCCCGCCGCCATCGCCAACAAGGTCGGCCACTGCCCGTACTGACGTCCGCGCAAATGCCGGTACACCCGCGCCGCCAAACCGTTCTGGTTGCGGTAGCGCACCACCAGCCACTGCGGCGCACTGCGCAAAAATGTCTTCAAGGCATTCAAGTCCTGGACCACCGGCAAACGCAAGTAATCCGCCGCGAACTCGACTTCGGTACGCCCACTGCCCAACTGCAGGTTCGGCCCCCACAACAGCGCGTCATCCTCCAGCGCTGCACGCGCATCACGCAGTTCGGTACGGTCGATGGCAATGCGCCGACCACCCAGCCAGCACAACAGGCTGATCACCAGCACCAGGAAGGTCTCTTCGGCGTAGACACGGGTCTGCGCATCCTCGATGCACGATTCCAGGCTGATCACCGCCCGCTGCCCCCGCACCACCAACCGCCCGCGCACATCCCGCACAAACAACCCGAAATTGCCCAGGCATTGGCGCAACGCCTTCTCCAGGGTCGGCTCTTGAATCAGACCGCGACAGATCAAGGCGAAACTGCCCAGCGGCATGCCATGCCCGTCAAGGTTGAAAAACTCGTCGTCCAGCGCCTCGATCAGCAACAGCCACAGCCGCGCAAACGCCTTGGCCGGCACCCGCGCATCGGCGCCCGCATTACCTGCGGGTCAATCCCCGCCTGTACCAGCAGCGCCGACGCCCGCGCGGGCTGCTCGCGCAAGGCGTGCAGCATGGTATGGACAAAGTAGACCGCGACCGAATCGTTTTCCCGCATGACTGATTCCGCTATGACGCGTAAAAATATGGCAAAAACTACCAGCCTCGCTGGGCAGTTACGGCATAGGCCAAGGCGCCCCCTTTGCCTAGACTCCAATCCATCCCGGGCGTGGCCTGGGCGCCATTCTGGCAGAGCCAGGCAGCGCCCCGCCACGCTTTCGCACACTGGAGCCGCACATGAATACCCAAGACATCTACGTAGTCAGCGCCGTTCGCTCGGCCATCGGCACCTTCGGCGGCGCGCTCAAGGACCTGCCCCTGGCCGACCTGGCCAGCCAGGTAACCCGCGCCGCCATCGAACGCGCCGGCATCGCCCCCGAGCAGATCGGGCATATGGTAATGGGCAACGTGATCCCTACCGAACCGCGCGATGCCTACCTGGGCCGTGTAGCCGCGATGAATGCCGGGGTGCCCAAGGAAACCCCGGCATTCAACGTCAACCGCCTGTGCGGTTCGGGCCTGCAAGCCATCGTTTCAGCCGCGCAAAGCCTGTTGCTGGGCGACGCCGAAGCGGTGATTGCAGCAGGCGCCGAGTCCATGAGCCGCGGCCCTTACCTGCTGCCTCAGGCGCGCTGGGGCGCACGCATGGGTGACCTGCGCGGGGTCGACTACATGCTCGGTATCCTGCAGGACCCGTTCGAGGGTTTCCACATGGGCATCACGGCCGAGAACGTTGCCGAACGCAACGGCATTACCCGTGAAATGCAGGATGCCGTGGCCCTGACCAGCCAGCAGCGCGCGGCACGCGCCATCGCCGAGGGACGCTTCGACAGCCAGATCGTGCCTATCGAGATTCCGGGGCGCAAAGGTCCGATACGTTTCACGGTGGATGAACACGTGCGCGCAGACGTCAGCGCCGAACAACTGGCCGGCATGAAAGCCGCCTTCAAGAAAGACGGTACCGTCACCGCCGGCAATGCCAGCGGCCTGAACGACGGTGCCGGCGCCCTGGTACTGGCCACCGGCGACCTGGTCAAGCGCCTGGGCCTGCGCCCGCTGGCGCGCCTGGTGGCCTATGCGCACGCCGGTGTGGAGCCCGAACTGATGGGCCTGGGCCCGGTACCGGCCACCCGCAAGGTGCTGGAAAAGGCTGGCCTGAGTGTGGCCGACCTCGACGTGATCGAATCCAACGAAGCCTTCGCCGCCCAGGCCTGCGCGGTGTCGCAGGAACTGGGGTTCGACCCCGAAAAGGTCAACCCCAACGGCTCGGGCATCTCCCTCGGCCACCCCGTGGGCGCCACCGGGACGATCATTGCCACCAAGGCGATTCATGAACTGCAGCGCATCCAGGGCCGTTACGCGCTGGCCACCATGTGCATTGGCGGCGGTCAGGGGATCGCTGTTGTCTTCGAACGCGTTTAACCAGGAGCACACCCAGTGACTATCCACAACATCGCCGTGATCGGCGCCGGCACCATGGGCAACGGGATTGCCCAGGTGTGTGCCGTGGCCGGCTATCAGGTCACCCTTATCGATGTGTCCGAGCAAGCGCTTGCGCGTGGCGTGGCCACCCTGCGCAAAAACCTCGAGCGCCAGGTCAGCAAGCAGACACTGGAGGCTGCGCAGGCCGAAGCGGCGCTGACGCGCATCGCCACCAGCACCGACTATGCAAGCCTCATGGGTGCGCAGCTGGTGATCGAGGCCGCGACCGAGAACCTCGGCCTGAAGGTGAAGATCCTGCAACAGGTGGCCGCCAGTGTCGCCGACGACTGCGTGATCGCCACCAACACCTCGTCGCTGTCGATTACCCAGCTGGGGGCTTCGGTGAGCCAGCCCGAGCGCTTCATCGGCGTGCACTTCTTCAATCCGGTGCCGATGATGGCGTTGGTCGAGATCATTCGTGGCCTGCAGACCAGCGATGCCACCTATGCCGCCGCCAAGGCGCTGACCGAACAGGTCGGCAAGAGCGCCATCAGCGCCGGCAACCGCCCAGGCTTCGTGGTCAATCGCATCCTGGTGCCGATGATCAACGAGGCGATCATGGTGCTGCAGGAAGGCCTGGCCAGCGCCGAAGACATCGATACCGGCATGCGCCTGGGCTGCAACCAGCCAATTGGCCCGTTGGCCCTGGCCGACCTGATCGGCCTGGACACCCTGCTGGCCATCGTCGAGTCGTTCCATGACGGCTTCAACGACAGCAAGTACCGCCCTGCCCCGCTGCTCAAGGAAATGGTCGCCGCCGGCTACCTGGGACGCAAGAGCGGCCGTGGTTTCTTCACCTACTGAGCGAGGCACCAGCATGCCCCTGACCTGCGCCGAGCGCTGTGCCAACTTCGAAGAACGTCGGGACAAGGCCCTGGCGCTGTTCGCGGCCAAAGGCTTCGGCCAGGTCAGCATGCGCGAGTTGGCCAGCCACCTGGGGCTGACGGCGGGCTCGCTGTACCACCACTTCCCGAGCAAGCAGCACTTGCTGTTCGACCTGATCGAGGAGCTCTTCGAAGAGCTGCTGGCCAGCCTGCAAGCGCCAGGGCGCGGCCATGCACCTGGCAACGCGCTGTCACGGGTGATTCAGGCACATTGGGCGCTGCATGCCGAGCGCCCCTTGCAGTTTCGCCTGGCCGAACGCGACCTGTGCTGCCTGAGCGAAGAACAGCAACTGCGCATCGCCGACCTGCGTCGCCAGTATGAAACCCGCTTGCTGCACTTGATCGCGCCGCAGGTTGCGCTGCCGTCGGCAACCCGCGAGGCCACAGGCCACGTGATCGCCACGCTGCTCAACAGTCTGCCGGGGTGGCTGCAGGATTCGTCACTGGGGCAACCCCAGCGCCTGGCGCTGATGGAAACCATGCTGCTGGGGGCAATCGAGCGAACGTTGCTTGCCGGCGCCCTGGGCGCGGCGGCATAAGGCGCGCTACTTCAGCATTTGCTGTATCTGCTCGCCCAGCGTGTACAGGTCGAAGGGCTTGGCCAGAATCGGTGCCTTGCGCGCAATCGGGCTACCCGATTCCAGAATTTCCGCCGGATAGCCACTGATGAAGATCACCTTCAGGTCCGGACGCAGCTTGACCGCGGGTTCGGCAATCTGCACCCCCGAAATGCCGCCAGGCAGGCGGAAGTCGGTGACGATGAGGTCCAGATGTGGCTTGCTGGCCAGGATCTTGAAGGCCTGCTCGCCATCTTCGGCCACCAGCACGTGATAACCCTCGCCTTGAAGGTAGTCCCTCAGGATCATGCGAATGACCGGTTCGTCCTCGACGACCAGTACTACATCTTGCGCATCTTCACTCATGCCAACGCCTTCAACTCAGGTTGTGTTCGGATAGGATCGTCTTACGACCCCAGGCTTACGCAGAGGTTGCCTGCTGCACGCCACTTTCTTGTGCATTGCGTACCAGCGGCAGGCGCACGATGAACGTCGCGCCTTCGCCTTCGGCGCTGTGCACCGTGATGCTGCCACCATGGGCGAGCACGATCTGCTCGGAAATATACAGCCCCAGGCCCAGGCCCGCACTGCTCTGGCTGGACGAAACACGCTCGAACTGCTGAAAGATGCGCTGCTGGTTCTCGACACTGATACCGATGCCCTGGTCGCGCACCTGCACGCAGGCCATGCCGTGCTCTTCGAACACCTGCACCTGCACCGGGCGCTTGGCCCCGTAGCGCAAGGCATTGGTCAGCAGGTTGGCGATGACTTGCTCGATGCGAAACTCGTCCCAGTAACCGCTCAGCACCGGGCCGGCCTGCAGGCTGATGCTGGAGTCGACGGCAGCGGCCTGCGCGGCAAAATTCTCCACCAGCCCGGCCACCAACTGGCACAGGTCGAAGGACGCCGGGCGGATCGACAGCTTGCCGGTGCGAATGCGCGAGACATCAAGCATGTCTTCGATCAGGCGGATCAGGCTGTTGATCTGGCGCTCGTCGCGTTCGACCATGGCGTGCATCTTGTCCAGGGTGAAGGCGTCGGCGTTGTTGCGCGCCAGGTGCAGTTTGCGCAACTGGGTTTCCAGGATCAGCCCGTTGAGCGGCGTGCGCACCTCGTGCGAAACAATCGACATGAAGTCGTCGCGCATGCGCACCGCGTGCTCCAGCTCGCCGCGCGTCACCTGCAACTGCCCCAGCAGCAGCTCCTGCTCCTGACGGCTCTGCTGCAGCGCTTCGAGCTGCTGGCCGAGCGCCTTGCGCTGACGATAGAGGTCGATGAACACCGCCACCTTGCTCTTCACCGCATGGGTGTCCAGCGGCTTGTGCAGGAAGTCCACCGCGCCGCTTTCGTAGCCTTTGAAGGCATAGTTCATCTCGCGTGCTGCGGCACTGACGAAGACGATGGGAATATTCTTGGTCTTTTCTGTACCGCGCATCATCTCGGCCAGCTCGAAACCATTCATGCCGGGCATCTGCACGTCCAGGATGGCCAGGGCGAACTCATGTTCGAGCAGCAGCGAAAGGGCTTCGTCGGCCGACTGCGCCTGATACACAGTACGGTCCGGCCCCTTGATCAGCGCCTCCAGTGCCAGCAGGTTCTCTGGCAGGTCGTCGACGATCAGCAGGTTTGCTTGGATATGGCTTAGCATGCACGTGGTTCCAGCTTGGCGAGCAATTGCCCGATGCCGTTCAAAGGGAGTATGTGGTCGGGGCGATGCAATGCCAGCGCCGCTTCAGGCATGACGGCAACCTGTGCTTCGTGCGGGTCCTGCACCAGGGTGATGCCGCCAGCCTGCTTGATCTGCGCCAGCCCGCGTGCACCGTCCTCGTTGGCGCCGGTCAGCAGCACGCCGACCAGGCCCGCACCGTAGGCATCGGCCGCCGACTCGAACAGGAAGTCGATCGAAGGCCTGGAAAAATGCACGCGCTCTTCCTGGCTCAACGACAGGCTGCGGTCGCGCTCCACCGACAGATGGTAACCGGGGCCCGCCACATAGATCGTGCCCGGCACGATGGCCTCCTTGTCGCGCGCTTCGTGCACCGGACGCTGCAGGCGCCGGCTGAACACCTGGGCCAGTTGGCTATGGCGGTCATCGGGCAAATGCAACACGCACAGCAACGGGATGGCAAAGTCGCCGGCAGGTTGGCAAACACCGTCAGCAACGCCGAAACGCCGCCTGCCGAGGCACCGAGCACGATCGCGTCGACGCCGTTCATGATTTGCGGTAGATCCGTTCAGGCTTGACCAGCGCATCGAATCGATCGGCATACGCGGAGAAGTCCAGGGTTTCCTTGCTGCCCAGCACCAGAAAACCGCGATAGCACAGCGATTCGTGAAACAGCCCGAAGGCCCGATCCTGCAGCGTCTTGTTGAAATAGATGAGGACATTGCGGCACGACACCAGTTGCGTCTCGGAGAACACGCTGTCGGTGGCCAGGCTGTGGTCGGCGAAGGTCACGTTCTCGCGCAGGCTGCTGTCGATGATCGCGTTGCCATAGGCGGCGGTGTAGTAGTCGCTGAACGCCCGGCGCCCGCCGGCCTTCTGGTAGTTCTGGGTGTAGTCGCGCATGTTCTGCATCGAGTAGATGCCTTGCTTGGCCTTTTCCAGCGAGCTGGGATTGATGTCGGTGGCATAGATGATGGTGCGCTCGAGCAGGCCCTCCTCGCGCAGCAGGATCGCCATCGAATAGACCTCTTCGCCGGTACTGCAGCCGGCGATCCAGATCTTGATCGACGGCCAGGTGCGCAGGTGCGGCACCACCTCCTCGCGCAATGCCAGGAAGTGGCCCGGGTCGCGAAACATCTCGCTGACCGGAATGGTCAGGTACTGCAACAGCTGCATGAACACGCTCGGGTCGTGCAGCACGCGCTCCTGCAGGGCCGACACGGTGGCACAGTCGAACTGGCGCACGGCATGCAGCACCCGGCGCTTGATCGAAGCGCCGGAGTAATCGCGAAAGTCGTAGCTGTACTTGAGGTAGATCGCCTCGATCAACAGCCGGATTTCAATGTCGGTATTGCGTTCGATACTCAAATTCGCTCCAGTTGCGGCAGCCATACCCGGATCAGCGAGAACAGCCGGTCCAGCTCTATCGGTTTGGCCAGGTAGTCATTGGCACCCGCCTGCAGGCAGCGCTCCTGGTCGTCCTTCATGGCCTTGGCGGTGACGGCGATGATCGGCAGCTTGCGCCAGCGCGGGTCCTTGCGAATCAGGCGGGTGGCTTCATAACCATCCATCTCGGGCATCATCACGTCCATCAGCACCAGGTCGATGTCGCTGATCTGCTCAAGCTTCTCGATCGCCTCGCGGCCGTTGCGCCCGATCTCGACGATGGCACCCTTGTGCTCCAGGGCGCTGGTGAGGGCAAAGATATTACGCACATCATCGTCCACCAGCAGCACCTTGCGCCCTTCGAATACCTTGTCGCGGCTGCGCGCAGTCTTGAGCATGCGCTGACGCTCATGGGACAGCGTCGATTCGACTTTGTGCAGAAACAGCGTGACTTCGTCGAGCAGGCGCTCTGGCGAGCGCGCGCCCTTGATGATGATCGAGCGCGAGTACTTGAGCAGGTCGGCTTCTTCGTCGCGGGTCAAATTGCGCCCGGTGTAGACGATCACGGGCGGGAATGAGCGGATGTCATCGGCGGTCATGCGCTTGAGCAACTCGTTGCCGAGCATGTCCGGCAACTTGAGGTCGATGATCATGCAGTCGTAGATGTTCTCGCGCAGCAGGTCCAGCGCCTCTTGGGCCATGCCCACGGCGGTGATCTGGATGTCTTCGTCGCCGATCAGGCGCGCGATGCTTTCACGCTGCAGGTCGTCGTCCTCCACCAGCAGGATGTGCTTGAGCTTCTGCGTCAGCTTGTCTTCCAGGCGCGCGAACACGGCCTTGAGTTCGTCACGGCTGGTGGGCTTGACCGCGTAACCGATCGCGCCCATGTGCATGGCCGCCTCGACGCGGTCTTCGACCGAAATGATGTGCACCGGGATATGCCGGGTACTGGCTTGCTCCTTGAGCCGTTGCAGCACGGTAAGCCCGGAATGATCGGGCAGGCGCATGTCCAGCAGGATCGCGTCGGGAATGAAACCGGCCGCCAGTTCGAAGCCGTCGTCGGCCGCCTGGGCGACCAGGCAGCTATAGCCCAGTTCATGGGCGAGGTCGAACAGGATCCGCGCAAAATTGGGCTCGTCCTCGATGACCAGGATGCAGCGGTTGCTGAAAGGCGCCAACTGGCGATCATCGGCAAACGCCGGCACCGCACGTGGCGTCTCCAGCGCAGCCATCACCGGTACCGGCAGCGCGACGGGCTGCGGCGCAGGCACGCTCAACGCCATCGCCGGGGGCTGCTGGTGCACGATCGGCTCGTACTGCTCCGGCAGGATCAGGCTGAATACACTGCCCTGTCCCAGGCTGCTGTCGACACTGATCCGGCCACCCAGCAACTGCGCAAGGTCACGCGAGATGGACAGCCCCAGGCCGGTGCCGCCGTAGCGCCGGTTGGTGGTGCCGTCAGCCTGGTGGAAGGCCTCGAAGATGCTCTGGTGCTGGTCGGCAGCGATACCGATGCCACTGTCGCGTACCGAGAACACGATGCCGCTACCGGCCTGATGGCTGATGCTCAGGTCGACCTCGCCCTGTTCGGTGAATTTCAGCGCATTGGACAGCAGGTTTTTGAGGATCTGTTCCAGGCGCTGGCGGTCGGTGTAGAGGGTGGGAGGCACCTGCGGCTGGACCGTGACATTGAAGGTCAGGCGCTTTTGCTGGGCCAGCGGTTCGAACATCGTGCGCAGGCCGTCGGCCAGGCGGCTGATGTGGGTGGTTTCGGCGCGCACATCAAGCTTGCCGGCCTCGACCTTGGCGATATCCAGAATGTCGTTGATCAGGTTGAGCAGATCGTTGCCGGCCGAGTAGATCGACTCGGCGAACTTGACCTGTTCAGCGGTCAGGTTGTCCTGCGCGTTCTCGGACAGCAACTTGGCCAGGATCAGCGAACTGTTGAGCGGCGTGCGCAGCTCATGGGACATGTTGGCGAGGAACTCGGACTTGTACTTGCTGGAGCGTTGCAACTCTTCGGCGCGTGCCTCGAGTTCACGTTGGGCCTGGTTCAGTTCGGCGTTCTTCAGGTTGACTGCATCGCGCTGCTCGGCCAGCGCTTCAGTACGCTCGGCCAGTTGCTCGTTGGTCTGCTCAAGTTCGGCCTGCTGGGTTTCCAGGTGGGCCTGCGACTCCTTGAGTACCCGCGACTGCTCTTCAAGCTCTTCGTTGGCGGTCTTGAGCTCTTCCTGCTGGACCTGCAACTCTTCGTTGAGCTGCTGGGTCTCGGCCAGCACTTCCTGCAGGCGCTGGCGGTAGCGCGCGCTTTCGATCGAGGTACCGAGGTTGTCGGCCACGCGCTCGAGGAGCTCGGCGTCACGCGGCTCCACGGCGCGCAAGAAACCCAGCTCGATCACGCCGTTGACCTGCCCGTCGTTTACCGCAGGGATGATCAGCACCGTGCGCGGGGTACCGTCACCCAGCCCGGAGCTGACCTTGAAGTAGTCGCCGGCACGTCGTCCAGACGCATCAGGCGGCCCTGCATGACGGCCTGCGCGAGAATGCCTTCCTGGGCGCCCACCCGTTGCTCCTGGGCCTGTTGCTCACGGGAGAAGCCATAGCTGGCGACCCGCAGCAGGCTGCCATGCTCGTCACGCACATACACCGCCGCCACCACGCTACCCAGGTGGTGAGCAAAGAACTGCAGGATGTTGTTGCCCAGCATGGGCAGGGTCAGTTGGCCCAGCACCTGCTCGGCCAGACGCGTTTGCCCGGCCCTCAGCCAGGCCTGCTGCTCCAGGCGCTCGGTGGCACGTTGCTGGGCCTGGAGGTTGGCGGCGTAGTTGCTGGACAGGTTGAGCAGATCGCGCCGGCCGATGTAGGCCAGCAGCGCACTGAGCACCACCACGAACGCCAGGTAGAGCGAAATGGACAGCAGCGTGGTGTTGCTGACCTGCTCGTTGCGCGCGATGCGCAGTTGCTGCTCCATCGCGACGAAGGCGTCGAATTCCTTGCGGATCTCGTCGGTCAGGCGCTTGCCCTGGCCCAGTTGGATAGGCGTGCGATAGTCGGCGTTGGCGCGGCGCAGCGTGATCATTTCCTTGCCGAAATGGTTCCAGGCAGCCTGCAGCGCTTGCAGACGGCTCAGCCGATCGACTTGCTGCGGGTTGTCGGCGACCAGTTGCTTGAGGGTTTCCAGCTCGGCCTGAATCCTGGGCTTGGCCACTTCATAGGGGTCCAGAAAGTGCTCTTCGCCGGTCAGCAGATAACCGCGCATGCCGGTTTCCATGTCAATGGAAAGCTTGACCGCCTCGTTGGCGTTATTGATCACCCGATCAGTGTGGGCGACCCACTGGATGACCGAAAGCAGGTAGGCAATCACGGCGACGAATACCACCGCACTGATCAGGCCGACGCCCAGGGGCAGGCCGATATTGCGGCTCAGCAGTTTGCGAAAGCTCTGCTGATCGGTCGAGGCTGGTTGACTCATTTCAAAGGGCCCGAGCAAGTAAACGAACGAAAGAGTGTGACGGATTTTCGAGTTACTGTTGCAGTTTTCCGCCAGTTCATCCCCGAGTTTATCCTGCTCGGCAGGCCTTGGCCGGCATTGAGCCATTATTTGAGGCAGGGATGCGTCAAACGTTCCCTCGAATGCGTACGCCCGCTATGCTGTTGGGCTGGCGTGTTTTTTTGCGGTGCCGGGAACTTAGAGCCGCGCGCTGCTTACAGATAATGTGTCACCCATTTTTACAGGATTAACGCCATGCCAAGCCATGACCCTCTTCTGGTCGTCGAAGACGACGCCATTGTGCGCATGCTGATGGTGGATGTGCTCGAAGAACTGGGTTACACCGTGGTACAGGCCAAAGATGCCGAAGAAGCGCTCGCCGTGCTGAGCACGCCGACGCAACCCCTGGCCCTGATGATGACCGATGTCGGTTTGCCGGACATGGACGGCAAGGTGCTGGCTGGCAAGGCGCGTGAGCTGCGCCCCTTGCTGCCGATCCTGTTTGCCAGCGGCTATAGCGAAAGCCTTGATGTACCTGAAGGCATGCATTCGATCGGCAAGCCGTTCAGCATCGAGCAGTTGAGCGACAAGGTCAAAGCGATCCTGTAGGCGCCAGCCTTGGCGGCGAAGGCGCCCGAACAGGCTAGAGCGGATTCTGGTTTAATACGCCCTTTTGCGCCCAAAGGCCCCCGCCCCCATGCACGCACCCGCCCTACACGTCCTGGTCATCGGCTACGTCTGGCCCGAACCCCGCTCCTCGGCCGCCGGCGGGCACATGATGCAGTTGCTGGAAAGCTTCCTGGAGCGCGGCTGGCGCATCACCTTCAGCAGCCCGGCAGCCGTTGGCGAGCACAAGGCCGACCTGACCAGCCTGGGCATTGCCGAACAGGCCATCGAGCTGAACAACAGCAGTTTCGACCACTTCATCACACAACTGGCGCCCGATGTGGTGCTGTTCGACCGCTTCATGATGGAAGAGCAGTTCGGCTGGCGCGTGGAGAAACACTGCCCCGGCGCCCTGCGCGTGCTCGAAACCTCCGACCTGCAGAGCCTGCGCGATGCACGCCAGCAACTGTTGCGTCGGCGCCTGGCCGAAGGCCTGGACAGCAACGACTTCCGCGCCTTGTTCAATACCAGCGGCCCCGATCTGTATCGGCAGATGGCCAGCGCCGACCTGGCCCAGCGCGAGCTGGCATCGATCTACCGCAGCGACCTGAGCCTGATGATCTCGGATGTCGAGATCGACCTGCTGGTCAACGGCTTTGGCGTGCCCGATGCGTTGCTGCACTGGTGCCCGCTGATGCTGGAGCCGCCACGCGGTGACTTCAAGGGCTTCGAAGAGCGCCAGCACTTCCTCAGCATCGGCAATTTCCGCCATGCACCGAACTGGGACGCGGTGCTGTGGATGAAACACAGCCTGTGGCCGATGATCCGCCGCCGCCTGCCCAAGGCGCAGTTGCATATCTATGGGGCCTACACGCCGCCCAAGGCCACCGCCCTGCACAACGCGGCCGAGGGTTTTCACGTGATGAACTGGGCCGAAGATGCCTTGCAGGTGATGAGCGAGGCGCGCGTGTGCCTGGCTCCGTTGCGCTTTGGTGCCGGCATCAAGGGCAAGCTCACCGATGCCATGCAGTGCGGTACGCCCAGCGTGACCACGCCGATCGGCGCCGAAGCAATGCATGGCGTCCTGCCCTGGCCAGGCCTGGTCGCCGATACTGCCGAAGGCCTGGCCGATGCCGCGGCGCGCCTGTACAGCGAGCAGCCACGCTGGGAACAGGCCCAGCGTGACGCGCGCCAGTTGCTCGCTGCACGCTACGACCGACGCTGGCACGGCACCGCGCTGGTCGAGCGTATCGAACATACGCTCGACCACCTGGCCGAACAGCGCCTGTACAACTTCACCGGGGCCATGCTGCGTCACCACCAGCACAAGAGCACGCAGTACATGGCGCAATGGATCGAGGCCAAGAACCGCCTTACAGGCGACGCAGCAGGTACGTGTCCATGATCCAGCCCTTGCGTGCGCGGGCCTGCTCGCGTTGCGCAAGGATCTGCGTCTTGACCGCGTGCAGCGGGCCCTCGATGAGCAACTCGTCGGCGGTGCCCAGGTAGGCTCCCCAGTAGATGTGCAGGTGCGGGTCGTCCAGGTCGGCAAAGGCACAGTGGCCATCGAGCATCACCACCAGGTTGTCGATGTGCGTCTCATCGGCCAGCCGTCGCCCGGGCAGGATCTTCAGCGGCTCGCCGATACGATTGAGGGGGATGCGATGGCGGGCAGCCAACGCCTGCACGCTGCTGATGCCGGGGATCACCTCCAGACTGAACGCCTGCAGCTCGACCTGTTCGAGGATGCGCAAGGTGCTGTCATACAGTCCCGGCTCGCCCCACAACAGGAAGGCGCCGCACTGCCCGTCCGCCAACTCGTCGTGCAACAGGCGGCCGTACAGCGTGGCACGCTGGCGGTGCCAGTCCTCAACAGCGCCCACGTAGTCTGCAGCGCTGCCATCACGCAGCGGGTCCTGCACCTGCACAACCCGGCAGGGCCGCGTGACATGGCGCTCCAGCAGCGCCTTGCGCATGCCCAGCAGGTCGTCCTTGGCCGTGCCCTTGTCCAGCACGAAGAACACGTCGGCGCGGTTCAGGCCATCGATGGCCTCCAGGGTGATCTGCCGGGGGTTGCCCGGCCCGATCCCGATCAACAGCAGGTGTTTCATCACAGCGGCCCTCCAGAGTGCGCGAGGGCATTGTTGACTGGCTGGCGCTGCGCTGGCAAAGCGTACCGCTACAGCACTGAGAGGTTGTAGCTGACGATCACCCGGGTTTCATCCATGTCGCGGGGGAATTTCTCGTAGTTGCTGCGGTAGGTGGAATTGCGCAGGCGCACACTCAGGTTCTTGAACCGATAACCGGATTGGGCATTCAGGATAAGTCCTTGCGCCCACTCCTCGCGTTTGGATGCGCCCTGGCTGGACGCGGCATGACCATCGCGAAAGTCACGATTGACATACACATTGCGTGCCTCGACGCTGACACTGCTCTGTTCCAGAAAGCCACCGGCGTGCGCCGCAACAGTGAGGAACATCAATAACACACCGGCCATCTGACGAGGGCTGGCGAGCAAGGATGGGGCACACATGAAAAACACTACCCCGGACATAAGAGAAAGAACGAAGCCACCCTTATCGGGCCGCATAACGCCGACCACAAGCAACTAGAAGTAGCCGAAAATTCTCTCGCAACGGCTCTGCAATGCACCATTTGACCATGGTCTAGCACATTCGACAGCAGTGTGTATTAACGCTTTAGTGGGAGAGCACCGGAAACTTATAAAGTTCCGTAGTACATCGGTATAAAAGAGTGGTGTTTAACCCGTGGTGATTGGCTACACTCTAGTTACTGTTACGTAGTTATCAATGCGGTGATCGCTGCGAGACTAGCGGCAGTAGGTAGCCGGCCGCGCGCGACCACAATCGACCACCAGGAGAGATGACAGTGTCCAGACTTGCAGAGTTTCGTGCTGCCGAAAAAGCCCTTCAGGAACAGCTCTTACAACTGGAGGCACTGAAAAAAGACAGCGGCCTCAAGCGTGAAATCGAATTTGAGCAGAAACTTGTCAGCCTGATGAAAAAGTATGACAAGGGCCTGCGCGAGATCATCGATATTCTCGACCCTGGCGCCGCCACTCGACGCCCGCAGAGCGCGCCCAAGACCCGCCGCGCCCGCGTGGTGAAAGTCTATGAAAACCCGCATACAGGCGAGCGTATCGAAACCAAGGGCGGCAACCACCATGGCCTCAAAGCCTGGAAGCAGGAGTATGGTGCGCAAACGGTCGACAGCTGGTTGCTGCGCTGACCATTGCTTCACACTTTTTTCACATCGGCTGGCTCAGGATGAAGACTGCTAAAGGATTAGCGCCCCATACGCCCGCTTCGGCGGGCTTCTAATTCTTGCGCCCCGTCTGGCCTGGCCGACGGGGCGCAAACCGTTTGCGCAATCGCTTCAGTTCCGTATCATTGCCCTCTACTGTTTTGCTGGCGTGCGCCAGCCCTACCTGCGGAGTGCCCATGAGCCTGCAAGATCTCGACACCCTTCCCGGCGTCACCGCGCAACCGGATACCGCGACCCACAACTTCGTGTTCAACCACACCATGCTGCGGGTCAAGGACGTCGCCAAGTCCCTGGACTTCTACACCCGCGTGCTGGGTTTCAGCCTGGTGGAAAAGCGCGACTTCGCCGAAGCCGAGTTCAGCCTGTACTTCCTGGCGCTGGTCGACAAGGCGCAGATCCCTGCCGACGCGGCCAAGCGTACCGAGTGGATGAAATCGATCCCCGGCATCCTTGAGCTGACGCACAACCACGGCAGCGAAAACGACCCGACGTTCGCCTACCACAATGGCAACACCGACCCACGCGGTTTTGGCCATATCTGCATCTCGGTGCCGGACATCCGCGCGGCGTGCGAGCGATTCGAACAGTTGGGTGTGAACTTCCAGAAGCGTCTGAGCGACGGTCGCATGAAGCACCTGGCGTTCATCAAGGACCCTGACGATTACTGGGTAGAGATCATTCAGCCGACTGAATTCTGAAGCCTGGCCAAGGGCGCACGCTCGTCGGCGCGTGCCCTCCCGGCGCCTCGATGTGCTATACCGGGTGCGTTACCGGTTGAAGCAACCACAGCGAGGTAGTGCTCATGCAATCCCTTCAATGTGTCCATCGCAACTACACCGTCACCGCCAACGTCGTGCCGCATGCGGGCATTCCCCTGCCGTTCGAAGTGGGCTGTCGTATCACCAGCCCTGAACAGCACAGCACCCGACGGCTCTGTGCCCACGCGCCCTTGTTTCTGGCCGACCTGGAAAACGCCCAGCGTGCGTCGATTGCGCTCGGCAAGTCATTGGTCGACCAACAGCTGGACAAGGGGCGTTCGCTGTTCGAGTAAGCCATGAAAAAGCCCCGACAGGCATGCCTGTCAGGGCTTTGGTTGTTTACCAGCGACGTAGCTTCAGGCCGGTGCGCTGGTACGGATCAGGTGGTCGAACGCTGCCAGCGACGCCTTGGCCCCCTCCCCCAGCGCAATCACGATCTGCTTGTACGGCACGGTAGTCACGTCACCTGCTGCGAACACACCGGCCACGTTGGTCTGGCCACGTGCATCGACAATGATCTCGCCACGCGGCGACAGTTCGAGCGTGCCCTTGAGCCAGTCGGTGTTGGGCAACAGGCCGATCTGCACGAAGATCCCCTCCAGCGCGATGTCATGCAACGCCTCGCTGGTGCGGTCCTTGTAGCGCAGGCCGTTGACCTTCTGGCCATCGCCCAGCACCTCGGTGGTGAGGGCGCTGGTGATCACCGTGACATTCGGCAGGCTGTGCAGCTTGCGTTGCAACACCGCGTCGGCGCGCAACTGGCTGTCGAACTCGATCAGCGTCACGTGGGCCACGATGCCGGCCAGGTCGATGGCGGCTTCAACACCAGAGTTGCCCCCGCCGATCACCGCAGTGCGCTTACCCTTGAACAGCGGACCATCGCAGTGCGGGCAGTAGGCCACGCCGCGGCTGCGGTACTCTGTTTCACCCGGCACATTCATTTCGCGCCAACGGGCACCAGTTGCCAGGATCACGGTCTTGGCCTTGAGTGTCGCGCCACTGGCCAAGCGCACCTGGTGCAGGGCGCCGTCGATGCCAGGCAGCAGTGCATCAGCGCGCTGCAGGTTCATGATATCGACGTCGTACTGCTTGACGTGCTCTTCCAGGGCCGTGGCCAGCTTGGGCCCCTCGGTCTCCTGCACCGAGATAAAGTTCTCGATGGCCATGGTATCCAGCACTTGCCCGCCAAAGCGCTCGGCAGCCACACCCGTACGGATGCCTTTGCGTGCGGCGTAAATGGCTGCTGCAGCGCCCGCTGGCCCACCACCGACGACCAGCACATCGAAGGCGTCCTTGGCGTTGAGCTTCTCGGCCTGACGCTCGCTGGTGCCGGTGTCGAGCTTGGCGACGATCTCTTCCAGGCCCATGCGACCCTGGCCGAACACTTCACCATTGAGGTAGACGCTCGGCACCGCCATCACCTGGCGCGCCTCGACTTCAGCCTGGAACAGCGCGCCATCGATCGCGACGTGACGCACATTGGGGTTGAGCACCGCCATCAGGTTCAGCGCCTGAACCACGTCCGGGCAGTTCTGGCAGGACAGCGAGAAGTAGGTTTCGAAGTTGAACTCACCGTTGAGCCCGGCGATCTGCTCGATCAGCTCGGCGCTCGCCTTGGAGGGATGGCCGCCGACTTGCAGCAGCGCCAGCACCAGCGAGGTGAATTCGTGGCCCATGGGGATACCGGCAAAACGCAGGCTGATGCCTTTGCCCTCTGCCGCGGCCCCGGGACGATCAAGCGAGAACGACGGGCGACGGGCGTCAGTGCCGTCCTCGCGCAAGGTAATCAGGTTCGAAAGGCTGGCGATTTCCCGCAGCAGGTCGTGCAGTTCGCGAGACTTCGCGCCGTCGTCGAGGGAGGCAACGATCTCGATCGGCTGAGTGACCCGCTCCAGGTAGGTTTTCAACTGAGTTTTAAGCGTGGCGTCCAACATGCGGGCGATTCCTTTTCAAACGGTAGAAAAAACAACGCCCGGGCAGATTCGCCCGGGCGTTTTCGGGGCGGGACTCACATCAGGTGCGGTGGCCCGCCCTCAACTGGCTCACGGTCTTAGATCTTGCCGACCAGGTCCAGCGATGGTGCCAGCGTGGCTTCGCCTTCTTTCCACTTGGCCGGGCACACTTCGCCTGGGTGGGCAGCAACATACTGGGCAGCCTTGACCTTGCGCAGCAGCTCGCTGGCGTCACGGCCCACACCACCGTCGTTGAGTTCGACGATCTTGATCTGACCTTCGGGGTTGATCACGAAGGTGCCACGGTCGGCCAGGCCGGCTTCTTCGATCAGCACGTCGAAGTTGCGCGAAATGACGTGGGTCGGGTCACCGATCAGCGGGTACTGGATCTTGCCGATGGTTTCCGAGGTGTCGTGCCAGGCTTTGTGGGTGAAGTGGGTGTCGGTGGACACGCCGTAGATTTCCACGCCCAGCTTCTTGAATTCGGCGTAGTTGTCGGCCAGGTCGCCCAGTTCGGTCGGGCAGACGAAGGTGAAGTCGGCCGGGTAGAAGAACACCACGGACCATTTGCCTTTCAGATCTGCTTCGGAAACTGGAACGAATTCACCGTTGTGGTAGGCGGTGGCGTTGAACGGTTTGACCTGGCTATTGATGATAGGCATCTGTGACTCTCCTTCAGGGGTTGTAAGACGTGATGGGAGAATCCTACCCAAGCAGGGCTGATAGCGCTCATTGGCAAAGCTGATGCTGGTGATTGGTTTTGGCTATAAAGCCAAGGTATCAATAGAAGATTTATGTTGATGCAATCGCCGTCAAGCCCGCGCCCACAAAGTGCAGGAGCAGGCTTGACCGGCGATGGGTGCAACGCTTAGCGGGTAGGCGTACGCAGCGTGACGAACTCTTCAGCCGCCGTCGGGTGCACACCGATGGTCTCGTCGAACTGCTGCTTGGTGGCCCCGGCCTTGAGCGCGATGCCCAAGCCCTGGATGATCTCGCCGGCATCCGGGCCGACCATGTGGCAACCCAGCACCCGGTCAGTGTCGGCATCGACTACCAGCTTCATCAGGGTCTTCTCCTGCACGCCGGTCAGCGTCAGCTTCATCGGCCGGAAGCGGCTCTCGAAGATCTGCACCTGATGGCCTGCCTCCAGCGCCTGCTCTTCACTCAAGCCCACGGTACCGATCGGTGGCTGGCTGAACACCGCGGTGGGAATGTTCTGGTAATCCACCGGCCGGTACTGCTCTGGCTTGAACAGACGCCGCGCCACCGCCATGCCTTCGGCCAGCGCCACCGGGGTGAGCTGCACCCGGCCAATCACATCGCCAATGGCCAGGATCGACGGTTCATCGGTCTGGTACTGGTCGTTGACCTGCACGAAGCCACGCGCGTCCAGTTGCACCTCGGTGTTTTCCAGCCCCAGGTTGTCCAGCATCGGCCGGCGCCCGGTGGCATAGAACACGCAATCGGCAACCAGCTCGCGACCATCCTTGAGGGTGGCCTTGAGGCTGCCATCCGCCTGCTCGTCGATGCGCTGTATGTCACTGTTGAACTGCAGGTCCATGCCGCGTTTTTCCAGTTCTTCCTTCAGGTGCGTGCGCACTGCGCCATCAAAGCCACGCAGGAACAGGTCACCCCGATAGAGCAAGGTGGTCGCCGCGCCCAGGCCCTGGAAGATCCCGGCGAACTCCACGGCGATGTAACCGCCGCCCACCACCAGTACCCGCTTGGGCAGGGTCTTGAGGTAGAACGCCTCGTTGGAACTGATCGCCAGCTCACGCCCCGGAATATCCGGGACCTGCGGCCAGCCACCGGTGGCGATGAGGATGTTCCTGGCGCTGTAGCGCGTGCCATCGACCTCGACTTCGTGCGGCCCGGTCAGGCGACCGTGACCTTCGAGCAGGGTCACGCCACTGTTGACCAGCAGGTTGCGGTAGATGCCGTTGAGTCGCTCGATCTCGCGGTTTTTGTTGGCAATCAATTGCCCCCAGTCGAATTGCGCATCTTCCAGCGACCAGCCATAGCCTGCCGCCTGCTCGAAGTCATCGGCAAAATGCGCACCGTACACCAGCAGCTTTTTCGGCACGCAACCGACGTTGACACAGGTACCGCCCAGGTAGCGGCTTTCGACCACCGCCACTTTTGCACCGAAGCCGGCAGCAAAGCGCGCCGCGCGCACACCGCCGGAACCGGCGCCAATCACGAACAGATCAAAATCGTAGGCCATTATCAGGTCTCCTTGGCAGGCCGCCAGCATAACGCCAGGCACGGCCATAAACAAAAAAGCCACCCGAAGGTGGCTTTATGACGCAACAGGCTGAGCGAACTCAGTACGCCTTGCCGGTCTTGTAGAAATTCTCGAAGCAGAAGTTGGTCGCGTCGATGTAACCTTCGGCGCCGCCGCAGTCGAAGCGCTTGCCCTTGAACTTGTAGGCAATCACGCAACCGTCCTGGGCCTGCTTCATCAGGGCGTCGGTGATCTGGATCTCGCCGCCTTTGCCTGGCTCGGTTTCTTCGATCAGCTTGAAGATGTCCGGGGTCATGATGTAGCGGCCGATGATCGCCAGGTTCGACGGGGCATCTTCAGGCTTGGGTTTTTCGACCATGTTGCGTACACGGTACAGGTCGTCGCCGATCAGGTCGCCCGCGATCACGCCGTACTTGCTGGTTTCCTGCGGGTCGACTTCCATGATCGCCACGATGGTGCAGCGGTATTGCTTGTACAGCTTGACCATCTGCTTGAGCACGCCGTCACCGTCGAGGTTGACGCACAGGTCGTCCGCCAGCACCACCGCGAACGGCTCGTCGCCGATCAGTGGGCGGCCGGTCAGGATCGCGTGGCCCAGGCCTTTCATTTCGGTCTGACGGGTGTAGGAGAACGAGCACTCGTCGAGCAGCTTGCGGATGCCGACCAGGTACTTTTCCTTGTCGGTGCCCTTGATCTGGTTTTCCAGCTCGTAGCTGATGTCGAAATGGTCTTCCAGGGCACGCTTGCCACGGCCGGTGACAATGGAGATTTCGTTCAGCCCTGCGTCGAGCGCTTCTTCAACCCCGTACTGGATCAGTGGCTTGTTCACCACTGGCAGCATTTCCTTGGGCATGGCTTTGGTTGCTGGCAGGAAGCGGGTGCCGTAACCGGCTGCCGGGAACAAGCATTTCTTGATCATAAACATCCTTAACAAGGGCTGTGCGGTACGAATTCGGCGCAGTCTAATCAGGCGGCGGTCACCTTACAATGCCCCGCCTGAGGTTGGCCGATTAGATGATAGAGAAAACTCAGTGTAGTTAGTTCCCGCAGCCTGCAAATAATGCCTTTGCAGGCCTTGTCCTGATGCGGCAAATGGCCCTGCCTCAGGGCGGCGTGCCCTGCCCGAGCAGTACCCCGTCAAGCTGCTGGCCGTAAAGGTTCACGCCATCGTTGGCGTGAAACTTGAGCCGGGTCTTTTCCACCGACCCCTCCACCAGGCGCGGGTCTTGCGGCCGCTCATGGGCATTCACGAAAGCGGCAACGTCCCAGGCCTGCTGGTCGCTCAGGCTACCGGGCTTGCCCAATGGCATATTGTGTTTGATGAAAGACGCCGCCGTGTTGATCCGGTGCATCCCGGCCCCCCAGTTGTACGAGTCCTTGCCCCACAGCGGTGGCATCACGTAGTCCTGGGCCACCTTCTGGCCCTGGCCATTGTCACCATGGCAGAGTGCACATTGCTGCTGGTAGACCTGCGCGCGCGCTTGAGGTCATACCCTTGCGCGGGCTGGGCGACCTCCGGATATCCACGTCCGGGGCTCTCGACGCCCAGCGGGGCCTTGCTCGCCAACCAATAGGCATACACCGACAAGGCCGTCATCTCGGGGCTGTCGACGGCCGGCGGCGTGCCGTTCATGCTGAACTGGAAGCAGCCCTGGATGCGTTCGGCAAAGGTGTTGACCTTGTCGTTCTTCTTTCGATAAGCCGGGTACATCGGGTAAGCCCCCCACAGTGGCGCCGAGTGCGCCAGGCGGCCCTGGTCCAGGTGGCAGTTGCTGCAATTGAGGCCATTGCCCACATAGTCGGGCGCCAGGCGCCGCGTGTCGACGAACAGTGCATGGCCTTCACGCACCATTTTCCCGTAGGCATTGTCGGGCAACTCGTGCTCGGCCGCGGCACGAAGCTGGCCGGTGTGCTGACGGCGCCACCTTGAGCTGAGACTGATCGTCCATGGCGATCGACGCCGCCTGAGTACTGCCGATAACCATCGTCACCACGGCAAGCAACAATCGCTTCATTGGGCCACCCCTTGGTTCGCGCCGCCGGCAAAGTAGTCGGCTAGCGCCTTGATCTCGGCATCGGTCAGCGCCTTGGCAATACCGACCATCAGCTGATTGGGGTCATTGCTGCGGCTGCCGTCACGCCATGCATTGAGCTGGCCAACCAGATAAGCGGCAGGCTGGTGCGCCAGCGGCGGGAAATGCTCGCCAACCCCCACGCCCCCCGCCCCATGACACTGCACACAGCCGGGAATGCCACGGCTCCAGTCGCCGTACAGCGCCAGCGACTGCACGGGATCGGTTGCCATCTGCTGGCGGCGGATATCAGGGGTTGCTGGCACGGGCATGGCTGCCAGGGTAACGGCGACAGCGCTGATCTCGGCGTCGGTCAGTGCCTTGGCCAGCGGCTGCATGATCGGCTGCTTGCGGCTGCCGTCACGGAAATCCTTGAGCTGCTTGCTCAGGTAGGCCGCGGGCAGACCGGCCAGGCGGGGGAAGCCGGCAGCTACCAGCCCCCCGCCGTCCGGCCCGTGGCAACTCATGCAGGCCATGGCGGCAGGGTTTTCCCCACCCTGGGTAAAGACTTTCTGGCCATCTGTGGCCTTGGCGGCCTGCGCGGAAAAAACCAGCAGGCTACTCAGCAGGATTCGATCCAGCGGGATCATCACGGGCTCCATTTTCTAGCTATAAGCTTAGACCTATAAAGCATAAGCCCGCGAATGGTAGGCCTATCCGTCCAGCGCGACAACGCAGGCATGACGGAGAAAAATGCGGGAAAACTCGCTGAATCGTTTAATCCAGACTCGCTCAGCTACTTGGAAATGCACAAGGTGGTGGCGCGCTTGACGTCGCCCGGGCGCAACGGAAAATTGCTCAACCGCTCATGCACCTTGATCGCGCTACCACTGGAGCGCTCGCTGATCTCCAGCACCGCTGCCGGCGATTTGTCGGAGAGTTTCTGTGGCACGATCACGCGCAGCCCGTTGCCCTGCTCCTCGATGGTCAAAGGCCCGCGGCTATCGGCCAGGCGCTGCTGAACGCAACTGGCGAACTCACGCGGCGACTTGCCGGAGATCACGCTCATGGTCTCTGGGCTCTGTTCGATCTCGGCAACATTGGCACAACCGGTCAGCGCAACTGCCAGCGCTGCTACAACCCACTTCATCGCTACCCCTCCATAAAAACCGTTTGACTGTGTCCAGGCCGTTTTGCTCCCTTGATTGGCAGTTTTATCCTTGGCCAGGCACTAAGGCCGACAGTGTAACCGACATCGTGCTATCGTTTTGATTTGCCAAAAGATCCCTTGCGGAGAGCGACATGAAATTCGTACACCAGCGCGAGCACCTCAATGAAGACGATATCGTCGTCATCCACTGCTCCCAGCGCTGCAATATCCGGCTGATGAACGATGCCAACTTCCGCAGTTTCAAGAACGGCGGCCGGCACACGTACCACGGCGGCGCCTTTGTCGACTTCCCGGCAAAGATCACCGTACCCAGCGCCGGGTTCTGGAACATCACCATCGATACCGTGGGCCCGCGTGCGCTATCGGCCGTGACCAAGCCGACCTTCACCCATACCATCAAGATCATCCGCCGCTCGTCGTCGAAACTGAGATAAGCCATGAGCCAGACCACCAAGTACGTCATCAAGTACAAACTCGACGGCGAGCGTCGTTTCGACTTCGCGCAGTTGAGCAGCGATGCCCCCGCACAGGTTCAGGACGCGCTGCGCAAATTGCACGGCGATGACTTCGACAAGATCACCGAGATCAAGGTAAGCAAGGCACTGTAACCGCCCCTGCCCGCTTCAGGAGAACCCGCGATGAGCCACTGGCCGGACCACCGAATCCTTGACCTGCTGGGCATCGAGGTGCCGATCCTGCAAGCGCCCATGGCGGGCGCGAGCGGGTCGGCCATGGCCATCGCCGTCAGCAATGCGGGTGCCCTGGGCGCGCTGCCGTGTGCGATGCTCAGCGCCGATCAGTTGCGCCAGGAACTGGATACCTTTGGCCAAGCCAGCCGCAGCCCGCTCAATGTGAATTTCTTCTGCCATCAGCCGCCTGCCGCCGATACCGAGCGTGCAGCGCGCTGGAAGCAGGCCCTGCGCCCTTACTACGACGAAGTCGGGGCAGACCCCGACGCCACCACACCGGTGTCCAACCGCGCCCCCTTCGACGAGGTCGGCTGTGCCCTGATCGAAGCATTCAGGCCTGCGGTGGTCAGCTTTCATTTTGGCCTGCCGGCCCCGGCACTGCTGGCACGGGTCAAGGCCACTGGCGCCAAGGTACTGTCCAGCGCCACCACGGTGGCCGAAGCGGTTTGGCTGCAGCAACATGGCTGTGACGCGATCATCGCCATGGGTTACGAGGCCGGCGGTCATCGCGGCATGTTCCTGAGCGACGACCTCAACACCCAGATCGGCACCCTGGCACTGGTGCCGCAGATTGTCGACGCCGTCACGCTACCGGTGATCGCTGCAGGCGGCATCGGCGATGCACGCGGTATTGCCGCGGCCTTCGCGCTGGGCGCCTCGGCCGTGCAACTGGGCACGGCCTACCTGTTCTGCCCGGAAGCAACGATTTCGCCTGCGCATCGCCAGGCCTTGCGCAGCGCCCAGGCCAGTGAGACGGCTGTGACCAACCTGTTTACCGGCCGCCCAGCCCGCGGCATCAGCACCCGGATCATGCGCGAACTGGGGCCGATCAGCCCACTGGCGCCGGCGTTCCCGCTGGCAGGTGGCGCCTTGATGCCACTGCGCGCAATCAGCGAACCCCTGGGCAACAGCGACTTCAGCAACCTCTGGTCGGGCCAGGCACTGCGCCTGGGGCGCGAACTGCCCGCCGGCGAACTGACCCGCCACCTGGCCCAAACGACCCTGGCGCTGCTGGCTCGCTGAAACAGCCCTTCCCGTTTGCCGGGCAATCGCTATATATTCCAATACATAACGATTATCCCAAGCCCATGGAGCTGTTTGATGAGTATGTGCGCCCCTCGCTTTGCCTTGACCGCCCTGTTCAGCCTGCTGACCCTCAACAGCGCATGGGCCGATGAGGTCCAGGTCGCCGTCGCGGCCAACTTCACCGCGCCGATCCAGGCCATTGCCAAGGATTTCGAGAAAGACACCGGGCACACCCTGGTGGCCGCCTACGGAGCCACCGGGCAGTTCTACGCACAGATCAAGAATGGCGCGCGTTCGACGTCTTCCTGGCGGCCGACGACACCACCCCGCAAAAACTTGAAGCGAAGGTGAAAGCGTCAAGGGTTCGCGCTTTACCTACGCCATCGGCACCCTGGCCCTGTGGTCGGCCAAGGACGGCTACGTCGATGCCAAGGGCGAGGTGTTGAAGAAAAACCAGTACCAGCACCTCTCGATCGCCAACCCCAAGGCCGCGCCCTACGGCCTGGCAGCCACCCAGGTACTGGCCAAGCTCGGCCTGACCGACGCCACCAAGGCCAAGCTGGTCGAAGGCCAGAACATCACCCAGGCCTTCCAGTTCGTCTCTACCGGCAATGCGGAGCTTGGCTTTGTGGCACTGTCGCAGATCTACAAAGACGGCAAGGTCGGCAACGGCTCGGCCTGGATCGTGCCAGCCGAGCTGCATGACCCGATTCGCCAGGATGCGCTCATCCTCAACAAGGGCAAGGACAGCGCCGCAGCCAAAGCCCTGGTCGAGTACCTGAAGGGGCCCAAGGCCGCCGCTGTGATCAAAGCCTACGGCTACGCCCTCTGATGCCACTGGACGCCAGCGATCTCGGCGCCATCTGGCTGACGTTCAAGCTGGCGTCACTGACCACCCTGATCCTGCTGCTGATCGGCACGCCGATCGCCTGGTGGCTGGCGCGCACGCGCTCGTGGTGGCGCGGGCCGGTCGGTGCGGTGGTGGCGCTGCCGCTGGTGCTGCCGCCGACGGTGATCGGTTTCTACCTGCTGCTCACCCTTGGCCCGCATGGCTGGATCGGCCAGGCCACCCAGGCCCTCGGGCTGGGCACGGTAGTGTTCAGCTTCAGCGGCCTGGTGATCGGTTCGGTGGTGTACTCCATGCCCTTTGTGGTGCAACCCTTGCAAAACGCCTTCAGTGCCATCGGCGAGCGCCCTCTGGAAGTCGCCGCCACGCTGCGCGCCAGCCCTTGGGACACGTTTTTCAGCGTGGTCTTGCCGCTGGCCCGCCCCGGTTTCATCACCGCCAGCATCCTGGGCTTCGCCCACACCGTCGGCGAGTTCGGCGTGGTGTTGATGATTGGCGGCAACATTCCCGACAAGACCCGCGTGGTGTCGGTACAGATCTTCGACATGTCGAAGCCATGGAATACCTGCAGGCCCACTGGCTGGCGGGCGCGATGCTGGTGTTCTCGTTCCTCGTGCTGCTGGCGCTGCATGCCAGCCGGCGCGGCAAACCGGGCTGGAGCTGAGCGATGAACGCACTGATTCAGGCACGCCTGCAGGTGGCCTTCAGCGACTTCCAGCTGGATGTCGACTTGCAATTGCCCGGGCGTGGTGTCAGCGCCTTGTTCGGTCACTCCGGCTCGGGCAAGACCACCTGCCTGCGTTGCCTGGCGGGCCTGGAGCGTGCCGACCACGCCTACATCGAGGTCAATGGCGAGGTCTGGCAGGATTCTGCCCGCCACTACTTCATGCCACCACACCAACGCCCGATCGGCTACGTGTTTCAGGAGGCCAGCCTGTTCGCGCACTTGAGCGTGCACGCCAACCTGACCTTCGGCTGGCGGCGCATCCCACGTACACAACGTCAAGTCGGCCTGGAGCAGGCCTGCGAACTGTTGGGCATTCGCCACCTGCTCGAACGCACGCCCGATACGTTGTCCGGCGGCGAGCGCCAGCGCGTGGGGATCGCCCGCGCGCTGCTGACCAGCCCGCGCGTACTGCTGATGGACGAGCCGCTGGCCGCCCTCGACGGGCCGCGCAAGCGCGAGATCCTGCCCTACCTGGAGCGTTTGCACGACGAGCTGCAGATCCCGCTGATCTATGTCAGCCATGCGCAGGAGGAAGTGGCGCGACTGGCCGACCACCTGGTGGTGCTTGAACAGGGCAAGGTACAGGCCTGCGGCCCGATCAGCCAGACCCTGGCGCGTCTCGACCTGCCGCTGGCCCTGCAGGATGACGCCGCCGTAGTCATCGAAGGCCAGGTAGGTCACTACGACGCGGCTTACCAACTGCTCGACCTGCAACTGCCCGCCAGCACCCTGACGCTGCGTCTGACCCACGGCCCCTTGGCGGCAGGCGCACGCCTGCGAGTCAAGGTCCAGGCACGTGACGTCAGCCTGAGCCTGGCCGAAGACACACGCACCAGCATCCTCAATCGCTTGCCCGTGCGGGTGCGCGAACTGCGCGCCAGCGACAACCCGGCCCAGGTCATGGTCAGCCTGGATGCCGACGGCACGGCGCTGCTGGCCCGGGTCACACGCTATTCGTGCGATCAGTTGCAGCTTACGCCCGGCCAACAGCTGTGGGCGCAGATCAAATCCGTGGCCTTGCTGGGCTAACTTGCGCGGGACGCTGCGGTCCACCGTCAGAGCCCAACCGGAAGCGCCTCGCATGATCGACGACCTGCCAGCACTCCCCAGCAGCCTGCACTACGTGGACGACACCCGACCAGGGCTTCATCGACGCATGCTGCGCAAGCACTTTGCCTACTTCGATGCCAGCGGCCAGCGGGTCACTGACACGGCCACGATCGCACGCATCAAGGCGCTGGCAATTCCACCGGCCTACATCGACGTGTGGATCTGTGCCGACCCGCAGGGCCATCTGCAAGCCACCGGCCGTGATGCTCGCGGGCGCAAGCAATACCGCTACCACGCCGCCTGGCGCGAATCGCGCGACAGCCACAAGTACGCGCGCATGCTCGCCTTTGCCGAACGCCTGCCGCGCTTGCGCAAACAGCTGGACGACCACCTGGCGCGCCCAGGCCTTGATCGCGAGAAGATCATGGCACTGGTGGTCAGCCTGCTCGACAGCACATTGATCCGCGTGGGCAATCGTCAGTACGCCCGTGACAATCAATCCTATGGGTTGACGACCCTGCGCAACCGCCACGTGCAGGTCGAGGGCAGCGCCATCCTGTTCAGATTTCGCGGCAAGAGCGGCATCGAACACCAGGTCACCCTCAAGGACCGCCGCCTGGCGCGCATCATCAAGCGCTGCCTGGAGCTACCAGGCCAGGACCTGTTCCAGTGGCAGGACGCGCAGGGGCAATGCCACGCGATCGGCTCGGCCGATATCAACGCCTACCTGCAGCAACTCACTGGCGCCGACTTTACCGCCAAGGACTACCGCACCTGGGCCGGCAGCGCACTGGCGCTCGAATTGCTGCGCGAGCTGCAGTGGCAACCGCAAACCGAAGCGCGTCGGCAAATCGCCGAAATGGTCAAGCAGGTTGCTCGGCGCCTGGGCAATACCCCGGCGGTGTGCCGACGCAGCTACATTCACCCGGCGCTGCTTGAGCGCTTCGTCCTCGGTGAGCTGGCGCGGCTGCCACGGCCACGTGCACGCCAACGCATGGAACTGGCTGAAGTGGCGCTGGCGCGGTTTCTAAAGACACTGGAAGCAACAATTACGAATGAAACTCATTAACCATCACTCAAAATAGCCTTACTTTTTCAATGCAAGAGTTCAATAGATAAAAGACATATCCCCCATCTAGCAGAGAAATTTCCCATATGCGTTCAAGCCCCCTATGCTTGCGTGCATGGGCATTATCGGTTGTGCGTAAATACCCATCTGCCCAGTCGGAACCTGCGACTAAAGACCTCAACAGAATCTTGTAATCGGGGAATTATTTTCCACCGAATGCGTCTTTAATAAAGGGAAAGAGGGCTGTGCCACCGTGCGCACCCGGCCTGTGCAGCTACTGTCTGCAGGGCATTTCAAGTTACCAAGGAGAAGTAAATGCTGATACTCACCCGCAAAGTTGGCGAAAGCATCGTCATCAATGATGACATCAAGGTCACCATTCTAGGGGTCAAGGGCATGCAAGTGAGGATCGGTATCGATGCGCCCAAAGATGTACAGGTGCACCGTGAAGAGATCTACAAGAAAATCCAGGCCGGCAGCCCGGCACCCGAGAAAGGAGACGAGCCGCGCTGAATGAAACTGAATCGAGACGCACGGATGCGCTTGGTCTCTGGCAACCGCCCTACAAAGGGTCAGGTGCTGCTCGAGCCGTGTCAGGCGGATCGATCAACGACCTGACCTTGGCCACCAACGCATCCAGATCGAACGGTTTGGCAATCACCTCATTGAAGAGCCCCGGCTTGTCCTTGCCAATGTCGGCTTGCGCCCCGCTCATCAGTACAATCGGCAAGTGCTTCAAGGCGTCATCTTCCCGAACCTGCTTGGCAAACTCCTCACCGTTCATGGTCGGCATCATGTAATCGGTGATTACCAGATCAAACCTGACTTTTCTGAGCTCATCCATGGCTTTTGCGCCATTGGCCGCTTTCTCGACTTCGTACCCCGCATCTTCCAGTGCCAAGCCCAGGATATCGGTAATCAGGTACTCATCGTCGACTACCAGAATCCTGCTCATGGCAACCCACCTGTGACGCTCATGACTTATCCGCCGCTGACGGTGTGCCCGACATCACCGCCGTAGCCTGGCGGAATGCCTTGTTCAGGTCGATGCCGGTTGAACTGATCACCAGCTCCAGCAACGCCGGGTCGTAGTCGCTGTCACGTACCTTCAGAATCGACAGCAGCCGCTTGAGCTCGGAGTCCAGCTCGACGAAACGCATCAGCATCAGATTGTCGACGATGCTCGAAAGCTCCGGTGCCGGGGCGTTGATTTCAGACCCGAACAGGTCGCGCATTTCCCAGGTCGCCAGCACGGACACATCGTCGGCACGCAGCTCCCCCATCAACGCCCGGAAAAACTCGTTGAGCCGCGCCTGGCTGGTAGCCACACGAGCAATGGCACCGAGGCTGTCGATCACCACCCGCTTGATGCGATGCTCGCGCACCTGGCGCAGCAAGCGTGCGCCGACGGCGTCCAGCAGCCCTTCGGTGGTCGGTTGCCAGGCCAGGTGCACGGCCCCGCTTCGCTCCAGCGCCGGCAGGTCGATGCCGATCGCCTGGGCCTTGATGCGCAGGCGCTGCGGAGTTTCGTAAAAGCCGAAATGCAGGCCAGGTGCTTCGCGTGTAGCGCCCGCCAGAAAGCTCAGCCCCAGGGAAGTCTTGCCGATGCCGGAGGGGCCCATCACCAGCGATACCGATGCCCCGGGAAAACCGCCTCCCAGCAGCCGGTCGAGGCTCGGCAGCCCACTCTCGACACGGGTCAGTACCTCGCTGCCGAGGTTCGAGGGGCGGCTGTAAAGTGCCTCCAGGCGTGGATAGACCTTCAAGCCGTGATCGGTGATCTCGCATTCGTGCCGTCCAGACAGCGATCCACTGCCACGGGTCTTGAGCAGTTGAATACGTCGTACCGAGCGCGAACCGTGCAAGTCCTCACCCAATTCGATCACGCCGTCGACCATGGTGTGTTCCGGGCTACCTTCGTCCAGCCCGGAACTGGTGAGCAGCAGCAGGGTACAGCCGGCAACGGCGGCATGGCCCTGCAGCTCGGCGATGAATTTTTTCGTGTCGAGCACGGTTTCGGCGCGTGAGCGGGCGGTGAGCAGGCCATCGACAATCAGCAGGGTGGCGCCATGGCGCGCGATCTCACCGCGCAGCAACCTGACCACCGCTTCCAGCCCTTCGCGCTCGAGCGTATCGAAAGCGCTGAGGAACTGGATCTGATCACCATGGTAGGCGCGTGGAAAAAACTCAAGGTCGACAGGTACTGGAACAAGCGCTCATGGGACTCGCTCAGCAACGTCGCCACCAGTACCCGCCCGCCTCTGGCCACGTGGTTGAACGCCAGCTGGTTGGCCAGAATGGTCTTGCCTGAGCCAGGACGCCCCTGGACGATATAGGATGAGCCCGCGATCAGGCCGCCCTTGAGCAGTTCGTCCAATCCCTCGATACCCGTTGCCAGACGCTTGAGCTGCTCCACGATGGTTCACCCCTTGTGTGGGTTGTCGGAATCGGTACTCGGCCATACCGGCAGGCACAGGCTCATGCACGTACCGCGCCCCGGCTCGCTGTCGACCCGGATGCAGCCGTTGCTCTGCCTTGCAAAGCCATACACCTGGCTCAGGCCCAGCCCGGTGCCCTTGCCAAAGCCCTTGGTGGTAAAGAACGGCTCGAAGATCCGCGGCAGCACGCTGGGGTCGATACCGCGCCCGGTGTCGCTGACACTGATCAGCACAAAATCCCCCTCCAGCCCTTCCCACTCACCGTGCAGCCGATGATTACACGCGCGCAACTCGATCTGCCCCGATGTCCCCATCGCGTCACGCGCATTGAAGATCAGGTTGAGCAGGACCATTTGCAACTGGCTGGCGTCCACCTCGATATCGCTCAGCTCACTGTCCAGTTGCACCACCAACTGCATGTCCTTGGGCAACGCCTGCGACAGCAGCGCCTGGCTTGACGCCACCAGCTCCCCGACATTCACCCGGCTGCTGCTGAATGCCTTGCGCCGGGCAAAACCGAGCAACTGTTGCGTGACCTGACTGCCACGTTCCCCAGCATCGACAATATGCTGAAGCAAGCGTTGAGTACGCTGCGGATCCTTGGAATTCATGGCCAGCTTTGCCGAACCGATGATGATGGTCAGCAGGTTATTGAAATCATGCGCCATACCACCGGTAAGCTGGCCCAGCGCCTCGAGCTTCTGCGCCTGGAACAGTTGTGCGCGCATCACATCCAGCTGCAAGGCAGCTTCGCGACGGTCGGTGATGTCACGGGTGATTTTTGCCAGGCCAACCACCGTCCCGTCCTCGTCGCGGATCACGTCCAGCGCCGCCAGGGCCCAGAATTGCGTGCCGTCCTTGCGCTGACGCCAGCCCTCGTCCTGTACCCCGCCGGTGCTCAACGCCCGATTGAGCAGCCACGCCGGCCGGCCGTCGGCGCAATCCTGAGGGGTGAAGAACATCGAGAAATGCCGACCGATGACTTCGTCGGCACGGTAGCCCTTGATGCGTTCGGCCCCCAGGTTCCACGACACCACATGGCCTTCGAGGTCGAGCATATAGATGGCGTAGTCCGCCACCGTGCGCACCAACTGCTCGTAGCGGCTGACGTGCAGGGTATGAAGGTCGGAGCGCTCGGAAGATTCCATGACACACCCACAGGCACGGCAGAGGACGATAAAAGAGTAGACAGTTTAGAACCCGGGCAATTCCCTGGGTAAAACAAACCCGTTGCGTGGGCTTGGCGCGAACCGACGCTCATTGGATCCACGCCGCACAAAACAGTGGCGCAGTGGTGAGCCCGTGTCAACATTGTGCCGTCGCTGCTCCCACTGCCCTGGCAGCTGTTCCTGCAACTGAACGCAGCTTTTCGCTCCCCCGCCGGGAAGTCAACTTGCTATAGTCGCCAGGTGTACTACAAGAGGGAACGATTTGACCACAGACCTGCGGATGAAAGGCATTCACGACGACTTGCAGCACACGGCTGCGGACCTTGAACGGGTGGCGCTGCAGCTGGCCGGGCACGCGCGCTACCTGCAGCGCTCGGTGCACACCCAGGACGCCCTGGATGTACAGCGCAGCATCAATGGTCTGCAGGCGTCGGTCGACGAACTGCGCAACGTCGCCAGCAACCTCGAACAGTAACGCCGCCTATGCTCCCAGAACGCACGCAAGGCCATCGCGGACCGATGAGCACCCTGGTGCACAACCGGCGAGGCCGGGTCGGGTTGTTTTTTGTCGCTGCGCTGTCGGTACTGGCGGGCATGACCGACGCGATCGGCTTTCTTGCCACCGGTGATTTTGTTTCGTTCATGAGCGGCAATACCACGCGCATGGCCGTGGCCCTGGGCGACGGGCACTGGGCCTTGGCATCGCGCCTGGCGCTGCTGATCGGCGCTTTTATCGCTGGCAATGCCCTGGGCGTGATCATCGCCCGGCTCAGCGCCCGACGCGCCTGGCCACTGCTGCTGATTGCAGCGGCATTGCTGCTGGTGGCAGGCCTGGTCGACAGCGACGCACAAGTGGCCGCGTTGTTTGCCGCGATCATTGCCATGGGCATGCTCAATGCCGCTGTGGAAGAGGTCAACGGACTGCCGATCGGGCTCACCTATGTCACGGGTGCCTTGTCCCGGTTTGGCCGTGGCCTGGGGCGCTGGTTGCTGGGCGAGCGCCGCCCGGGCTGGCGTGTGCAGTTGGTGCCGTGGGCCGGCATGTTGTGCGGCGCAGTGCTCGGCGGGCTACTGGAGCATCGTCTGGGGCTGGTGGCGCTGTTGGCCAGCAGCCTGCTGGCAGCGCTGCTGGCTGCCTTCTCGGTATTCATCCCGAGACGCTGGCTAAGACGCTACATGGCCAAATGAACAGCCTGCAGCAGCGTCCAGGCAGAGGCTTAAGCTGTTGATTTGTGCTGTCTTTTCATGTCTAATTCGCAGTCTGCTGCACCGCCTCGATGGTGAAATTGGTAGACACATCGCACTTAAAATGCGCCGCCGAAAGGTGTACCGGTTCGACTCCGGTTCGAGGCACCATACCCCCCCTTGCAATGCCCACCCCTCCCCCGCTGCACCCTGAGCCGCACCAGGCGATTGCTGCTGCCTTGAATTTCCTCGTCGACGCACACGAAATCTGCTGCTACGCATTGACTTGTACAAATTTCCCTCTAACCTGCAAATATCTTGTACAAACATCACAATATGTACAACTAAATGACCGATACGGTCATGGGTGCAGGTCATGTCCGACTATCTCAAACGCTTTGCACAGCGCTTCAGCGAGCTAGACGCAGGCAATCTTGAGCGCTTGGCGAGCTGTACAGCGACGATATCCAGTTCCGCGACCCGCTGCATCAGGTGCAAGGCCTGCGCGCACTGCGCACCTATTTTGACCAGCTGTACGCCAACGTCCAGGCCGTGCACTTCGAGTTCCATGGCTACGACCAGGTCAACGACGGGCTCGGTTACCTGCGCTGGACCCTGCACTATCGCCACCCGCGCCTGAACGGGGGGCAGACCATCGAGGTACGTGGCTGTTCGTGCCTGATGTGGCGCGACAAGGTCTACCTGCATCACGACTACTTCGACGCCGGCGCACTGTTGTACGAGCACGTGCCGCTGATGGGCAGCGTGATCCGCTGGCTCAAGCGCAGGCTGGCATGAAGCGTATCTGGCTGACCGGCGCAAGCAGCGGGATCGGGGCGGCTCTGGCCGAGATACTGCTGGCCCAGGGGCATCGCCTTGCGGTGAGTGCGCGCAACACCCAGGCCCTGCTGGCATTGTCGCAACGCCACGCCGGCCAGGTGCTGGTGCTGGCCGGCGATTTGCGCGACGCCGCGCAAGTGCGTGCCATGGGCGAGCATATCGGCCAGGCCTGGGGCGCGCTGGATCAGGTGATCCTCAATGCCGGCAATTGCGAGTACCTGGACAGCCAGGCATTCGAAGCCGCCATGGTCGAGCGCGTGATGGCGTCCAACCTGTTCAGCGCCAGCCATTGTGTGGAAGCGGCGCTGCCGCTGCTGCGCCGCGGCGTGCGCCCGCATCTGGTGGCGGTGGCCAGTGCCGTGACCTTCCTGCCGCTGCCGCGCGCAGGCGCCTATGGCGCGTCGAAAGCGGCCGTGCGCTACCTGTTCGAATCGCTGCGCATCGACCTGGCCCGCGACGGCATCGCCGTCACGCTGGTAAGCCCGGGTTTTGTCGACACCCCGCTGACTCGGCGCAATGACTTCGCCATGCCGATGTGCTGGCCGGCCGAAAAAGCCGCGCGCCATATCGCCGAGCGCCTGGATCGGCAGCCCTTTGAAATTGCCTTCCCGCGCCTGTTCATCAGCAGCCTGCGCCTGGTCGCCTGGCTGCCACTACGCCTGCAACTGGCCTTGGGCAAGCGCATGTCACGCCCACCGCGCGAGGAACCCACCCCATGAAAATCGCGATCATCGGCAGCGGTATTTCCGGGCTCACCTGCGCCCACTTGCTGCAACGCCAGCACAGCATCACGCTGTACGAAGCCAGCGACCGCCTCGGCGGCCATACCCACACCGTCGACGTGCAACTGGGCGAGCAGCATTATGCCGTCGACACCGGTTTCATCGTGTTCAACGATTGGACCTACCCGCAGTTCATCCGCCTGCTCGAGCACCTGGGCGTGGCCTCGGACCCGACCGAAATGAGCTTTTCGGTGCACGACCCGGCAACCGCCCACGAGTACAACGGCAATACCCTCAACAGCCTGTTTGCACAGCGGCGCAACCTGCTGTCACCGCCGTTCTGGGGCATGCTCTACGACATCCTGCGCTTCAACCGCCAGTCGCTGCGTGACCTTGAACAACAACGGGTCAGCGATGTACTGACCCTGGGCGACTATTTGCACAGCAATCGCTACGGCCAGCGCTTCATCGATCACTACATCGTGCCGATGGGTGCGGCCATCTGGTCGATGCCGCTGGCGCAGATGCTGAGGTTCCCGCTGCAGTTCTTCGTGCGCTTCTTCAAACACCACGGCCTGCTGTCAGTCAACCACCGGCCGCAGTGGCGCGTGGTCCGGGGTGGGTCGAGAAGCTATGTGGCGCCACTGTGCGCCCCGTTTGCACAAGCCATTCGCCTCAATTGCCCGGTACTGGGCGTCAGCCGTGACGCCCACGGCGTCACGGTGTTCAGCCGCGCCGGCATGGAGCGCTATGACAAGGTGGTGTTCGCCTGCCACAGCGACCAGGCGCTGCTCACCCTGCACGACCCCAGCGACGCCGAGCGGGAGATCCTGGGGGCATTGCAGTACGCCGACAACGACGTGGTACTGCACACCGACACCCGCCTGCTGCCGCACCGGCCGCTGGCCTGGGCCAGCTGGAACTACCGCCTGGGCGGGCACAGCACGCAACCGGCGGCGGTGACCTACAACATGAACATTTTGCAGGGCATCGACGCACCGCAGACCTTTTGTGTCAGCCTCAACCAGACCGACGCGATCGACCCAAGCCGAATCCTGGGGCGCTACACCTACGCCCACCCGCAGTTCAGCCTTGACGGCGTGCGCGCCCAGGCGCGCCAGGCAGAACTGTGCGGCGCGCAGCACACCTACTATTGCGGTGCGTACTGGGGCAATGGTTTTCACGAGGACGGTGTGGTCAGCGCATTGCGCGTCGCATCGGCGTTCGGGGAGCACCTGTGAACAGCGCACTCTACCAGGGCTGGGTCAGTCATCGCCGGCATGCCAAAGGCGGGCACGGGTTTGCCTACCGCATGGGCCTGCTGTATCTGGACCTGGACGAGCAGGCACAACTCTCGGCACTTTCCAGGCTGGCCGGCAGTGGACGTTACCAGCCCTTCGCCTTTCGCGAGCGCGATTACCTGCCATCGCTCACCGGCGACGGCACTCCGCTCAAGCAGGCCGTGGGCGACCACATCGAGCAGGCCCTGGGCCATCGTCCAACGGGCCGGGTATGCGTGTTGACCCAGCCACGCAGCTGGGGCCTGGCGTTCAATCCGGTGAGCTTTTTCTACTGCTTCGAGCACGATGGCCGGCTGGCCGCGATCCTGTGTGAAGTGACCAATACACCCTGGCACCAACGCTACCACTACGTACTGCCCGCAGCTGCCGCCGAGCCCTGGCACTTCAGCGTGGCCAAGGCGTTTCACGTCTCGCCGTTCCTGCCCGCCGACCTGGAATACCACCTGCACTTCAACGCGCCCGCCGCCCGCCTGCGGGTACGCATGGAGGACTGGCAAGCCGACCAGCGCGTGTTCAGCGCCACGCTGCAACTGAATCGCATCGAACTGACCCGCCACGCCCTCTACCGGCACCTGCTGAGCTTCCCCTGGATGACCGGCAAGACCCTGCTGGCAATTTATTGGCAGGCCCTGATCCTGCTGCTCAAGCGTCACCGCGTGTTCAATCACTTCCCTGCCGACGGCGCCTGGCGCCTGGCCAAACCGCTCACCGGACGACCGACCGTAAAGGAACCCCCGCATGAAAAGCCCTGAGGCAATCCCGGCCAAACGCTGTACAACGGCCGGTAATGGCATTGGCCTGGCGTTACTCAAGCGCGCCGTGCTGGGGCAGCTCGAACGCTTGCGCCATGGTGCCCTGGTGGTCATCGAGCCAACCTGCGTGCATCACTTCGGCAGCGCCGGTGCCACCCTGCAAGGGCAGGTCCAGATCGTCGACGCCGCTGCGTGGGGGATGATCGCCAGCAACGGCTCCATCGGCGCAGGCGAGGCCTACATCCAGGGCTACTGGACCAGCCCAGACCTCACCGCCGTGGTGCGCGTACTGGTCAGCAACCTGGACGTGCTGGATGACCTGGAGGGCGGCCTGGCGCGCCTGGGTCGCCCATTGCTGCGCGCGGTGCACTGGCTCAACCGCAACACCCGACAGGGGTCACGGCGCAACATCGCCGCTCACTATGATCTGGGCAATGCGTTGTTCGAACAGTTGCTGGACCCGAGCATGATGTATTCGGCCGCCATGTTCCGCACGCCCGAGGACAGCCTGGAACAGGCGCAACAGTACAAGCTGCAGCGCATTTGCCAGAAGCTCGACCTGAGCAGCACCGACCATCTGCTTGAGATCGGCACCGGCTGGGGTGGGCTGGCCATCTATGCAGCGCGTCATTACGGCTGTCGCGTGACCACCACCACGGTTTCGGCCGAGCAATACGCCTATGCACGCCAGCGCATCGAGTCCGAGGGCCTGCAGGATCGCATCACCCTGCTGCTGGAGGACTATCGCGACCTGCAGGGGCAGTTCGACAAACTGGTCTCCATCGAAATGATCGAGGCAGTTGGCCACCGCTACCTCAGCACCTACTTCAAGCAATGCGCACGGCTGCTCAAGCCCGATGGGCTGATGCTGCTGCAGAGCATCACCATTCGCGAGCAACGCTACGCGCAGGCACGCCGCTCGGTGGATTTCATACAGCGTTATATCTTCCCCGGGGGCGCCCTGCCCTCGGTCAGCGTGCTGATGCAGGTACTGGGGCGCGACACCGACCTCAACCTGCACCATATGGAAGACTTCGGGCTGCACTACGCGCGCACCCTGCGCTGCTGGCACCAGCATTTGCAACGGGCACGCCAGACGCTGCACACACTGGGTTATGACGACAGCTTCTACCGGTTGTGGGAGTTCTACCTGTGTTACTGCGAGGGCGGCTTCATGGAGCGCGCCATCGGTACCGCGCAGTTGCTGCTGGCCAAGCCGGAGGCACGGCCTGCGCCACTGCTGGGCCAGCTGGGCTGACTGTGCGACGCACACGCGCAGCACACCTGCTGGGCAATGCGCTGCTGTTCCAGGTGGGTTGGTTCGCCTGCGTGCTGGGCGCACATCACCCCTGGCTGCTGTGGCTGGCTGCCGCGTGCCTGTTGACGCACCTGGCATGGCTGGCCAGGCCGGGCGAGGTTCGCCTGATCCTGGCGGTGAGCCTGTGCGGCTGGGCAGTCGACAGCCTGCTGCTGAACTTCGGCGTATTCGTCTTCGCCGGGCAGCGCCACCTGCTGCCCGGTTGGCTGGCGCTGCTGTGGCCGCTGTTTGCCAGCACCTTGCACCATAGCCTGGCCTGGAGCGCCCGTCCTTGGTGGCTGGCCAGCCTCAGCGGCGCGCTTGGCGGGCCACTGTCGTACTGGGGCGGCGTGCAACTGGCCGGCGTGGGATTGCCACTGGGCACCTGGCCCAGCCTGATGCTACTGGCTGGCGTGTGGGCGCTGTTGCTACCTTTGCTGCATCAGGTGGGGCGGCTCACGGCACCTGCTTGCGGAAAAACAGCGTGACCTGGCCAACCTCGACACCGAACTTGGTCATGTAGGAGCGGTTGCAGGGTATTCTCGTCCAGCAGGTACATCCAATCGTCGAAGCGAATGTCCCAGGTCTTGCCGTCGACCGGCACACTCAGCACATACTGCCAGCGCAGTGCGAAGCCCGCATTTTGCCCACTGGCCTCCTCCACCACATCCCCGGCGTTACCCCGCCAGCGCCCGGGGCCCTGCGGACGAATGGTCCAGGTGCGCGCCTGACGGGTGCCGTCGCTGTAGGTAAAGTGCTCGTCCAGTACCACATTGTCGCCATCGCTGCGCCCGTCTATCACCACATGGAAACGCTTGATCACTTCACCCGAGCGCTTCTGCACGATGCCCCAACCGTCGACCCGACCATTGAAATACTGCCGCAGGTCGAATACCGGCGACTGGCCGCGGTAGGTCTCGACATCAACATTGCCGCAACCGGCCAGCAACAGGCACACCAGCACGCACCACCGCTTCATGAGGCACCTCCGAGCAATTGCTGACGCAGTTCAGGGTTGCGGCTGCGCGGGTCCAGCCAGATGGCAAAAAACGCCCGGGCGAAGGCCTCGTCGCGCACCGCGTGCTGCAGCCGTTCACCCACATAGAAGCGGCAGCCCTGGCCGGGCAGGTAGACACCGGTGATGCGCGCGCCTGCCTGTACGTCGACAAACGCCCGCTGCATCTGCGCCTGCCACTGGCTGAGCTGCGCCGCCGTCACGCTGCCGGCAGACAAGCGCTGGATCTCGTCGAGGCTGATGCTGACCAGGCGATCACGGCTGACCGCACGGTGGTAGGTGATCTCCAGGGCAAACGGCTGCTGGTCGTCAAAGCGGGCAGCCGCACTCCACAGGCGCGCACCATAGATGCTCAAGCCCCAGACTTTCAGCTCGCCACTGCCCACCAGGCGTGCGCCGGGCAAGGCCTCCTGCCAGGCGGCCACGGCCTGCCCGCACGTCAATGCGCCCACCAGCAACAGCAGCCTGCCTAACGCGAACGCCAATGGGCGCATGCCATGCTCCTCGGGCCGCAACCCTGGTCGGTACGTCAGCTATGCCTCAGCAATACCTTTACTTGAATATTTCCTTGTACAAGTTTAGCGCTGATTTTGTACAACGCAGCACGCCGAGCGTAATCGTCTGCTGCCCGCATGACGTGTTTTTAGAGCGCCCACACGGAAACCAAACCAAAAAGCCGCGGTCATACTTGCGCCATAGAAAAACCACCTTGCGGATCAAGGACATGAACGTGCTGACACGTCTATCACAGTGCGCCCTGGTGGCGCTGATGCTGGCCACTGCCGGCTGTTACCACCATCACGGCCGTGACGATGGCGGCTGGCGCGACCACGACCGTGACCATCGCCATGCGCGCGACCGTGACCATCGTTATGACCGCGATGACCGCGGGCGCAATGATCGCTATCGCGGCGACTATCGCTGAACACCTACCCCTCTTGCTGGCTGTCCCCTTTTACTGAGGTTCACATCATGCGTTTCACCTTGCCTACCCTCGCTCTAGGTATCCTGCTGCCCCTGACTGCCATGGCCGGTGATGGCACGACCGCCATTGGCGGCGGGCTGGGCGGC